>DAHVWT010000015.1 GCA_027327915.1 Elusimicrobiota bacterium
CGCCCGAGCGGCTCGTGGTCGTCGGCGAGGGCTTCTTCACGACCGACGCACTGGCCTGGTGCCAGGCCCAGGGCACCGCCGTGGTGGTGCTGGCACGAGACGACGTGCTGCTCGCCGCGTCGCCGCCAGGGTCTTGCTTGCCTCGTCCGTTGTCATGGCACCAAAAAAGGACCGACATGAAAAGAAAACTGATCGTGCTTGCGTTCTCGGTCCATCCATACCCTCGCGGCTCCGCGGCAGCCAAGGTCAAAGCCAGGGCCGCAAGCCTCGGCATCCAGGGAAGGCCCCGTTTGACGAGCAACCGCTCCTGGAAAAAAAGCCCTCCGACGACCAAAAGGGAGTTAAAAAGGATGATGCCGCCGTAGCCCGACAGACTTTGGATCGAGTAGAGGATCATCTCGTAGAGCCAATGGCTGTCCGTCCAGCGCGTTCCCAGCGCGGTGAAGGAGAAAGGATCGACCCGAGGGACGCCCCCGTGCTCGATCATCCAGCGCCCGGCCGCCAAGTGCCACCAGATGTCCGGGTCGCCCAGAGGACGGAACACGTACAGGGCCGCCCAGACGTAAAACGCCGCGAAGACGGCGGCGATCAACGCCCTTTCTCCAGAGGAGCCAGGCGATTGATGAGACGCGCCGTTCTCCAGCTCCCAGGATGGATCGCCAGGTTGGCGAGGAGTTCCTCGCGAATCCGGGCTTTCGCCGCCGGAGAACGCCGCCACCGGCGTTCGATCTCCGCGGGATCGGCGTCCGGGGAGATCTCCCGGAACTCCCAGCGCCGGATCAGGTCGCGATGCCGGGCGTCGCGCCTGACGAAGAGGAGGGCGACGTCGTCCCAGTAGACAAGCGCCCAGCGCGATCTGGGAAAATAAAGATCGAGGGCCGACGGGGACGCGGCGGAAGGCTCCGGGTAGCGGACCAGAGCCGCGCGCGCGCCGTAGGAATCGAGGAAACGACCCCAGACGCCGGGGGGCCCGCGCTTGGCGGCCCAGAAGCGATCGAGAACCGGGATGTAGCCGCGCACCGAGGGGTAGCGGCCGTCGATGAAGACCTTCGGATCGCCGTTGAAACGCCAAATCCAATAGCCGCCGAAGCCGTAATCGTTGTAGAAAGGGCCGCTCACCTTGTTTTGCGCGATAAAGCCGCAGGCCGCGACCGGGACGCGGTCGAGCGCCACTCCCGCTCGCGCGGGCTGGAGGATGATCGCCGACACGAGAAGGGCGAAGGCCGCCGCGGGCGTCCAGAGGCTATCGCCGGCGATCATCCGGACCAGCCTCCCCTCCCTCCCCTTGATCCTCTCCCAAACCATCTCGGCCAGCTCCGCGCAGGCCTCGAGCGCGAAAAAACGCACGGCCCAAGAGTGACGCGCGGCAAGCCAGCTCAAGAACAACGGGACCAACCACTCACCCCCGCCCCTCTCTCCCTCCTTGAATGGACGGGTCGGGCCGGAGGGCGCTGTTATTTTCCAGATCCGCGACGCCCAAAATATCGCGAGGACGCACCAGAACGGCGCGAATCGGCTCAACGGCGGCCAAAACCAATTGCTCGTGTGCGCCGGCGACAGGAGGAAGTCGTCGGCGATGATCCGGTAAAGCCCGATCCCGTAAGGGTTGGCGAGAGTCGCTAGGCCGCAGAGGGCGACGAAGCCGGCCTCCTTCCATTTCGGGGCGCTCGCATTCGGGCCTTTTTCGATGAGATCGAGCCCTAGGATGGCCAGGCCGATGACGAAGCCCCGATGAAGGTTGGCCCACAGGGCAAAAAAAAGAAGGCTCGTCAGGACGCCGGGAGGCGGCTCGCCGCGCCTCCAGCGCTCCCGGCGCCAGAGCACGATTGAAAGGAAAAGGAAGCTGAGCGTGCTGGCGTTTTCCGTCCATCCGGCGCCCCGCGGCTGCGAGGCGATGAGAACGAGAGCCTGGGCGGCCAGGCGCAGGGTCCAGGGCAGCCCGCGCTCGCGCAGGCGCTTGTCCATGGCGAGGAGGGCTCCCGCGACGAAGAGCGCCTTGAGCAAGATGATCCAGCCGAGGCCCGCCAGCCGCTCCCCCGCGTCAAGGACAATCTCATAGAGCCAGTAGGAGTCGACCCAGGGAGTCCCGAACGCGGTGAAGGAAAAGGGATCCGTCCGGGGGACGCACCCGTGGGAAAACATCCAGCGTCCCGCGGCCAAGTGCCACCAGAGGTCCGGGTCTCCTAAAGGACGGAAGCAATCGAGGAGGACCCAGATATAAAACGCGACGAAAACGAATGGAATTAAAAGGGTGACACTATACGCATTTCGGGAAATAGGTATGGTGTCACCGGTTTTCCCGCTGGGGAAGCTGTTACTGGCCAGCCTGCTTGTCCTTGCCCGAGCCGCCGAAGAGAACGCCGACCTGCAACTGGCCTCCAAGCGAGGACGGGATCGTGGTGGTCGTGCCGACGGATTGGATGTCCTGAGTTTGAGGGCTCGCCATCGCGGCCGCGTCGATATGGACGTGGAGGAGGTCGAGCCCGGCGCCCAAGGACACGGTCTTTAAGCCGTCCACCAGGTTCTCCGAGACGCCGGCCCGAAGGGGAATATTAAGCCCGGGGCGGTTGAAGATGTTGACCTCGGTGCCGAGCGCCACCATCTGGGACTCCGTCCCGTCCAAGGTGACGTTCCGGGTGAGATCCGCGTCTGCCTCGACGAACCACCAGTGAAACGGCCGAAGGCTCACGCCCGCTCGTGTCGTTCCCTGATAGGAAAGCTTGTCCATGCCGTTGGACTGGGCCTCTTGGGACATGTCGAACTTGGGGTCATTGATGTTGCGGGCCGTGACCGCGGCCGTCGGGTGCAACGGAAGCCCGAGACGGCCCAGGTCCCACAGAGCGCCGAGGTCGACGCCCGGCTGGATGGATTGCGTCATTTGCAAATGAGAAAAGCCGTTGGAGCCCTGTTGGACTACCGGGATCTGCTGATAGGCGGTTTCTCCCACGATCGCTTTGATGTTGGCGCCGACGGAGAGGCCCGGCAGGAACGGTATCTCATGGCCGTAGCCAAAGCCGATCTCGGTCGCGGCCAAACCTAAAGCCGTAATCGAAGAGCTGTTGCTCGTGAAGAGATTGCTTCCCGTCGTATTCACGTCCGTCGTGTCGATATGATTCGGCGTCACGCCCGCATAGCTCAGGTTCTCGGCGAACAGCGCCAACTTGCCGAATTTCATGTTCAGCCCGCCGTTAAGGTCGGCGCGAAGGCCGTTGGACTTGTCGGCGAGCTCGTTGAGCGCGTTTTGGATGTTGGTTGAGTTACAGATGGCGGTGTTGACGGAATTGCACGCATTATAAATTTGATGCATGTTGTTGGCGGCCTGGATGAGATCGCCGTCCACGGTCGCCTGGCCGCCGACGGGGATCTCAAAGCCCGAGGGATTGTCGTAACGCCCAAGCCCGGCTGGATTCCAATAGGCGCTCAGCGGCCCGTTGTCCGGCAGGGCGACGCCGACGCCCCCCATGCCCATGGCCCGGGCGCCGACATCCTGCCACTCGGTGGCATAGGCGGCCGGGACGGCTGATAGCAAAAGGACGGCGACGGCCTTTCTGATCATCATGAGGGGACCCTCGCAACGGTCGGCTGTGGTCTGTTTGATGTTATTGTGGAAGAGTCGGAGGCTGGACGTTCACGGGATCGCCGGTTAAAGCGTCGAGAAAGGACAGCAATTCCTTTTTCTCGGATGCGGTCAAATGGAGGGGCTTGATCCTCCCGTCGAGCCACTGATTGGGCTCGCCCCCCCGGTCGTAGAAGTCGACGACCTCGGAGAGGGTCTTGACCGAGCCGTCGTGCATATAGGGCGCGGTATCCTTCAGATTGCGAAGGGTCGGGGTCTTGAAGGCTCCGCGATCCCGGTCTTCCTTCGTCACGTCGAAGCGGCCCAGGTCGGGCTTCGGCCGAGACATACCGACCCCGATGTTGTGGAAATCCGAATCGGAGAAATTAAAGCCCGTGTGGCAGACGGAACAGTTCCCCTTGCCGAAGAAAATCGCCATCCCCTTTTGGGCCTCGCGGCTCATGGCCGTCGCGTCTCCCGCCTGGAGCCGGTCGTAGGGAGCGTTCCCGGTGATGACGGTGCGCTCGAAGCTCGCGATCGCGCGGACTACGCGCTCGATCGTGATGCCGGGGCTGCCGAAGGCCTTCTTGAAGAGCGGCGCGTAGCCGCGGATGGACTTCAAGCGCCGGACCACGCCGGGAAGGGAAAAACCCATCTCCACCGGGTTCTGGATCGGCCCTTTCGCCTGCTCCTCGAGGCTCGGCGCCCGCCCGTCCCAGAACTGCAGGAGATTGTAGGCCGCGTTGAGCACGGTCGGAGCGCTGCGCGTCCCCTTCAGGCCGTGGATGCCCGTCGAAACGGGCGACTGGTCGGTCCAGCCCTTCGTCGGATTGTGGCAGGTCGCGCAGGAGATGGTGTTGTTCTTCGAGAGCCGCTTGTCGAAATAGAGCCGCTTGCCGAGATCGACCTTGGCGTCGTTTAGCGGATTGTCCGCGGGCACCAAGGGCGGCTGGAGGATGCCCACGGGGAGCTTGTAGGGAAAGGTGGATGTCTGCTCCTCGAACTGGGCCCGGGCGTAGCCTCCGGATGCGAGAGATAACGCGACGGCCGCCAGCGCGGCCCAGCCCGTCTTCATGAGAATGAAATGGTATACTTCATGCCAGTGGCAAAAGTCAACACGGCCGCCGCCCGGAGTTCCCGCGCCGACGGCTATGCGCCGGAACTCGCCCTCAAGGGGCTTCGGTCGGCGATGCCGGCGATCGACACCTGGCCCAACCAGTACCCGGGCTACGAGATCAAGATCGAGTGCCCCGAGTTCACCTCGGTTTGCCCGAAAACGGGGCTCCCGGACTTTGGGACCTTGATTTTGCGCTACCGGCCCGACAAGAAATGCGTCGAGCTCAAGTCCTTCAAATACTACCTGCTCGCCTACCGCCCGATGGGGATTTTCTACGAAAACGCCGTCAACCGCGTTTTGGACGACGTCGTGCGGGCGACGAGGCCCCTGTGGGCGGAGTTGACCGGCGAGTTCAACGCCCGCGGCGGCATGCGCTCGACGATCATCGCGCGCTACCCCCGGAAATGATCCGGGCCGAGAGCGAATACTTGACCTCCCAAGATTCTTCCTGCTATCATGATGGCAGCCGCTGATCGCTTCCAAGCGGTTCCCCGGTGGTTCCCGGAGTTTCTTCGTAAGGAGAAAAAACCATGACGGAAATCCAACTGACGGACGCTTCCTTCGACCAAGAGGTCATCAAGAGCCAACAACCCGTTCTGGTCGATTTTTGGGCGCCGTGGTGCGGCCCCTGCCGCATGCTCGCGCCCGTCATCGAGGAGATCGCCTCCGAGTACGCCGGCAAGATCCGAGTGGCGAAAATCAACACCGACGACCATCCCAACGCCGCCGCGCGCTACAAGATTTCCGCGATCCCGACGATGCTTTTCTTTAAGGAAGGAAAGGTCGTCGAGCAGCTGGTCGGGGTCCACTCCAAGACCGAGATCAAAAAAACTCTCGACACCTTGGTCGCCGCTTAGTGCCCCAGCCGAAAGACTAACCTCTTTTCCGCATCCGGCCCTTCGGGGCCGGCCTCGTCGCCCGTGCCGTCGTTGTCCGTTAGATGAAACCGCGCCTTTTCCTCATCGACGCCCACTCCTACATCCATCGCGCCTACCACGCGCTGCCGCCGCTTTCCACCTCGAAGGGACTTCCCGTAGGGGCCCTCTACGGCTTTGCCCGGATGCTTCTCAAGCTCCTGCGCGAGGAGAATCCCGACGCCGCCTGCGCCTGCTTCGACAGCCCCGGCCCCACCTTCCGTCATAAGCTGTTCCCTCAATACAAGGCGACCCGCAAGGAGACCGACGAGGACTTGAAGCGCCAGCTGGCCCTCTCCCGGGATGTGGCGGAGGCCCTTGGCTTCGCCGTCGCCGCCCTTCCGGGCTACGAAGCCGACGATCTCTTGGCGACTCTCGCCAAGACCGGCCGCGAAAACGGCTTCGACGTGGCGCTCGTCACCTCGGACAAGGACGCCCTCCAACTCGTCGGTCCCGGCATCAAGGTCTACAACGCCGCGAAGGGCGACTGGATGGCGGAGGGAGACGTGCGGTCCAAATTCGGGGTGCCGCCGCGGCACATCGTCGACTACCTGGCAATCGCAGGCGACAACATCGATAACATCCCCGGAGTGCGCGGCATCGGGCCCGTCGGAGCCAAGAACCTCGTCAACCGATACGGCGGCGTGGAGTCGATTCTTCGCGCCGCGCGGCAGGGCGACGCCCACATCCCCCCCAAGGCTCTCCAAAGCCTCCGGGATTCCGAGGAGACGCTTGAAAAGGCCAAGGCCCTCATCGCCCTCAAGGAAGACGCCCCGATTGATCTTCCCCGAGAACGCCTGCGCCCACCCCGCCCCGATTTGAAAGCCCTTCCCCCGCTTTTCGAGCGGCTCGAGTTCCATTCCCTTCTCAAGGAGATCCTGGGTGAAGCCGCCCCGGACGGCGACGGCGGCGCCGCGGAGCCGGAGCCGTCCCATGCCTTCAAGGAATCCGGCTGGGACAAGTTCCTGGCCGCGGCCCTCCAGTCTCCGGATTATATCGCCATGGCCGGATGGAGGCTCGACGAGGCGCCGATGGACGGGGAGTCCTTCGCGGCCATGGCCTTGCCGGACGGGCGCGCAGCGTTTCTAGACGACCAGGGCCTCTCGAGCCGTCGCCGGGATCTTGAACGGATCCTCTCCTCCAAGGCCGCGAAGGCGGCCTACGATCTCAAGGAGACGCTCAAGGCTCTCGGCCCCTCGGCCGCCGCCCTCAAGGAACCCTACGGCGACGCCCGGCTCGCCCAATACTGCCTCAATCCCGCCGAAGCCAAGGCGCCGGCCCTCAAGTCCGCCAAGGAATGGCGCGGGGCTCTCGCCACCCGCCTCGCGAAAGCCGCCTCCTGGCCCGAGCTCAAGCGCCGCATGCGGGACGCCGGAGTCCTCAAGCTCTACGAGGAGATCGAACTGCCTCTTGTCGCCGTCCTCAAGCAGATGGAGGAAACCGGCATCGCCGTGGACGGGAATTACCTCAAAACCCTCGCGAAAAAATTCGACGCCAAGCTCACGAAGCTCCGGCTCGATATCGATTCCCTCGCGGGCGCTCCCATCAATCCCAATTCCCCCCAGCAGCTCGCCGCCCTGCTTTTCGACAAGCTCCGGCTTCCGGTCGCCCACAAGACCCAGAAAGGCAAACGCTCGACGGACGAGGAGACCCTGAGGGCGCTCAGCGGCCGTCATCCGGTCGCCGAGAAGCTTCTGGCCTTTCGCGAACTCTCCAAGCTCCAATCGACCTACGTGGACGGCCTCCTCTCCCGCATCAGCCCTCGCGACGGCCGAGTCCACACCCGCTTCGACCAAGCCCTGGCCGAGACGGGGCGGCTTTCAAGCTCCAACCCGAATCTCCAGAACATTCCCATACGCACGCCCCTGGGGCTTGAGATCCGCCGCGCCTTCGTGGCCGAGAAAGGCCATCTCTTCGTTTCCGCCGATTACTCCCAGATCGACCTGCGCGTGCTGGCGCACGTCTCGGGCGACAAGGGCCTTCGCGACGCCTTCGCGCGCGGCGAGGATGTCCACGCCCGCACGGCCTCCGAGGTCTTTCACGTTCCGGCGGACTTGGTGAGCGAGGACATGCGCCGCAAGGCGAAAGCGGTCAATTTCGGCCTCGCCTACGGCCAAACCCCGTTTGGGCTCGCCCAGACGCTCGGCATTCCCCAGGCCGAGGCGGCCTTGATCATCGCGCGCTACTTCGAGCGCTACTCGGGGGTCAAGCGCTGGATCGACGAGAACCTCCAATTCGCCCGCGAGGCCGGCTTCGTTCGCACCTTCCTCGGCCGAACCCGCTATCTCCCCGAACTCAAAGCCCAAAATACGGCGCTGCGCCAGTACGCCGAGCGCGCCGCGACCAACACGCCCATCCAGGGCGGCTCGGCTGATATCATCAAGCTTGCGATGATCAAGTTTCACCGGGAGAGGTCCGCCGCCGAGACAGGCCCTTTCCCCGGAGCGCGGATGCTGCTCCAGATCCACGACGAGCTCCTCTTCGAGGTTCCGATGGCCGATGCGCCGTCTTTTTGCGAGAATATCCGTTCGCTGATGGAAGGGGCGGCCGAACTCTCCGTGCCGCTCCGCGCCGATGTGGCGACGGGCCCCAACTGGGGCGACATGGAGGCCGTGGAAGCATGAGCGCGCGATGACTCCCCTTCAAGCCCAGAGTTTCGGAGGCGGACCCTTCGACTTCCGGGGCCTGCCTAAAGCCGTCAAGACTCTCCTTCTCGCCAACATCGCGGGCTTCCTCCTCTTTCAAATCGTGGGCGGGCAGTTCGTCGAGATCTTCGGGCTCATCCCAAGGCAGGTGACGGGGTCCCTGTGGCTCTGGCAGCCCATCACGTACCTTTTCATCCATGGAGGGCTTCTGCACCTCCTCATCAACCTCTGGATTCTCTGGATGTTCGGCGTTCCGGTGGAGGCTCAATGGGGAAGCCGCGAATTCTACAAGTTCTATTTCCTCTGCGGCCTCGGCGCGGCCGCGACGCAGATCCTGGTCGCGCCGCATTCGGAAATCCCCGTCATCGGCGCCTCCGGCGCGATCTACGGGCTGCTGGTCGCCTTCGCGATGCTCTATCCCGAGGCCGTCATCTACGTCTATTTCTTCTTCCCCCTCAAGGCCGCGCACGCGGCGGTCCTCTTCGGGCTCCTCGAATTCTACTTCAGCATGAACAGCCCGGGCGGGCGCATCGCGCACTTCGCTCACCTGGGAGGCATGGCGACGGGATACGCCTACCTGCGCTGGTGGTGGATCGCGAAAATCAAGATCCGGGCTCTGTGGCAAACGATCGAGGAATCGACCCCCCTGGGCGGGATTTTTTCCGGCGCCCGGCCCCGAAGGGCTCCTCCCCGCCGTCCCGAGGCGCCCCGCCCTCCCGAGGAGCCGGAGATGGAGGACATCGACAAGATTTTGGACAAGATCCTCGCGTCCGGGCTCGACTCCCTCACCGACAAGGAACGCGAGATCATGGAACGTTACTCCCGGAGGACCAAATCATCGTGAGAAGAGCGTTCGTCGCGGGTCTCACCGGCGGAATCGCCTCCGGGAAAAGCCTCGCCCTCGGCGAATTTCGCCGCTCGGGAGCGCGCGTCTTCTCCGCCGACGAGGCCGCCCATCGGCTGCTGCGCGAAAGTCCTCCCGTCGCCCGCGCCGTCTCGCGGGCGTTCTCGGACGCCGTAGCGGCGAACGGCTCGATCGATCGCCGCAAGCTGGCCCTCAGGGCCTTCGCAAGCCCGCGGGACCGCCGTCGGCTCGAAAATATCCTCCACCCTCCCATCCTCCAGGCGTTGCGCCGGGAGATCTCGCGGGCGCGAGGAGGGCTGCTCGTCTGCGACGTGCCGCTCCTTTTCGAAAAGCGGCTCGCATCTCTTTTCGACGCGACGATCCTTCTCTGCTCGGCAAGAGCCTCCAGGCTCTCCCGCCTTCAACGGCTCCGAAGCATGAGCCGGTCCGAGGCCCTCTCCCGCATGAAGGCCCAATGGCCGGATCGCCGCAAGCGTCTTCTCGCGGACGTCGTCATCGAGAACCGCGGCGGCAAGGCCGCTTTCCTCCGGACCATCCGTTCCTATGGACGAGCGATGACCCTCATTGCCGCATCGAATCACTAAGGAGCATTTCCATGGAAGAAACGGCTCAAGAACCGCAGAAGGCGCCGCAGGCCCCGCCGCAGCTGGATGTCCCGACCCTGACGAAAATGCTGATGCCGCAGCTCGCCGCCCTTGCCCAGGATCTGGGCGCCGACGGGCCGCTGACGGGACTGCGCAAGCAGGAGTTGATCGCCAAGATCCTCGAAGCGCAGCTCAAATCCAACGGGATGATCCACGACGAGGGCATCCTCGAGATCCTGCCCGACGGCTTCGGATTCCTGCGCTCCCCCGAGTACAACTACCTTCCGGGTCCCGACGACATCTACATGTCCCCCTCCCAGATCAAGAAATTCGGCTTGCGCAAGGGCGACGCGATCTCGGGATTCATCCGACCTCCCAAGGAAGGGGAGCGCTTCTTCGCCCTCCTCCAAGTGACGAAAGTCAACGGCGTCGACGCGGACAAGCTCAAGGAACGGCCCTTCTTCGACAACCTGACTCCGTTGCACCCCGACGAGCGCTACGCGCTCGAAAACGACCGCCACGACGCGACGACCCGCCTGATGGACCTCATCGCGCCCATCGGCAAAGGGCAGCGCGGGCTCATCGTCGCGGCGCCCAAAACGGGCAAGACCATCATCCTCCAGAAAATCGCCAACGCCATCGCCACCAACGAGCCCGGGGCCGTGCTCCTGGTGCTCCTCATCGACGAGCGCCCGGAGGAGGTCACCGATATGAGGCGCTCGATCAAGGGCGAGGTCATCTCCTCGACCTTCGACGAGCCGCCGGACCGGCATATCCAGGTGGCGGAGATGGTGCTTGAAAAGGCGAAGAGGCAAGTCGAGCTTGGCAAGGACGTCGTGATCCTTCTCGATTCGCTGACCAGGCTCGCCCGCGCCTACAACGCCATGGCCCCCTCGACGGGCCGCGTCCTCTCCGGAGGGCTCGAGTCAGGCTCCCTCCAAAAGCCGAAGCGCTTTCTGGGGTCGGCGCGCAACATCGAGGAGGGCGGATCTCTGACCATCCTCGCGACCACCCTGGTCGAGACCGGAAGCCGCATGGACGAGGTCATCTTCGAGGAATTCAAGGGCACGGGCAACAGCGAGGTCTACCTCGACCGCAAGCTCTCCGACCGCCGCATGTTCCCCTCTTTCGACATCAACCGCTCGGGCACTCGCAAGGAGGAACTGCTTCTCTCGGAAGACGAACTCAACAAGATGTGGATCCTACGCAAGGTCCTCGCCCCCCTGGGCTCGGTCGAGGCCATGGAGCTTCTTCGCGACAAGCTCCTCTCGACCAAAACCAACAAGGAGTTCCTGAAATCAATCGAGCTATCGAGCGCCGGCGATTAATCGCGATCGCCGTGGCCGCGGCGGCCGCCTGGGCGTCCCCCCTTGCGGCGGCGCCTTGGAGCGCCGGGGAAACAGCGGAGGAATGGCAGATGTACTCCGTGACGACCTCTCCCGGACCGCCCGAGCCGGAGTCGGATTTCCTGCGAAAGCTCAATCGTCTCGTCTATGCCCTGCACCGGATCCGGCGCGGGGAATACGGCGGCGACGTGATCGCCCGCAAATACGGGGCTTCGCTCAAGGGGCTCCAAGCCACGAACAACAACGAACTCCTCTATTTGCTCCCCGGCCAAAAGATCACGGTCATCAACAAGCCGGGCTATCTCTACCAGGTCCGTTCTCCCCGCGGCGAAAGCCTCGATCAGATCGCCAAACGCTTCTACAAATCCGCCGCGTCGAGAAAGAGATTCGAGGAGGCCGTCGTCGAGGCGAACAACCTCCCCGGGGCGGCGCTGCTCCACTCCTATGTTTTCACCCAAGGAGCGCATCTCCTTCTGCCCGGGATCTCGTTTCAATTCGACACCTACCGCTTTCCCTTCCGGGGCTTCGGCTGGCCCCGCATCAGCTCCCGGTTCGGCATGCGCTACCATCCCATCCTTCACCGGCGCATCTTCCACGACGGACTCGATCTTCCGCGGCCATGGGGAAGCCCCGTCTACCCGTCCCGAAGCGGCACCGTGCTATTCACGGGCTGGAAAAACGGCTACGGAAACCTCATCATCCTCAAGCACCATGACGGCGCGACGACCTATTACGGGCATCTCTCCAAGATCGAGGTGAAGCCGGGCGACACCGTCCTGCGCGGCAAGTCCCTGATCGGGCGCGTCGGTTCAACGGGCCTTTCCACGGGCCCCCATCTCCATTTCGAGGTCCACGACCGCTTCGGGCGGCTCGTCAATCCGATCCATAAGATCGGCCGGCGCTAGTGTCGGTCCGCCTTCAACGACTCCTCCCGTTCGCCGCTCCCCTGCTGAGTTCCATCCTCATCCTGCTCGCCTCGCCCGCCCAGTATCCGGGCCGTCAGCAAGACGATCTCCTCTACATCCTGGCCTCCTTGGCGCTCTCCCACGGCCGCTATCATCTGCCGACGAGTCCCGCCTATATCCCGCTCGTCATGGTCAATCCCGGCCTGCCGGCGCTCCTGCTTCCCGTGGCCTGGGTCTTCGGCATACGCATCTGGGCCTATCAGATCGCCGCCACGCTCATGGCGGCGGCGCTTCCCTGGGCGTATGCGGCATGGCTTTTTCGGCGCGCCGAGGAGCCGGCGCGGTCCCTGCTCGTCCTCTTGCTTTCCTCCAGCCCCCTGGTCTTGTCCCAGTCCGGATGCGTCATGAGCGAGACCCCTTATCTCCTCTTTCTCTTCTCCTGGCTCCTCCTGCTTGAGAAAGCCCCGGGAGAGCGTCCCGTGCGCTGCGGCGCGGGGCTTTTGGCCCTTTGCGAACTGAGGCTCGCGGCCCTCTCTCTTTTTCCGGCGGCCGTCGCCGCCCAGACCGGCCGCCGCCGCTGGCGGCAGGCCGCGATCATCGTTGGAATCGCGGGCGGCGGCCTTCTTCCCTGGTTGTGGTGGTCCCACGCGCACGGCGGCGTGCAAAAGATCTCCGAGTTCCTTCCGGCGGCAGGCTCGGCGCGCCGCGTCATCCCCGAGGCCTATGCCAACGCGCTCTATTACCTCCAGGCTTGGGGCCAGTGCTACGGACCGTCGGCCCTAGCCGCCCACCGTTGGTTGGCGCTCGGCGCCGGAACGCTCCTGGCCGCCGTCGCGGCGCTCGGCGCGTCGCGTTTGTGGCGCGAAAACCCCGCGGAACGCCCGGCGCTGTGGGCTCTCGGCGGTTCGACGGTTCTTTATCTCATCTGGCCATGGCATTATCAACGCTATCTGATGACGCTCCTTCCATGGCTCCTCTGGAGCCTGGCCCGCGGCGCCGGCGAGCTGCGGGTCCCGCTCCTCTCCCTGCTGCTGGCGGGTCAATTCTCTTGGAACTCCCTTGCGTGGATTTCGGGACGATCCCCGTACTCCCAACCCGGGCTCCGGGAGACCTACTCATGGATTCGTAAGCACACACAACCCTGGGAGGCGCTTTCGAGCCCTCTCTACGTCAGGGATGGCCTCTACTCCCGGAGGCCATGCCTCCCCCTCCCCGACGCCTCCTCCGCCGCGTCCTTTTCAAGCCTGCTCAAACGGATCAAGGCGCGAATTATTCTTAAAGAAACCCGAATCGACCTCGGATTTTCCGACCCGAAGTCTTCCCTGATACTCCAGAGGCTGTCGAGGGATTATGACTGGCTCAACGATCCCGGATATTTTCGCAGGATCTACGACAATCCGCGTGAAAACGTCGCCATCTATGAGCCGCGCTGACAGGCGGGCGACGGCTTGGTCTGTCGGCTTGGCGGGCGCCCTCTTCTACCTTGGATGCCCTTCCTACCGGTTTAATTTCGACGGGGTCGCCTGCGCCATCGCGGTCGAGCTGGGAGACTGGAAGCATCTCGTCCACGGAAACCATCTCCTCTACGGCGTGATGGGGCGGCTCTTCTTCGACGCCTGGACGTTCACGGGATACCACGGCCGCGCCCTTCCGGCGCTCGATGCCATGGATTCCTTGTTTGGCGGAGCCGGCCTCGCCGTCTTTTTCCTGGTCCTCCTCGATCTGGGCTTCGATGGGGCCTTGTCCCTTGCCGCCGCGGCCGGTTTGGGCGTGAGCGCCGCTTATTGGATCTGGAGCCTCGAGGCCCAAGTCTATTTGCCGGCCGTTTTCTTCCTGCTCCTGGCGTTCCTGGAACTTCTAAGCGACCGCCCGCGCCCGCTCCGCGCCGCGTCGTGGCATGCCCTCGCGACCTTGGGACACGCCGGCCACGCCCTCTTCCTGCCGGCCGGCCTCTGGATGCTTTCCCGCTCCTCGGTGGGAAAAAAGGGAGCCGGGCTCTACGCCGCGGCCTGGGCGGCTCTTGTCGGCGCATGCTACCTCGCGGCCGCCGCATTCATCGTCCACCCCGGCTCCTGGCGCCGCTTGGCGATCTGGCTCCTCGGAAGCGCGGCCCTGGACCCCGGCGGAGCCTTCCATTGGCACGCCGCGCCCGGCTTTCAGGCCGTCGCCGCCTGGCTTCTGGCCGCCCCAAGGATTTTCTGCGATCCTCTGGACCAGACCCGTCCTCCCGGCTGGGGCTGGCTTCTCGGCGCGGTCGCGATCTCGCTGGCCATCTACGGCGCCTGGAGGCTCGCCCAGGACGGCTCCCCGAGGCCTTGGAAGGGAGCGCTCTTTCTATGGCTTGGCTGCTACGCCCTTCTCTATCTTTCCTGGGAGCCGGCGACAC
The DNA here is from genome assembly GCA_027327915.1 of Elusimicrobiota bacterium. Classification (GTDB taxonomy): domain Bacteria; phylum Elusimicrobiota; class Elusimicrobia; order UBA1565; family UBA9628; genus JAJZAK01. Next base: position 14,319 of record DAHVWT010000015.1, read on the forward strand.
TCGTCTACCGGATTTCGGATTTGCCCGCGCTGTGGATCTTCATCGCCATCGGCGCGCGCGCCCTGGGCCGGCCCGCCCGCCCCCTTCTTGCGTCTCTGGCGCTGGGGCTGGGACTCTATAACGGATTCTTTCTCATCATCCCCTTTGAAAACCCGGCCGCCAACAGGCCTTATCAAGAGGCCCTCGGTCTCGCCGAACGGACCCCGCAAGACGCCTGGATCGTCACCTCGGGAATCGGCGCCGTCTACCTGCCCTACTTCGCCAGAAGAAAGACGATCGACCGGCGCTACTATGAGGGGAAGCCGGAGGCTTTGCGGGAGAGAATCGCGGGACTTCTCGCCAGGGGAGAAGCCGTTTACTGGGATTCAGGCGCGAGCATCGGCATTCCTAGGGCCAAAGACCCCAAGGAAACAGGTAGAAAAAATTGAAGATCGCTCCCGCGCTGAGAAAAGGCCCGAAAGGAATGGCGCCCCGGCGATCGATCATGCGCCTGCGGATGAGCCACATCCCGTAGAGCGCTCCCCAAAAAGATCCGACGAAAAGGGCGTCGAACGCGCCCAAAGCTCCCCCCCAGGCCCCGATCGCGGCCAGAAGCTTGACGTCCCCTCCGCCCATGGCCTCTTTTTTGAATATTCTTTCGCCGATGGCCGCCACGGCCCAACCCACAAGGAACCCGAAGAAGGCGCCCCAGAGGCTCCAGAGGACGGCGAGGTACCAAGGCGCCGAAGCCGCGCGCAAGAAGGGGTTGAGGGGCGAGACGAGGAGTCCCAGAAGGAGAAGCGCCAAGGAGAGCTCGTCGGGGATAATGCGGTGCTCCGCGTCGATGAAGGCGACGGCAAGAAAAAGCCCGGCGGCCGCGCAGACGGCGCCCATCCAGAACGGGGCTCTCGGCCAGCGGCTCCAGAGGGCGGAAAAAAGAACGGCCGTGGCCAGCTCGACCAGGGGATAACGCGCCGATATGGAGCCCGAGCAACGCCGGCAGCGGCCGCGCAGCCACAGCCAGCTCAAGAGGGGCACGTTGTCGTAAAACGCCAAGGGGTTGAGGCAGAGGGGACAGCGGGAGCCTGGAGCAACGATTGACTCCTCACGGGGAAGACGCCAGATAAGAACGTTGAGGAAGCTTCCGTAAAAAGAGCCTAGAATGAAGCTCGCGAGAAGGGCCATTGGAAATTCAACGGGGGGGCCGCCTTAAGCGGCCCCCCCGCCTTGCGAACGTTCCTGCAAAGAACTTCTCAGTACAACGTCCAGACGCTGCCCTTCGTGTCCGTATGCGTGCAACCCACCCACACCGTACCGTAGTTGGGGTCGGAGGAGTTGTTGTCGTAGACCCAACCACCCGGGTCGACGGTCCAGCTCCCGGTTGCCTGGTCATTTTCGCCGGTGCTCGCGGGATGGTGGTTCGCAGGGTTCGATGCCGGCAACTGCGCCATGTACTTCCCGTTGATCGTCAACGATGACATCTGCGACGGATAGACCCCTTCCAGGTCGCCGTAGTAGATGCTCAACGCCGACCGCAGGCCGGCGAGATTGCCCTTCGTGGCTCCTTCCTGCGACTGCCTGATGAGCGATCCGAACTTCGGTATGGCGACGGCCGCCAGGATACCAATGATGGCAACCACGATCATCAACTCGATGAGCGTGAATCCCGAAGCGCCCGAACCGCTCTTGTTCATCTTTGACTTCATGCTCGTACACCCCCTTTCTGCTGGAATAACGTTATTCAAGGGGAAATGACTCGATTCCCAGCATAGCCAGCGACAAGCACAAGCGATGCCTAATATATCCTTGAAACGGCCTCTTTGTCAACAAAAAGGGCACGCCGAAGTCAGGGGTTCGTTGGGGTTCGGCTCAGGCCCCAGGCCAAACACGCCGCGCCGACGGTGATTGAAGAATCGGCGACGTTGAAAACGGGCCAGACCCTGAAATCGAGGAAGTCGATCACGTGGCCGTAGACGATTCGGTCGTAGAGATTGCCCGCGGCGCCGGCAGCGACGGCGAGCAGCCCCCATCGCGCCCAGGGGCTTCCGGAGCCCCACTTTCGTCGAAGATAAAAGACGCCGGTCAAAAGGGCCGCCGTCAGGACGATAAAAAACCCGTTCCGACTCCGGCCCATTCCGAAGGCGGCCCCGGTGTTCTCCACGTAGGTCAAGTGGAAAAAGGGCAGGAGCGGAATCTCGGAAACAGGCTTCAAGCGCTCGATCGCCAGAGTCTTCGTGAGACGATCCAACGAAAATATCCCCACGAACGCCCCGGGCGCCGCGAAGGAGGACAACTTTCTCACGCGGGCACGAGGGCCGAGACACAGCGCCCGCAGATGTCCTCATGCCGGGGGTCGCTTCCGACATCCTTCTGGTATCTCCAGCAACGGGCGCATTTGCGGCCATCGGCCTTCAAGACCTCGACCTCAAGCGCGCCCGTTCCGCCCAGGAGCCGCGCCTCGGAGACGATGAACATCTCCGCCCAATCGAGCGCTTGTCCCTCGAGAACCTGGGGCGGAACGTTTCGGAGAACGAGCTTCGCCTCGATCGATGCTCCCAGAACGCCCCTCCCGCGCGCCTCTTCCAACGCCTTATGAGCCGCCGCGCGCAACTCGAAGATTTTTTCCCACCGCTCCCAAGACGGCGACTCGACGGGCCGACGGGCGCGCGACTTCCCCGCGGCATCCGGCCTTGTCGGCAGGCAGGCCAGGGCGGCGCGCTCGCCCCACCCCCACTCGCGGGGCTTGTGCCCCCAGGCCTCCTCCGCGGTGAAGGGCAGGATAGGGGAAAGCAGAGGCAGGAGGGACCGCAGGATCTCGGCAAGCGTCCGCTGCGCAGCGCGCCTTAAAGGATGGTTCCTGGGGTATGTATAGAGCCGGTCCTTGAGCACGTCAAAATAAAACGCCGAAAGATCGAAGGCGCAGAAATCGACAAGGCGCCGCGCGGCCGGCCGGAAGCCGAAATTCCGGTAGTCCTCCAGGACCCGCTCCTCCAGCTCGCCAAGCCTCGCGAGCACGTGGTTTTCCATCTCCGGCACGTCCGCCGCGGCCTCTCCGGTCGCGTCCGGAACGTAGTCGTGAAGATTCCCGAGGAGATAGCGCAGCGTATTGCGGACGCGGCGATAGGCGTCCACGACCCCCTTGAGGAGGTTCGCGGAGAGACGGACATCGTCCGCCCAGTCGGAGAGGGCGACCCACAATCTCAGGACGTCGGCGCCGTACTGCGAGATGACCTCCTGGGGCGACACGACATTTCCCAGGGACTTGTGCATCGCGCGGCCGTTCTCGTCAAGGACGAAGCCGTGCGTGAGGACCGCCCGGTAAGGCGCGGCCCCGTTGATCGCGAAGGAGGATAAAAGCGAGCTTTGAAACCAGCCGCGGTGCTGGTCCGAACCCTCGAGGTAAAGGTCGCAGGGAAGGCCCGCTCCGGCGTCGGCCAGAACCGAGAGCCATGAGACCCCGGAATCGAGCCAGACGTCCAGAATGTCCGTCTCCCGGCGGAAGCGCCTTTCCCCGCAGGAGGGACAAGCCGCCTCGCGAGGAAGAAAATCCCATTCCTCGGGAGTGACTTCCGCCCCGCGATTGGCGAACCAGAAATCCGAGCCGTCCCTCGCCACCTTCTCCTCGATGGCCTTAAGAAGATCATCGTCCCCGAGCCATGTTCCGCAAGCCGCGCAATAGAGGATGGGGATCGGCGTTCCCCAGAGCCGCTGGCGCGAGAGGCACCAATCGGGACGGGAGCCCACCATGCTGGCGATCCTCGATCGGCTCGCGGCCGGGACCCAGTGGACCTTGTCGATCTCGGCGAGGAGACGCGCGCGAAGATCTTTTTTTTCAACGCTCATGAACCACTGCTGGGAGGCGCGGAAGATGACGGGGTTCTTGCAGCGCCAGCAATGGGGATAGCTGTGGACGATCTCCTCGCGCGCCAAGAGCAGCCGTTTCGCCTCCAGCGCCCGGATCACCGCCTCGTTACCGTCTCCCAGGACCGCCAGCCCCTCGAATTCTCCGGCCTCCGCCGTGAAGCGCCCCGCGGCGTCCACGGGGCAGAGGACGCCAAGATCGTTTTTTTGACCCGTCTCGAAGTCGTCGGCCCCGTGGCCCGGCGCCGTATGGACGATGCCGCTCCCGTCCTCGGCCGTCACGTAATCGGCGAGCACCGCCGGCGAGTCCCCTCGGAACGGCGCCTCGCAGACGATCTTCATGGCGGCGATCTCCCGCCCCTTGTACGTTCCGGAGCCATCTTCGACGAGGCCCAGGAGCTTCATCGCATCCGGTTTTTTAAAGAGCCCTTGGGCCGCCAGAAAGCGCCTGCCGTCTTTGGTCTTGGCAAAACCATAGTCGAGCTCGGGATGGAACGCCACCGCCTTGTTCGCGGGAAGAGTCCAGGGCGTCGTCGTCCAGACGATCACGAAGGCGCCGCGAAGCTTTTCCGGCGCCATGATCGGAAACGCCACGAAAACCGATTGGGATTTTTTCTCCTTGTATTCGACCTCGGCCTCGGCGAGTGCCGTCTCGCAATGGACGCACCACAAGACGGGCTTCAACCCCCGATAGATAAACCCTTGCCTCAAAAGCAGCCTGAAAGCGCGCAATGTCGCGGACTCGTAGTCCCGGGACATCGTCTTATAGGGATTCTCCCAATCACCCAGGACTCCAAGGCGCTTGAAGTCCTCCCTTTGAAGGGAGATCCAGCGCTCGGCGAAATCGGCGGCCTCATGGCGGAATCGGACGACATCCGCAACGCCGCGGGGGCCCGATTTCTTTTCCTTTAAAAGAGCCGTCTCGATCGGCAAGCCGTGGCAGTCCCAGCCAGGCCGGTAAGAGACTTTGTGCCCCATCAACGCCCGAGAACGGATCACCATGTCCTTCAAGATTTTGTTAAGGGCGTGGCCGATATGGATCGCCCCGTTGGCGTAGGGCGGGCCGTCATGGAGGACGAAGGCGGTCTTGCCGTCGCGGCCCTTGGAAAGCTTCTCATAGAGCCCGTCCCACAGCTTGAGCATCTCGGGCTCTCGCTTGGGCAGATCTCCTTTTAAAGGAAACGGCGTCTGGGGAAGGTTCAGCGTCGCCGCATAATCCCCCTTCGAAGCCGTGGCTGGGGAGGCCTTAGCCATTCAGCAATTGCCGGCTGATCACGAGCTGCTGGATCTGGCTTGAGCCTTCGCCGATCTGGTAGAGCTTGGCGTCGCGGAAATACCGCTGGACGGGAGAATCGAGCGATCCCCCTTCGGGACCGATGAGATCGACGATCTCGGTCGCGGCCCTCATGGCGAGATCGCCGCTGATGAGCTTCGCCATCGACGCCTCGCGGGCGAAAGGCTTCCCCGAGTCCAGAAGCCACGCCGCGCGATGCGTCAGCAGTCTCGCGGCGTCGATTTCCGACGCGATCTGCGCCAACGTTTTCTGCGCGTAGGTGAGCCCCGGCGAGGGGATATCCAGGCCATAGTCCGCGGGACGGGCCTTGACGCGGCGGATCCCCTCCTCGAGGGCGGCCCGGGCGATGCCGACGGAGACAGCCGCGATCGCGACCCGTCCGGCATCGAGGACGCGCATGGCGTCCCTGAAGGCGCCGCCCACCTTGCCCACCACGTTTTCGGCCGGAAGCCGCATCTGGTGCAGATGGAGTTGGGCCGTGTCGGAGGCCCGGATGCCCATTTTCTTTTCGATCTTGCCGACACCGAGGCCGGGAACGCCTTTCTCGGCCACGAAGGCCGTGAGCTGGGGCTTGCCGTTCCCATCCGTACGCGCGAAGATGACGTAAATCCCGGCCACCGAGCCCTGCGTCGTGAAAGTCTTCGAGCCGTTGAGAATCCAGCCGCTTCCGTTCGCGGCGGCCCGGGTCTTGATAGAGGCGGCGTCCGAGCCCGCGCCCGGCTCGGTCAAGGCCCAGGCGCCCAGGGCCTCGCCGGTGGCCAGCCGGGGCAGGTAGCGCCTTTTTTGGTCCTCGTTGCCGTGCAGGAAAAGGTGGTTGGCGCAAAGCCCGTTATGGGACTCGACCGTCAAGGCGAGCGCCGCATCCGCCCGCCCGAGCTCTTCGAGGACGAGGCAAAGGCTCAAGGCGTCAAGGCCCATGCCGCCGTAATCACGCGGAAGGACGATCCCGAAGAGCCCCTCTCGAGCAAGCTTCTTCGCGAGATCCCAGGGAAACGCCTCTTTGCGGTCGTTCTCCTGCGCCCGAGGGATAATCTCCCCCTCGCAAAAATCCCGGACGCGCTTTTGGAGTTTCAGTCGCTCCGGTCCCAGATCGAATTCCATGGCCGGATCATCTTAGAAAATGAGAAGCGAGGACGCCAGATGATGATGGAGGACTTTAAATAGATTGATTACGATCATTGATTAATATCAATTTAATTAATTGACCATGATCATAGGTCTGGGCCGGCCTCCCGCGATATACTAAAGCCGTCAAGGATGGAATAAGGAGAACAAGCCATGAACAACCAGACGATCAAGACCCCATTTGCCGGCCGCTTGGCCGTCGCCGCGGCGGCCATCACCGTCTTCTCGGCGGGCGCCTTCGCCGGAGCCTTCGACGAACTCGCCTCCCTGGCCCAGGCGGGTCAGCCTGTCTCCGGCGGCTACTTCGAGGGCTCCAAGGCCTCCCAGGCCCCGGATGTCATCGTGGCCCCGAAGAATATCCTGACCGTCCGCAAGGGCGTCGACGCCACCCTTCCGATGACGCCCCCGCCAAGCCTCCTGCCCGGCAAGAAGGCGCAGAACCTCTACAATGCCCCCAACCCGATCCACATCCTTCCCAGCGAGCCGGTGCACATCCTTCCGTACGTGGGCAAGCGCTCCAAGAAGCAGACCCGCCACATCCTTCCCTGGGGAGTGGCCACCCCGGTTCCCGGCTTCGCCGTCGACGGCAAGAAGCTCTAGCTTAACCGCTGATACGGGGCCAAGACCACCGCTACGGCAACGGACCGCTTTCGCCGTCGGCTGCCCGCGCTTCTCGTTTTTGCTTTAATGACTCCGTTATGAAACCCGCCCCCTCCAAGAAGCTGACCTCCCTGCCCCCCTATCTTTTCGTCCGCCTCAACGCCCTGAAGGCCAAGGCGAAGGCAGACGGGCTTGACATCATCGACCTTGGCCAGGGGAGCCCCGACCTCCCGACGGCTCCGCATATCGTGGAGGCCTTGCGTCTGGCCGCCGGCGACGCCCAAACGCACCGTTATCCGCCGTCAGACGGCCTGCCGGAGCTGCGCGAGGCGATCGCATCCTGGTACCGCAGGCGCTTCGACGTAGCCCTGAACCCGAACACGGAAGTCCTCCCCCTCATCGGTTCTAAAGAAGGGATCGCCCATCTCTTGATGGCCCTTCTTGAGCCCGGGCAAGGGGTCCTGGTCCCAAGCCCCTGCTACCCCGTCCACTACAACGGCGTCGTGCTCGCCGGAGGCAAGGCGAATATCATGCCCCTCAAGGAGGAGCGCGGCTTCCTGCCGGACCTTAAAGCCGTCCCCTCTCCCGTCGCGAGGCGAAGCAAGATTCTCATCCTCAATTACCCCAACAACCCGACGGGGGCCGTCGTCGAAGACATCGCATTCCTCAAGGAAGCCCTGGACTTCTCCAAAAAATACGGATGCCTCGTGGTCTACGACAACGCCTATTCGGAGCTCTCCTTCGACGGCTACGTCGCGCCCTCCATCCTTCAGCTCCCGGGCTCCAAGGAGCGCGCGATCGAGTTTCACTCCTTCTCCAAGACTTTCTCGATGGCGGGCTGGCGCGTGGGCTTCGCCGTGGGGAACGCCGAGGCCGTCGGCCATCTCGCCAAGTTCAAGGGCTTTCTCGACTACGGCATCCCCGCTTTCATCCAAAAGGCCGCCGCCGCGGCTTTAAACGGCCCCGAGGACTGCGTCCGCGAGGCGCGGCGGGTCTACCAGAGCCGGCGCGACGTCCTCGTTTCGGCCCTGGGCGAGGCAGGATGGCCGGTCAAGCCGCCCAAGGCGGCCATGTACGTCTGGGGACGGCTTCCCGACGCCGCGAGAAAAATGGGCTCCCTCGAGTTTTCCGAACGCCTCATCCTGGAAAAGGGCGTCGTCATTTCCCCCGGCTCCGGATTCGGCCCGCTCGGGGAAGGATATGCCCGCTTTTCCCTCGTCGCGCCCGAGGAGAGGCTGCGCGAGGCGGCAAGCCGGATCAAGTCCTTCATCGCCTCGTTGTCGCCGTCGAAGGGCCGGGCTCTCGCCCACTCTTAGCGGAACGCGCGGAGATCTTCGAAGCTCCCACGATCCACGCCAACATCCGGCTTTCAAAGCGCGCATCGGCGAACATTTGAACGCCGTGCCCCCCCGAGCCCTTGATGAACTCCACATGGGGACTTTGCGCCGCGAGCGCCCGGGCGCTCGCGAAGGCGTAGGCGTCGTCCGGGGAAGCGGCGACCGCGACCGGCCCCCGGGACGGCCGGGCCAGACGGACGCCTCGATACTCGACCCCCGGCGATAAAAGCGCCATCCAAGCGATGCGGCGATCCTCCTGATAGACGGCCGCGGCCAAGTTGGCTCCGATCGAGGCTCCGATCATCCCGACGGGACTCGCGGGAGCGAGACGCCTGATCTCGCGGATGGCGGCCCTCAGGTCCTCCGTCGCCGAAGTCCAAGCCCGCCGCCGATCGAGAGCCGACCGGAAATCCTCGCGGCCGCGCGGGCCCGCCTTGCTCTCTCCGTGCCCCCGAAGGTCGATCGCCATGGTCCCGAAGCCTTTTTTCCAAAGCATCGGGGAAAAAGCTCCCCACTCGCCCTTGCCGGACTCCGCTCCATGGATCAGAAGCACGACGGGAAGGCGGCGGCGCGGGGGATGGTAGAGGCCGGATATCCTCCAGCCGTCCCGGGTTTCTATCGGCACTCCCGAAACCTCCGGGGTCGTCGACGCCGCGGCGACGGCGGGGAGCATCCGCATGGCGGCCCCGAGAAACAACCAGGCCGCCGCGGCGGCGGCAGCAGCAGCTTGCGGGCGCCGGACCCTTTGTAGTAGCATCCTTCGGGAATTAAATCAAACTTCCTGGAGGCTCGATGAAAGCAACGGAAAGCCGCGTCAAGCAAAAGAAAGCATCGGAAGGCAAAAGATTTTATCGCGGAATGCCGTGGCCTTCCGTGGCCATCTGCTGCCTCCTACTGCCTTCCGCGGCCTTCTCCCAAAAGGCGGGAGGCGCCATGCAGCCGTCGGCCGGCGGGGCGACTCCCCCCAAGGGGACGCTCGTGACCGTCGACGGGGCCCCCATCACGCGCGCCGAGGTCGCGGACCAAGTCTGGAGCCTTTACGCGAACCAGACGCTCAACCAAATGGTGGACCGCATCGTCATGGATCACGCTCTCAATGCCTGGAAAGCCAATCTCTCGGCGAAGGAAAAGGCCGCCGAGAAAAAGGAGGTTTCGGAGCGCCTGGGACGCATCCAAAGCCAATTCGGAAGCCCCGCCGACTTCGCCGCGAGCTTGAAGCGCCGCGGCCTGACCGAGGAAGCCATCCGCAAGGACATCCTGCGCCAAGTCCAGTTGGAACGCATGGTGGCCCAGGCCGAGAAGATCAGCGTCACGTCTAACGACATCAAAAACTACTTTGAGCAAAACAAGAACAAGCTCGGCCAGCCCGAGGCCGTCCATCTTTACTATCTTCTCGCGCCCACGCGGCAGAAGGCCGAGGAATACGAGGCGGCGATCAAGGCGGGGGCCGACTTCAAGAAATTCTCCGCGCAACTGTCCAAGGCCAGCCCCGGCAACCCCGGCATCGGAGGCGACCTGGGCTTCGTCAGCCGGGGAGTCCTCACCCAGCAGGTCGACAAGGTCGTCTTCGACCTCCCTGTCGGGGAAGTCTCGCCCATCGTCCAGACCCCGTCGGGCTTCAGCATCTTCGAGGTGGCGGCGAAGCGCGAGGCGAAACCGGCGGTCTTCGACGAGAAGACGAAACAAGAGCTTCATGCGGCGCTGCTGCTCCAAAAAATCAATCAGGCCCTCCCCGCCTTCATCGCGGCCCAGAGACGCCAAGCGAAGATCGTGACCTCCCAGGACGTCACGAAGGGCGCCGCCGCGGCCGCGGCTCCTTGAGGAACCCATGAGTTTCCTCAAGCCGTCCCTCCCCGAGATCACCGTGGAGGAGCTCAAGACCAAGATGGACCGTAAAGACCGGTTCATCCTCATTGACGTGCGCGAACCCCACGAGTTCGACCAGGCCCGCATTCCAGGGGCGAGACTGATCCCCCTCGGGACCCTGGAGAGTTGTCTCGCGCAATTGAACAAGTTCGACGAGATCGTGATCCATTGCCGCTCCGGCGGACGCTCGGCCCGGGCCGTGCACTTCCTGTGCGCCAGGGGCTTTCGCGCCTTCAACCTCGCCGGCGGCATCCAGGCCTGGTGCGAGCGCATCGACCCGTCGATATCCGTCGACTAGTTGCCCGAGCTCCCCGAGATCGAAGTCTCGAGGCTCGTCCTGGCCCCCGGGCTCGAGGGAGACACCCTGCTCTCCTGCCGTGTGCTGCCCCCGGGCTTTTACCGCAATCCCTCCGCGCGGGAGCTGAAGCGGCGGGCGGGCCGGGCCATCCGCCGCCTCTCGCGCCGCGGAAAATATCTCGTCATCGAGATGGAGGGTTCGCCTCCGCTCATCCTCCATCTCGGGATGTCGGGAAGGATCCTCCTTGACGGCCATGGTTCCCACGAGCGCTTCGAGATCCGCACGGCCAGACATCGCGTCTCGATCTGCGATCCCCGCCGATTCGGGCGCGTCCTCTCGCGCCTGCCCAAGCTCGGCATCGAGCCGATCGATCCGGGCTTTTCGGCGCGGACCCTCGGGAACATCCTGCGGGGGCGCAAGGCGCCGGTCAAGGCCCTTTTAATGGATCAGCGGCTCGTGGCCGGACTCGGCAACATCTACGCGACGGAAGCCCTCTTCGAGGCCGGCATCCGGCCAGGCCGGGCGGGCGGACGCCTCTCCTCCAAGGAGATCGCGCGGCTCGCGCTCTCCTGCGCGAGAGTGCTGCGCCGGGCCATTCGCCTGGGCGGCAGCACTCTCGTGGACGAAGCCTTTTTGGACCCCCTGGGGAGGCCGGGCCGCGCGGGAGGCGCCGTCGCCGTCTATGGGCGCGCCATCGGCCGGTGCGGGCACCCTTTGCGCCTCACGCGCCGCCTCATCGCGGGCCGGCGGGCGACCTACTGCCCCGCATGTCAAAGGTAGGACGGCTCAGGCCTGGAACCGCCCCTTAAAACTCTTCTCGAGCTCCCGGGAGACGGCTCGTCGCTTGAGATCCTCGCGGCGGTCGGGGCCGCGCTTGCCGCGCGCGAGCGCCAGGCTCACTTTCGCCCAGCCCCGCTTCGAGAAATAAAGCTCAAGAGGGACGATCGTCAGCCCTCGAGCGTCAAGCCGCCCCGAAAGCCTGTGAATCTCGGAGCGGTGGAGAAGCAGCTTGCGCGGACGCCTGGGATCGGGAGGGGCGATCGTCGCCATAGGGTAGTTCGGGATGTGGAGATTCCAGAGATAGGCCGCGCCGCGCTCGATCCGGCCGAAGGCCCCGGCGAGCGAGGCGCCTTTCGTGCGCAGGGATTTTACCTCCGACCCGTCGAGGACGATTCCGGCCTCGTAGGTCTCCAGGATCTCGTAGGAGCGCCGGGCGTCGCGATTGGCCGCCAGGACCTGCCGCTCCCCTTCCTCGTTGGATTTTTTGCTGGCGCCCATGATCGTTTTGTTTTTGTAGAATAGCAATCTTTATGGACGGGCAGGTGGCGGAACTGGCAGACGCGCACGGCTCAGGACCGTGTGGCCGCAAGGCCTTGGGGGTTCAAGTCCCCCCTTGCCCAAGATTGGCGCTGTTTCTGGCGGTCTTACTGACGGCTCTCTCGGCGGCCGCGCCGATCGTCCGGGCTCAAGAGCCGTTGCAGTATCCTCCCCCGCCCGAGGAGCCGGATGCCCGGCAAAAAGCCGCCCAACCGCCGCCCGTCACCCTCGATCAGGCCCTGCTCGAGGCCAAGAGCGCCAACGCCGTCGAAAGGCGCCAGGGCGCTTCGGATTTAGGGTTGCTTCGCGTCAAGGCGGCCTCGGGTACCCTTGTCGACATGCTGTTAAGTGACCCCGATTCCTCGGCGCGCCAGGCCGCCGCGATATCGCTCGCGATGGTAGGAGCCCAATCGGCCGCTCCCGAGCTCATCAAGGCCCTTCAGGACAAGGACGAGGCCGTGCGGCTCTCGAGCATTGAGTCGCTGGGCATTCTCAAAGCCTCCTCGGCCGAGGAGGATCTCATCAAGCTCCTTCAAAGCCCCGACCTCGCGACCGCCAGGGCCTCGGCCATGGCCCTGGGCCTCATCGGGTCTCCCAAGGCCGCCGGGGCCCTCAAAGCCGCGCTCCAGAGCCGTGACGAGGGTGTGCGCGTCGAGGCCGCCGTCGCGCTCGCGAGCCTTGGGGACGCCTCGGGGCTTGCGGCGGCCCGTCAGCTCCTCCAAAACAGCAAGTCATCCTGGGTCCGCATGCGGGCCGCCTACGCCATCTCCTTGATGGGGACTTCCGCCGACGTGAACCTCCTCGCGACCGCGATTCTAAAGGAGAAGGACCCCGCCGCCCGCCGGGCCTTGCTCCAATCCCAAAAGATGCTTGAAGCCAAAACGGCAGCGTCGGCGCCGTGATGGGAGGCTTTCCCTCGGTCTCGAAAGACACGCCTCGTTTCTCGTTCTGGTTTTCGGCTCTCTACAGCCTGTTCTTCGTCTTTCTCTATTACGCGCCCCCCCATCTTTTTTCCCGTATTGAGGAAAAGCTGCAGGATCGTCTTTTTGTCTGGCGCGGGATGTCTCTCCCGACGGGAGATCCCCGTATCGTCATCGTCGCGCTCGACGATGAAGCCCTCCAACTATACGGCTTCCCGCCGCCGCGGAAGGTTCACGCCGAGCTCTTGGGCAAGCTCCAGGCCCTGGGCGCCAAGACGGTTGCCTTCGACCTGTTTTTCATCAACCCGCGCGCCGGAAGCCAGGCCCTCATCGACGCCACGCGCCGATTCGGGCACGCCGTCCACCAGTTTCTCATCAACTGGGAACAATCCTCCGCGGGCGGCGCCGGCCATGTCGTTCTCCGGCGCCTGGAGATGCCCATCAAGGGGCTCGTGTCCGCCTCCCAATACCTCGGCTACCCCAATCTCATCAACGGCCTGAGCGCCGACGGTCATCCGCGGGCGGCGCTGCTTTTTTATCCCTACCTCTCCGATCCCAAGAATCCTTCCCAGCCGGCCCCCGCCTTCGCCGCCGCCGCCGCGGCCAGTTTTTCCGGAAAATCGCTTCAAGATTTGCGCCGGCGCTTCGATTTCTCGACCGTGTCGGCCCTGCAAACCTTGCGCATTAATTTCAGGCGATGGACGGTCTGGCCCTATCATCCGGGACGCAAGGCGACGACGCTCGCGGGATTGCTGACCACGGTCCGTTCGCCCTATCGCACCATCTCCTACGTCGACGTCATGACCGGCCGGCTTTCCGCGGATCAGCGCCAGGCGCTTCGTGGCGCGCTGGTCTTTCTCGGTTCGACCAGCGTCGGCTATTACGACCACTATCCCTCGCCCTTCAGCGACTTGACGCCGGGGGTCGTCTACAACGCCAACGTCGCCGACAACATCCTCCATGACGACTTCCTGCGGCCGATCTCGCCTCGGGGCGTCGTCGCCGCCGCCGCCGTCTCCTGCGGCGCGGGCCTGATCATGATCTGGCTTTCCTCCTTTCTCATGCTCCTCGAGCCCCTGGCCAGCACGCTTCTGGCCTTGTCCGCCTTCGCGGGCTGGTCCGCCTTCGCTTGGTACGCCTTCACGCGGGGCTGGCGCGTCGACTTCGTCGCGCCGCTCTTCGCGCTGGCCTCCTCGTTCTTCGTCCAGATCTCCTACCGGGTCTTCGCGGAGAGCCGCGAGAAAAAATACATCACGGACCTCTTCGGACAGTTCGTCTCTCCCGCCGTCGTCTCGGAGCTCGCCAAGGACCCCGCCAAGGTCCGCCTGGGCGGCGAGAAGCGCGAGATGACGATCCTTTTCCTCGACATCGCCCATTTCACCGCCATCTCGGAGAAGATGGACCCCGAGGCGCTCCTGAGCTTTCTCAACCGCTACCTATCGGCTTTCAGCCAGGCCATCATGGACCGCAGGGGCGCCGTCGACAAGTACATCGGCGACTGCGTGATGGCCTTCTGGAACGCGCCTCTGAGCCTCAACGAGCACCAGAAAAACGCCTGCCTCGCCGCCATCGAATGCCAGGAGGCTCTTTTGAGGCTCAACGAGGACCAGGACCGGAGTCTTCCCGAGCCGCCCTCGATCCGCATCGGCCTGAGCTCCGGGGTCGTCACGGTGGGGCTCACGGGAAGCCAGCGCAAGTTGCAGTACACGACGATCGGCGACGAGGTGAATCTCGCCTCAAGGCTCGAAGGCGCCAACAAGTATTTCGGCACGAGGATCCTGGCGAGCGAATCCACCTTCCTGCCGGCGGCGAGCGCCGTCGCGGGGCGCAAGATCGGGCGCGTGAGGGTCGTCGGCAAGGAAACCCCCGTCGCGGTCTATGAACTCCTGGCGAAGACGGATTCTCTTGCCGATTCCTGGCGCAAGGCCCTGCCCGTCTACGACGGGGCGCTCTCGCTTTTCGGCGAGGGCCGCTACGAAAAAGCCGCCTCCGTCTTCGAGGAAGTCCTCCGCCTGATTCCGGGCGACGGCCCCTCCCAACTCTACATCAAGGCCTGCCGGGATAATATCCAAACGCCTCCGCTCCCGGCGGACGTCGGGGTGTTCAACCTGATCGCCAAGTAATGCTTATTTTCTGGCGCCTCTGCTTCGGCCATCTCCTGGCCGATTTTACGTTCCAAACCGACTTCGTCGCCCGTTGGAAGCGCAAGAGCTTCTGGGGAATGCTCTTTCATTGCGCCATGCATCCGATCGCCTACGCCGCGCTGGCCTACCCTTACCTAGGCGAGACCTGGATCAAGATCGGATGGCTTAAGCTTTCCGGTTGGCTGTGCATCCTGGCCATTTTTGTCGTGCATTTTATCGAGGATGAGTGGCGGGTCTTCACCATTTTCAAATACCGCACTCCGGACAACACCCTGTATTTCCTGTGGGACCAGTTCATCCATCTGGCCTCCATCTTCCTCTTGACGCCGTACCAGATCGTCACCCGGTGGCAGGCCGGCTGGCAAGGCCTCATGCCCGAGAAATGGCCCGTGCTGGGATGCCTCTTGATCCTCGCGACGCACACGAGCGTCGTCCTTGTCTATTTCATCGAGAAGGACCTCTACGGCATCCCCTTTCCCAAGCCTTCCGAAAAATATTTCGTGATCGCGGAGAGGCTGCTGGTGGCCCTCGCCTGCCTCTTGCCGGCGCCGCTCGCCTTTCTTCTCGTCCCCGTCTTTCTCGCCGTGATGGGCGGGGCGCGTTACAAGGGCCTGGTCGGCTATTCGCAAGTGGGCTTCGTGCTCGGGGCGGCGTTGGCCGTGGCGTTCGGGCTCGCGGGACGCGCGGTTTATTACGCATAATATGAGCGCTCGGCATTCGGCTTCTGACTGCTGAACGTTTGCAAGGAGACACCATGGACGATGTGCTGATTCTCGCCGCAACCCGGACTCCCGTCGGCGCCCTCAACGGCGTCCTCGCCTCCTACGCCGCCCCTCAGCTCGGGTCCAAAGTCCTCGCGGACGCCTTGGCAAAGGCGCAGGTGAAAGGCGCCGATTTGGGAGAGATCGTGATGGGCAACGTCATCTCCGCCGGCGTCGGACAGGCGCCCGCCCGCCAAGCTTCGATCCTGGCTGGCATCCCCGCGAGCGTCGGGGCCACCACCGTCAACAAGGTCTGCGGCTCGGGACTCAAGGCCGTCATGATGGCCTCCCAGTCGATCCGCCTCGGAGAAGAGAGCCTCGCGGCGGCGGGCGGCATGGAGTCGATGTCCAAGGCCCCTTTCCTTCTCGAC
The DNA here is from genome assembly GCA_027327915.1 of Elusimicrobiota bacterium. Taxonomy (GTDB): domain Bacteria; phylum Elusimicrobiota; class Elusimicrobia; order UBA1565; family UBA9628; genus JAJZAK01. The sequence continues at coordinate 30,192 of DAHVWT010000015.1, forward strand.
AAGGCGCGTTCCGGCTACCGCTACGGCAATGCCGTTCTCATCGATTCGATCTTGTCGGACGGCCTCCTCGACGCCTACTCCCGCGTCCACATGGGAGACTGCGGCGAGATGTGCGCGGAAAAATACGCGATCTCCCGCCAGGAGCAGGACGCCTTCGCGGAGAAGTCCTACCAGCGCGCGATCGAGGCCCAGAAATCCGGCGCTTTCGCGGACGAGATGGCCCCGGTCGACGGGCTCGCCGCCGACGAGGAGCCGGGCCGCGTCAAATTCGACAAGATCCCCAAGCTCAAGGCGGCCTTCAAGGCGAACGGAACCATCACGGCGGCGAACGCCTCCAAGCTCAACGACGGCGCGGCCGCGCTCGTCCTCGCGAGTCCCGCCGGGGCGGCGGGAAAGAAGCCTCTCGCGCGAATCGTCGGCTGGGCCACGCACTCCCAGGAACCCCAATGGTTCACGACGGCGCCGGCGGGAGCGATCGAAAAGCTCTTAAAGCAGCTCAAGTGGTCCGTCAAGGACGTCGATCTCTTCGAGGTCAACGAGGCCTTCAGCGTGGTGGCGCTCGCCGTCATGAAGCTCGTCGGGCTCCCCCTCGAAAAGGTCAACGTGAACGGCGGCGCGGTCGCCCTGGGGCACCCCCTGGGCGCGAGCGGCGCCAGGATTCTCGCGACCCTCGTCCATGCGCTCCGTCGCCGCGGCCTCAAGAGGGGAATCGCCGCCATCTGCTTGGGCGGCGGCGAGGCCGTCGCCGTCGCGGTCGAGACCGTTTAAAGCCGTGCCCCGGGCCCAGGCGGCCGCCTTCGCGCTCGGCGGCCGCGTCGATCTTGATATTTTCCGCCAAGTCGCCTCCGGATCGAGGCCGGTTTCCCTCGGCCGCGAGGGAAGGCGCCGCGTCGCCCAAAGCCGGGCCCGGCTCCTCGCGGCGGCGGCGCGCGGCCCGATCTACGGCGTCAACACGGGCTTTGGCGACCTGGCCTCAAAGCGCATACCGCCGAAGGATCTCCTCAAGCTTCAACGGAATCTCGTCCTGAGCCACGCCTGCGGGGTCGGCGAGCCCTTGGGCGAGGAGGAGGCCCGCGGCATCCTCTTTTTACGCGCCAACGAGCTCGCCAAGGGCCATTCGGGAGTCCGCCCGGAGCTCGTCTTGCGCCTGGCCGATCTCCTCAACTCGGGCTCCGTCCCCGTGATCCCGAGCCGCGGCTCCGTGGGCGCGAGCGGCGACTTGGCCCCGCTCGCGCACCTGGCTCTCCTCGTGCTCGGCGAGGGAGACGCCCTCCACGGAGGGCGCCGAATCCCCGCGTCGGCGCTCCTTTCCCGGCTGGGCCTCAAGCCTTTCGTGCTCGATGCCAAGGAGGGGCTCTCCCTTCTCAACGGCACTCAGGCGATGCAGTCCCTGGGGGCCCTGGCCCTCCTCTCGGCCCGCCGCGTCTTCGACGCGGCGACGCTCGCCTGCGCCGCGACTCTCGAGGCCTGCGCGGGGACGCCCGCCCCCTTCGACTCCCGGCTTCACTCGCTCAAGCCGCATCCGGGCCAGATGAAAGTCGCCCGGGAGCTCCGGAGCCTCCTGGCCGGCAGCGCGATCCGCCGCTCGCACATCAAAAACGATCCCCGCGTCCAGGATCCCTACAGCCTGCGCGCCGCCCCGCAAATCCACGGACCGGTGTGGGACGCGATCGTCTCGGCGCGGCGCACGGTCGAGATCGAGATGAACTCCGCGACCGACAACCCCCTCGTCGTCGGCTCCCGCGTCGTCTCCGGCGGGCATTTTCACGGTGAAGCCCTGAGCCTCGCCTTCGACTCCCTGGCGACCGCCTTCGCGGTGCTGGGCGGAGTCTCGGAGCGGAGAATCTACCTGCTCACGGCCGGCAAGGCTCCGGGGCTCAAGCCCTTCCTGGCCTCGCGGCCCGGGCTCGAGTCCGGCTGGATGATTCCCCAGGTCGCGGCGGCGGCGCTGGCCTCCGAGAACAAGGGGCTCGCGCATCCCGCGAGCGCCGACTCGATTCCCACCTCGGCGGGGCAGGAGGATTTCGTCAGCATGGGGATGGGGGCCGCCTTGAAGCTCAAGCGCGCCGTCTGGAACACGGCGCAGATCGTGGCGATCGAGCTTTTGATGGCCGCGCGCGGCGTCGAATCCCGCGCGCCCTTGAAGCCCGGCCGAGGCGTCGCGCGCGGCTTGGCGCGGCTTCGCCGCGAGATCGCGCCGAGCCCCGAGGACGAGATTCTCTCCCCGAAAATGGAGCGGAGCCGGGACCTCGTCTTGAGAGGCGAATTCTCCTCGCCATGACGAACGCCCTCGCGGCCCCGGCCAAGCCCCTGCGCGCCCCGCGCGGACGGAAGCTCCACTGCCGCTCCTGGCAGCAGGAGGGAGCCCTGCGGATGCTCATGAACAACCTCGACCCCGAGGTCGCGGAGCGCCCCGAGGACTTGGTCGTCTACGGCGGCCGCGGCAAGGCCGCCCGCGACTGGCCCTCCTTCCACGCCATCGTCCGATCGATCAAGAGCCTCGCCAACGACGAGACCCTGCTCATCCAGTCCGGAAAGCCCGTCGGGGTCTTCCGGACCTTCGAGGAGGCGCCCCGCGTCCTCATCGCCAACGCGAACCTCGTCGGGCGTTGGGCGACCTGGGAGCATTTCGACGAGCTCGAGCGGCGCGGGCTCATGATGTTCGGCCAGATGACGGCGGGCTCGTGGATCTACATCGGGACCCAAGGCATACTCCAAGGGACCTACGAGACCTTCGCGCAGGCCGCGCGCAAGCATTTCGGGGAAAGCCTCGAGGGCCGGCTCGTCGTGAGCGCGGGGCTGGGCGGCATGGGCGGCGCCCAACCCCTGGCCGCCGTCATGAACGGCGCCGCTTTCCTGGGCGTGGAAGTCGATGCCCGGCGGCTCGAGATGCGCCTGAAGACCGGCTATCTCGACGCCGTCGAGACCCATCTCGACGCGGCGCTCGATCGCGTCCTCGAAGCGAAGAAGAGCCGCCGCGCGCTTTCGATCGGCCTGCTTGGCAACGCCGCCGAGATCATGCCCCGGATCGCGTCGCGGAACCTCCCGGTCGATCTCCTGACGGACCAGACCTCCGCCCACGATCTTCTGTTGGGCTACGTTCCCCGCGGGCTCTCCGTCGAGGACTCCCGGGAGCTCGCCCGCAAGGACCCCGAGAAGAAAAAGGCGCTGGCCTTGGAGTCGATCGCCGAGCACGTCCGGGCGATGCTGGAGCTCAAGCGGCAGGGCTCGATCGTCTTCGACTACGGCAATAACATCCGCGCCCAAGCCAAGTCCGCGGGCGTCACGGACGCCTTCTCGATCCCGGGCTTCGTGCCGGAATTCATCCGCCCGCTCTTTTGCGAGGGGAAGGGCCCCTTCCGCTGGGCCGCCCTCTCCGGGGACCCCGAGGACATAGCGACCCTCGACCGGGAAGCCTTGAAGCTCTTCGGCCGCGATCCAGCGCTCGCGCGGTGGATCAAGTTGGCTTCCCAAAAAGTCCGATTCCAGGGGCTTCCGGCGCGCATCTGCTGGCTGGGGCTGG
>DAHVWT010000160.1 GCA_027327915.1 Elusimicrobiota bacterium
CTCGAACTGAGCGTGGATCTCGCGTCGGAGCTCACGACGGAGGGCGCGGTCGATCACGAGGCGAAAGGAGACCGTCTGCATCGAGCCCCGAAACCGGCCTGCACGATCCGTCAGGTGGGGGAGGGACGCGTGATCGAGAAGAGCCTGTCCGGCCGTCAGGGTGAGATGCAATCCCACCCCGAGGCGGGGAAGGCGCCGCGCGCGGGCGATGGCGTCGGCGGATGCGGGCCCGCCGATCATGAGGCTGGCGCAGGTGAGAATGCCCGTGCGGTGCGCCTCTTCGACCGCCTCGTTGACCTCGAGACTGAGCCCGAAATCATCGGCCGTGACGATGAGCGTTCTCCGCGGCGTCGTCGCCTGAGCCGTGGCCGGCCCGGTCACGGGGTTGAGAGACTCAGAGAGCCGCGTGTCGCTCGCGAAGGAAGCGGGCGAACTCCAATCCTTCGCGCAAGCGCCGTTTCATCATCTCGGGGCTGCGCACCATCTCTCCGACAAGCTCGGCGATCT
>DAHVWT010000161.1 GCA_027327915.1 Elusimicrobiota bacterium
ATCTTGCCCGTACTCCGTCAGGCTCGTCCTCACGATCACGCGCCCGTCGGAGGTTACCTCGACCGACGCCGTCGCCGCATCCGCCTCCCCCGTGAGCCCCTCGGGATGAATTGAGCAGGCCATGCCGACCCCGCGCCGCTTCGCCCCCGTCCCCCGCCCCGCCGAGCGCTTCCTCCTCCACCCCGACGCCGCCCTCGCCTGGAGAATGCACTCCTCCAGCCCGACACCGCCTGTCAGGACCTGCCCTGTGGGGGTGGTCGACCCGCTCCTGAGGACGTTGCGGAGCCTGAACTCGGCGGGGTCCATCCGGAGCTTCTCCGCCGCTTCGTCCATCTGCAGCTCCGCGGCGAAGACCGCCTGCGGCTTCCCGAACCCCCTGAAGGCGCCCATGGGGACGTTGTTGGTGTAGACCACCGTGCCGTCCACATGCACGTTGGGCACATCATAAGGGCCGGCGGCCACCGTGGTGGCCACGAAGAGCACACGTTCGCTCAGGGAGGCGTA
>DAHVWT010000162.1:0-230 GCA_027327915.1 Elusimicrobiota bacterium
GCATCCGGCAGCGCTTCCATGTGCCTGATGCCCCCGAGGCTCCTCTGAAGCTTCTCCTGCTCGCGCCGCAGCTGCGTCGCCTCTTTCTTGCCGCGTCTCTCGAGCGCCCCGGAGGCGGCGAGCTCGGTAATCTCCTCCAGGCGCTTGATGGACTGGCGTATGGTCTTGAAATTCGTGAGCATGCCGCCGAGCCAGCGCTGATTGACGTAGGGCTGGCTGGCGCGCTCGGC
>DAHVWT010000162.1:240-503 GCA_027327915.1 Elusimicrobiota bacterium
TTGACGAACTGCGCAGCCTGCGCATACATGGGCTGCGTCTTCTCGAGATTGATGATGTGGATCCGGTTGCGCTCGCCGAAGATATAGGGGGCCATCTTCGGGTTCCAGAAGCGGGTCTGGTGTCCGAAATGGACCCCCGCTTCCAGCATCTGTCGCATGGACACGCTGGGCATGAGATTCTCCTCGTTGGGTTGAGCCTCCGCGCACCTCCGCAGCCATCCCGCCCGGGGGGTCTTGCGTCCCCCGCCCGGCGGAACACCAGA
>DAHVWT010000163.1 GCA_027327915.1 Elusimicrobiota bacterium
GAAGCACGCCTTTCCCAGAGCTCGCGCAACTCCTCACTGCCTCCCTCGCAGGATTCGCCGAAGAGCCGAGCCGAACGACGAGTGGCCGAACGTGAGGCGGCCAAGAAGAAGCGGACTGGGGCCAAGCGCGCCCGCGGCAAGCAGCCCGGCGCCCCCGGCGCCACCCTCATGCGCCGGAGCGATCCCGACGAGATCGTCGTCCACGAGCCCGAGCACTGCATCTCGTGCGGGAAGGACCTGTCCGACACCCCGGGCGAGGATGAAGTGAGCCGCCAGGTGCTCGACACCCCCGAGCCCGTCCTCATCTGCACCGAGCACCGGTCGGTGAAAAAGCGCTGCAGCTGCGGAGTGGTGAGCGCCGGCTCGTTCCCTCCCGAGGCCCGTGCCCCGGTCTCCTACGGCCCCAACGTGCGTGCGGCGGCCCTCTACCTGCTCCACGCCCAGCACTGCTCGGTCGAGCGCACCGCCCAGGCGCTCTCCGAGATGCTCGGGGCGCCGGT
>DAHVWT010000164.1 GCA_027327915.1 Elusimicrobiota bacterium
CACCACTGGCGGTCAGCGTCCCGGAGTTAGTCACGGTCGGCGCCACCGTGCCGTAGCCGCTGGTGGACCCGGCATTGACGAACCGAGTCGTCGCGACCGTTCCACCCTGCAGCGTCACGGTCGCCGCCGTGGCGTTCGACAGTGCCCCGGAGCCCTGGAGCTGTCCGCCTAAGGTGAGGGTGCCGGTGTTATTGACCGCAGTCGGCGCACCGCCGAAATTCATGACTTGAATCGTGCTGCCCGCTGAGCTCGTCAGTGCACCGCCATTGTCGAGGGTACCGCCCGCGGTGAGCCGATCCCCAGTGGCGGCGAGCGCGAGCGAGCTGCCGCTGCCGACGCTCACGTTCTGCCCGACCGTGAGGGCCGCCGGGGCTGCGCTCTGGTACTGCAGCGCATTGTCGTTCTGCACCGTAAGGCTATTGATGGTGCCGTCCTGATTGAGCGTCACGGTACCGCCCCCGCCCGCGCCGATCGTCACATCCGAGTACGACAACGGCGCC
>DAHVWT010000016.1 GCA_027327915.1 Elusimicrobiota bacterium
CCAGGCCGGCTCAGCCTGAAAAAAGCTTGGCGAGCTTGCCCGCCGCGATCCGCATCTGATCGCGCGGCGATTGTTGGAGAAAGATGTGCAGCTTGATCCAAAGCCGTTTCCGCTCGGGATGGCGCTTCAGACAATGGAGCATGAGGCGGTCCGAGATTCCGCGAGTCGGCATCAGGCCGATCATGCGGGAAGCGTCATCCGCGGACACCTCGCCCTGACGGTCGGCTTCATAGAGCACCGCGTTGACGCGATCCCTCGTCCAGCGGCGCACGAAGGACCTCGGCAGTCCAGACAGAGCCCCCAGCCGTTCATTGAGCCGGGCATTCGCCGCCATGAAGGCGTCGATCGACTGGCCCAGGGCATAGCTCCCGTCGAGCTTCCTCCAGCACGCCAAGCGCTCCGGGATGAAACAGCCGCCTTCCTTAATAAGAAGCGCCACGTCAAGGTACCCGTCGGCCAGGGCGCCCAATTCCCGATCATAGCCGCCCTCCCGCAACATCGAACTCCTCTTGAAGATCGACGCATCTGAAACAATCCAGAAACCGTGGCGCTCCAGGGACCGGCCCGCAGCTTCCGGAGGCACATAGATGGGGCGGGATGAGATGACGGGCGTGCGATTCGGACCAAGGATCGAGCCGTCCCTGCCGATTACAAGGCTCAAGGTAGAAGAAAACGCCGCCTGCGGGTTGGCGGCCAGCATCGCCATCGATTTTTCGAAGAACCCAGGCAATATGAGATCGTCGGCCGGTTGGATCCTGACGTAATCGCCGGTTGCCGCAGCCAGTCCGACGTTGACCGCCGGGCATACTCCAAGGTTGCGCTCGTTGCGGATGAGCCTGGCGGACTTGCAGCCGCGCGCGAATTCCTCAAAAACCTCCAGGCTCCCGTCGGTCGATGCGTCGTCGACGACGATAATCTCGTTTGGAGGAAACGACTGGCGGGCGATGGCCTCCAACACCTCCCCAAGAAAGGGCGCGTGATTATAGTTGGGGATGACGACGGAAAGACTTGGAGTTGGCACGAGCAGCCTTAAGGAACCGCATTGATCTTACTATAATGGGTGCTGAGTTATGCCCAAGGCCGTTCGGGATGCGCGCCGCGAGGAGTCCCCTGCCGCGAAAGCCCAAGAGCCTCTGCGTTTCCCGTTCGGCAAAAACTGGGCCCGATTTTTAAAAGACATCGACGAAGGACGGATCGCTCAAGCCGAGTCGTCCCTTCAAGCCATGTTGGAACTCCAGACGCTGCGGGGGAAAAAATTCCTCGATGCCGGATCCGGCTCCGGGCTTTTGAGCCTGGCCGCGAGGCGTCTCGGCGCCGAGGTTCTTTCCTTCGATTACGATCCGGACTCCGTCTCCTGCGCTCTGGCCTTGCGCTCGCGTTTTGATCGGGACGACGGCCGCTGGAAGATCGAACAAGGCTCCGTCCTTGATTCCGAATACTTGTCGAAGCTAGGCACTTTCGACATCGTTTATTCGTGGGGCGTGCTCCATCATACAGGGGATATGTGGAAGGCTCTCGATCTGATTTGCGCCCGAGTCGCGAACGACGGCCTCCTCTTCACGTCTCTCTATAACGACCAGGGCGCGCGCAGCCGCATCTGGCGAAAAGTGAAGCGCCTTTACAACCGGATGCCGCGAGGGACGCGATGGGCTCTTCTCATGCCCGCTTTCGTTTATCTTTGGCTTCCTCCCCTGGCCATCGACATCGTCCTGGGCCGAGGGTTGAAATCCCTGCGTCAATACCATCGCAACCGCGGCATGTCGGTGTGGCGCAACGTCGTGGATTGGGTTGGGGGGTATCCTTTCGAGTTCGCCAAACCCGAGGACGTCATTGAATTCTGCCGCTCGCGCGGCTTGGTCCTTCGAAAGCTCAAAACGGTGATGGGCGGGCATGGCTGCAACGAATTCGTCTTCTCGCGCTCGGCCGCGTCATGGCAGAACCCCAACGGCTGACCCTCGTCATCTCCTCCTTAGGAATGGGAGGCGCCGAGCGAGTCCTGTCCCTTTTGGCCAACCGGTGGGCCGATCAGGGCCGTTCCATCGTCTTGCTGACCTTCGACGACGGATCCGAAGCTCCCTTTTTTGAGCTTCGTCCCTCGGTCGACCTACGCCCCTTGGCTCTCTCGGGTCGCTCCGCCCACTGGGCGGGAAGCGCCCTCCGCAATGCCGATCGAATACGCCGCTTGCGCCGGGCTTTGGCCCAAAGCCGTCCCGGAGCGATCATTTCGTTCATGGACCGCGTGAACGTCCTCACTCTCCTCGCCAGCCGGAGGCTCCATGTCCCTGTCGTCATCTCGGAACGCACGGACCCCGCCGTTCACAAGGTAGGCCGCTGGTGGAATGCCGCCCGGCGTTGGACCTACCCTTTAGCCGACGCCATCGTCGTCCAAACCGACTCCATCAAAAAACGCTTCCGGCCTTCCATGGCCTCCAAGATTCACGTCATCGCCAACCCCGTGCCCGCGCCGCCGGGCTCCCCAACGTCCCATGATGCTGAAAAGACGATCATCGGCATGGGGCGGCTGATCGAGTCGAAGGGCTTCGACCTACTCCTCCGAGCATTCGCTAAAATATCGGCGTCGCGTCCCGAATGGCGGCTTGAAATCATCGGAGAAGGCCCGGAACGTGGACGGCTGGAAAGCCTCGCTCAGCGCCTGGGGGTGGGGGAGCGGGTCTTCCTCCCGGGCCTTTCGCGCATTCCCACGGAGCGCCTCCGCGCTGCCCAGGTTTTTGCTCTTTCCTCGCATTACGAGGGATTTCCTAACGTCCTCTTGGAAGCCATGGCCTGCGGCTTGGCCGTCGTCTCGGCCGACTGCCCCACGGGTCCGCGGCACATTATCCATGACGGCATCGACGGCCTCCTTGTGCCTACGGGGGACGCGGAATCTCTCGCCGTGGCGCTTGATCGCTTGACCGGCGACCCCGCCTTGCGCCGCGCCCTGGGGCGGGAGGCCCTTGCCGTCGCCGGCCGATTCAACCTGGAGGAGATCGGCCGCCGCTGGGACGATCTCCTCGCCCATCTCGGCGAAAAACCTTGACGGCCCTCGCCCAGAGGTGTTACCCTGTGCCCGTGGCCGAAACATTGACGCGCGAGGACGAAAAAACATCGCAGCGGACGACGCTCGCCACGGGCTGGAAGACCATCCTTTTTAACTGCGACTGCCACAGCTTCGACGAGGTCGAGCGCCAGCTCGTCAAGGCCATCCGCTGCGATACGGAGCGCTCCAAGCACATCGCCTGGCAGGTTCACACCCAAGGCTCCGCCGTCGTCTACGAGGGACCCCGCGAGNGCTGCGAGGCCGTCTCCGCCGTGCTCGAGGACATCCGTTTGGTCGTCCAGGTGCGCCCATGAAACCCGCCGCGCACGCGGCTTTACGGCGCAGGCCCCTGGGCCATACGGGCCTCAAGGTTTCCGAGATCGGATTTGGCGGTTGGGGGATCGGCAAGAGCATGTGGGGACAGACCGACGACGCCGAGTCGATGCGCGCGCTCTTCGCCGCGGTCGACGCCGGGATCAACTATTTCGACACGGCCTTCGCCTACGGCCACGGCCATTCCGAGCGCCTCATCGGCCGGCTCCTGCGCGAAACCCGCGCCGAACTCGTCGTCTCAACCAAGATCCCGCCCAAGAACATGGAATGGCCCGCGCGGCATACGACCCCGCTCAAGCTCGCCTTCCCGCCTGACTGGATCGTCTCCTGCGTGGAAAACTCCTTGAGAAACCTCCGCCTGGAGCGGCTGCCGCTCGAGCAGTTTCACGTTTGGAGCGACCATTGGCTCAAGGATCCGCTCTGGGGGGAGGTTTCGGCGACCTTGTCGCGCCTTCGCCGGGAGGGGAAGATCGGCTTTATCGGCGCGTCGCTCAACAACGACGATCCGGAGTCGGCTCTCGCGCTCATCGAGTCGGGCTTCGTCGATCAGGTGCAGGTGCTCTTCAATCTCTTCGACCAGCGTGCCCAGGATCGCCTCTTCGGGCTCTGCCGCGACAAAGGCGTCGGCATCGTCGTCCGCTGCCCCTTCGACGAGGGCGGGCTCACAGGGGATCTCCGAGCGGACACGCGCTTTGAGCCCCAGGATTTTCGCAGCCACTATTTCGGGGGCGAAAGGCTCGTCGAGACCGTCGAGCGCGTCAAGGCCCTCGAAAAGGCCGTTCTGGGAGCCAAAGCCCGGACGCTCGCCGTCGCGGCCCTTAAGTATCCTTTGAGCTTTTCGGAGGTCTCAACCGTGATTCCCGGCATGCGCCGCGAGTCCCACGTCCTCCAGAACGCACACGCGGCGGACGGCGAGTATTACGCCCCGGAGGAGCTCGCGGCTATCGCCAAGCATCGTTGGGTGCGGGATTTTTACAACTAGACCGCGCCTTTCTTGATTATCGCCGCCCTTCTCGACAAACAGCCCGCCTTCTCCTTCGAATTTTTTCTGCCGCGCCCTCCCGAGGCGCTCGACCCGCTTTTCGATCATGTGCGCGAGCTGGCGCCGCTCAAGCCCTCCTACGTCACCTTGACCTATCGCGCGGGAGAGGGGGGACGGGAAAAGAATGTCGCGGCGGCCGCCCGCATCCAGGACGACTTCGGCATCCCCGCCGCCTCCCACGTGACCGGCTTCGTCCATACGCGCCGGGAAATCGCCGAGTTTCTCGACCGCCTGGAGGAACGCGGCGTCGCGAATGTCCTCGCCCTGCGCGGGGACCTGCCCGAAGGCGCCCGCCCAGGCTCCTCCGGGGATCGCGAGTTTCCCCACGCGGTCGACCTCGTCCGCTTCATCCGGGAACGCGGAGGCTTCCGAATCGGCGTCGCGGGCTACCCGGAAACCCATCCGGAGGCCGCCTCGCCCGATGACGACTTGCGCCGTCTGGCGGCGAAAGTCCGAAGCGGCGGCGAATGGGTCACGACCCAGCTCTTTTTCGACAACGCCTCCTACTTCGGCTTCGTCGAACGCGCCCGCAAGGCGGGCGTCCATGTGCCCGTCGTCCCGGGCATCATGCCCGTCACGAATTACTCCCAGCTCAAGCGATTCTCGGCCCTTTGCGGCGTGCGGCTGCCCGCGCCGATGAGGGAGCACGTCGAGCGCCTCAAGGGCTCCCCGGAGGCCCTTGCCGCCTTCGGCGTCGACTATGCGACGCGCCAATGCCGCGAGCTCCTGGCCGGCGGAGCGCCGGGGATTCACTTTTATACCCTCAACCGCGCCCGCGCCACCGCCGAGATCCTCTCGCGGCTAAGAACCCATTGAGGCCGCGGCCGACCCCGCCGCCGCCCTCCCGGGCGGATCTCATCCTCAGCGGCCTTGCATTTTCGTTGAGCCGCCGCGACGGATATTCTAGAATCACAGCGATGCTCAGCGCGCTCCGACGCACCTGGCCCCTCGCATTTCTTCTGACGGCCCCGGGCTGCAAGCCTTTGGCGATCCATATCAGCGAGGATTTCCTTGAAAAGGGCCGCTCCGCCCTCGACGAGGAGACCGACACGCGGCTCGCGCGAGACGCATTCCCAGCCCAGCTCGAGTCCCTCAAGGCCCTTCTGGCGAACGCCCCGAACAACAGGAAGCTCCTGCGGCTCACGTCGCAGGCCTTCGCCGGCTACGCTTTCCTCTTTCTCGACGACGTCCAGCCCGCGCGCGCCAAGGAAATCTATGAGCGCGCCAGCCGATACGCCGCCCGGTCTATCGCCCGCAACCCCCGGCTCAAGAAGCTCCTCGTCGCCAAAACGCTCCCCCAATTTCAAGCCGTACTGCGCCGAGCCCGCCGCGGCGACGTCCCCGATCTTTTTTGGTACGGTTTCGGCGAAGCGGGGCGCATCCGTCTTTCGGGCGACTCCCCCGACGCCCTCGCGGACCTTCCCAAGGTCGTGCTCCTCATGAAGCGGGTCCGGAAGCTCGACGAGTCCTACAACTTCGCCGGGGCGGACGTCGTACTCGGAGTCTACTACGCCTCGAAGCCCCAGATGCTGGGGGGGAATCCCGCCGAAGCCAAGGACCATTTCGAGCGCGCCGAAGATTTGACCCGCCACGCCTTCCTCATGACCCCGGTGCTCGAGGCCCGCTACTACGCCACCGCGGTCCAAGACCAATCCCTCTACAAAAGACTCTTGTCCCGAGTCCTCGAAGCCAAGCCGGGCGTCCTGCCGCACGCGGGGCTCGCCGACCAAGTCGCCAAGGAGAGAGCGCAGGCCATGCTCAAGAAAATCAATGACTACTTTTAACTGGCTCTTCGCCGCGCTCCTGGCTTTGCCGGGACAAGCCCGCGCCGCGGGGCCCGTGCGCTATATCAAGTTCGCCACCCTCGCCCCCCAGGCCTCAACCTGGATGAAGGTCATGGATGATCTCAACAAGGAGCTCCAGGAACGAAGCGGGGGATCGCTGCGCTTCAAGATGTATCCCGGGGGCGTGGCGGGCGACGAGAAGGACGTCGTTCGCAAGATGCGCATCGGGGAGATCCAGGCCGCGGGCTTCACAGGCGTCGGGATCGGCTCGATCGCTCCGGAAGTGCGGCTTTTCGACAGCCCCTGGCTTTTTCGAAACGAAGGAGAGATTCGCGCCCTGCGCCAAAAACTCGCCGGCCGCCTCGAGGCCGATCTTCAAAAAGGAGGGATGGTGCTGCTCGGTTGGGTCGATCCCGGCTTCGTCTATTTCTTCACCCGCGACGCCGTCCAAAGCCCCGAGGAGCTGAAGAACTCCAAGTTCAAGATGTGGGTCTGGGTCGACGACCCCATCGCCCAGGCCGCCTACCGGGCGATCGACGTCAGCCCCGTCCCGCTCTCCATCATCGACGTGATGAGCTCCCTCGAGACCGGCCTCGTCAACGGCGTTTATGGCCCCCCTCTGGGAGTCATCGCGCTCGAATGGTTCACCCGCACCAACTACATCTATCCCGTGCCCGTGGCCTATTCGGCGGGGGCCGTCCTCGTCGCCAAGCGCTTCTTTGACTCCCTGACGCCCGCCCAAAAGAAACTCCTTCTCTCCCTCTCGCGCAAGCACCTCGACAGGCTCAACGTTCTCTCGGGCCAGGAGGCCTCGCAGTCCCTCAAGACGCTCGAGTCGCGCGGCCTGAAAATGGGCAAGGCCCCGAGCGCCTCCGACCTAGCCTATTTCGAGGCAGCCGGGAAGAAGGCCCAAAAGACTCTCGTTTCCCAGGGGCTCTTCAGCCCCGATATCGTCAAGGAAGCGGACTCTCTTCTCCAATCCCTGCGGCGACGCGGGCCTCCCAGGTCTTCCAAGACCTCCCGAGGGGAATGAACGCCGTTTCCCGGGCGCAGGAAATTCTCAAGTCGATCGAGACGGCGGTTCTTTTCATACTGCTCCTCAGCCTCGTCCTCCTCGCCTTCGGAGGGGTTCTTCTGCGCGACCTCTTCGGGGTCGGCATGGTGGGCGCCGACATCCTCATGCGGCATATGGTGCTCTGGATCGGTTTTTTGGGAGCGGCCGTCGCCGCGGCCGAGGGCAAGCACTTCGCCTTTGAGGCCCTCCATATCCCCGAGGGCACGCTGCGCAAGTCCCTCGACGCGGCCTCCTCCATCGCCGCCTGCGCCGCGTGCGGTTTCCTGGCCTATGCCGCCTGGGAATTCCTTCAGGATGAGCGGGCCTCGGGGGGAATGCTCGTGGGCTTCGGAAACCTGCGCATCCCCCGTTGGATCTTCGCCGCCGCGATCCCCGTCGGATTCTCGCTCGTGGGCCTCCACACGCTGCTGCGCGCCGTCGAGGAGGCCCTCGATCTCGGTGGGCGTCAGAGCCACGTCGCATCTTCCGGCGACTCCAAGTCGTGACCTCGGCCCTCATCGCCGGTTCGGCCGTCGCGGCGCTGGCGGGAATCCCGATCTACGCGATACTGGGGGGTCTTGCTCTCCTTCTCTTTCACTTGGAGCAAGTGCCTCTCTCGGCCGTCACGATCGAGCTCACAAGACTCACGGACATGCCCTCCCTGACGGCGATCCCGCTGTTTACGTTCGCGGGCTATCTCCTGGCTGAAAGCAAGGCGCCCCAGCGGACCCTGGCCCTCGCCGAGGCCGCCTTCGGGTGGATCCCCGGAGGAATCGCCATCGCGGCGCTTGCGTCCTGCTCCCTTTTCACGGCGTTCACCGGCGCCTCGGGCGTCACGATTATCGCTTTGGGGGGCATCGTCTATCCGCTCCTCCTTCAAAAGGACTACCCCAAGAACTTCGCTCTCGGCCTCGTCACGACAAGCGGCAGCCTGGGCCTCCTGCTCCCTCCCTCATTGCCCATCATTCTCTACGCCCTCGTGGCTCAGGTCTCCCTTGAAAGGCTTTTCGCCGCGGCTCTTCTTCCCGCTCTTCTCCTCATCGCCGCGCTTTCGGCCTACGCCGTCTGGATTTCCGCGCGCCACGACGTCAAGGCGACCCGTTTCTCTTGGGGAGCGCTTCGCTCGGCCTTCCGGCTCTCGCTCTGGGAGATTCCCCTGCCCATCCTGGCGATCGGGGGGATCTACATGGGCAAATTCACGGCCGCCGAGGCCGCGGCCATCATGGCCTTCTACTCCCTCGTCGCCGAGGTCTTCATCTACAAAGACATCAAGCTTTCCGGGCTCCCGGCGATCGCCCTCAAGAGCCAGATGCTCGTCGGGGCGATCCTTCTCGTCCTGGGTTGCGCGATAGGACTGACGAGCTATTTCATCGACGCCCAGGCCCCCGCGAAGCTCTTCTCCTTCCTCAACGCGCACGTCTCGGGGAAGTTTTGGTTCCTGGCTCTGCTCAACGCTTTTCTTCTCGTCGTCAACATGGTGGAGATTTTCTCGGCGATCGTTCTCATGGTGCCAATCATCGTGCCGGTGGCGATGCACTACGGGATCGATCCCATCCACCTCGGAGTTCTTTTCCTCCTCAACCTCGAAATTGGGTATCTGACCCCGCCCATGGGCCTGAATCTGTTCCTCGCAAGCCGGCGTTTCGACCTGTCCTTGCCGACGCTCTACCGGGCAAGCTTTCCCTTCTGGCTCATTCTCATCGCCCTCCTTGCCGTCGTGAGCTACGCTCCGGCGCTGAGCCTGTGGCTGCCGCGTCTCTTTCACTTATGAAGCGCCGCGCATCGCAAGAAGAGCTCTCGCCGCAACAGCGCCAGGCTCTTATCGACCGGATCAAGACGGCCCATGGCTACGTCATGGCCCACGAGGATCTGGAGTTTCTCAAGAAAAAAGATCTTCGCCCCGTGAGGCTCCAGCTCGAGCTCCTCAAGCCCGAGCTCATTTTGCGCGAGCACCGCATCCGTTCGACGATCGTCGTCTTCGGCTCCGCGCGCCTGCGCTCGCGCGCCAAGGCCCGGGAAGAATTGGCCGCCGTCCTCGCGGACTTCGGCTCCCGCCCCGACACGCCCGCGGGGCGCCAAGCCCTTCGCCGGGCTCGTCGCGCCCTCAAGCTCTCAAAATACTATGAGGAGGCGCGACGTTTCGCGGCCTTGGCCGCCCGGAACCAGCCGCCCAACCGCCAGCTCGAGTTCGTCATCGCGACAGGCGGGGGGCCCGGCGCCATGGAAGCCGCCAACCGCGGGGCCTTCGAGAGCGGCGCCAAAAGCGTGGGTTTCGCGATCACGCTTCCCCACGAACCGGACCCCAATCCCTACATCACCCCGGAGATCACCTTCCGCTTCCACTATTTCTCTCTGCGCAAAATGCACTTCCTCATGCGCGCGAGGGCTCTCGTCGCCTTCCCGGGAGGATACGGCACTTTCGACGAGCTTTTTGAGACGCTCACGCTGGTCCAGACCGGCAAGAAGCGCCCCATCCCCATCGTCCTCTTCGGGACCGATTTCTGGTCGAAGGCGGTCAATTTCGACTATCTTCTCGATCAGGACATGATCACCCAGGAGGATCGCCGACTCTTCAAGATCGTCGAGAGCGCCGAGGACGGCTGGGAATACATTCAAAATTTCTGGAAGGAGCATCGCTATGCGCTTTGGAAGTAAACAGCAACGGAAGGCCCTGGAAGGCGCCGGAGGGCGGCGGAAAGCTTGGCGGACTTCCGCAGCCTTCTGCGGCCTTCTGTGGCCTTCCGTGGCCTTCTTTTGCCCATTAGCCCAGGCCAACCCCTACGGCATGGACGCCGTCGCCCTGGGGCTTTCCGAACAGGGCTTCAAGGATCTCTACGACCTCGACTACGCGCAGTCCCGAGCGACCTTCGAGATGCTCGTCCGCAACGAGCCCGACAAGGCGTTCAGCTATCTTTTCGAGGCGGGGGCCCTCTGGTGGGAAGCCTCCAACGAAGCGGGGCTTTTCAAAAGGCGCTCCGACCTGCGCAAGCGCTTCGAGGAGGACGTCCGCCAGGCCATCGCCCACTCCAAACCGCTGCTCGCGTCCGACGACCCTCGCGAGCAGACCGACGGCCATTTTATCGTCGGCATGGCTCTCGGCGCCCGGGGCCAGTGGGAACTCCTCGAGCGGCATTGGCTCAAGGCTTATTTCGCCGGCAAGAAGGCGGTGGCCCATTTGCGCCAATGCCTCGATATCGATCCCAACTATGACGACGCGAAGCTGGGCCTCGGCTGGTTCGAATACGACGTCTCGCGCTACTCGGGCCTCCTGGGCTTCCTGAGCCGGCATCTTTTGGACGTCAAGGGAGACGAGGCCAAGGGACTTGATCTCCTCAACGACGCGGCCCAGCACGCCGTCTACGTTTCGAATCAGGCCCAGATCATCCTGTCCTCGATCTACATCGAGGACAAGCACGATTTTCCCAAGGCCCTCGCGATGCTCCGGGTGCTCCGGCGCTCCTACCCCCAGAGCCCGTATTTCCAGTTTCTTGAATCCGTGATGCTCTACGAAACAAAGGACTCGACGGGCTCCTTCCAAACGGCCCGCGATTTTTTCGCTCCTTTTTCGCGGGACGAAAAGACATCGCAGCCGAAGCTGCTGACGCTTCTGTGCGCCTTCACCCCGAAATCCTGCCCCGACCGCGATCAGACGGAGCTCTCTCTGGGTTGGCTGCGCCGGGCGATCAACGAGGAAAAATCCATGAACGCCGCGTCCCGCAATCCCGGCTGGGGGACGCGGGAACATCAGGCCTGGCTTTCGACCCTCTATCTCTTTCGCGGCTACGCCGAGAGCATTCTGGGGCTGAGGAAGCTCGCCAACGCGGATTACGGACGCGTCCTTTCGGATTATCCCGATTTCTGGGACAACCGGGCGCGGGCCAGGCTCTGCCTCAAAACGAGCTGCGACGCGAAGGCTCTCGAAGCCTATCTCAAAAACCTGGCCATGCCGCCGCGCGCCAAATAACGGCGACTTGAATTTGTAACGGCCACTTCCTATGCTTGGTTTGTCGCGAACGAAATCTCCTGGGAGACGACCATGAAATATTGGGCCTACCTGCGCGGAGAAGTTCCCGGATGCTATTCCCCGGAGGATATTGTCAAGCTTCCCGATTTCACTCCCTCGATTCTCGTCTGTCCGGCCGAGGGGGAGATCGCCGAAAAGAACTGGCGGCGGGCATCGGAGATCCCGGAAATCCTGAAAGCCGCGGGAGCCGCCGGCCATGACCAGGGCTCCGCCAAGCCGGCATCCTCCGCCGCCACCGACGTCAATGCTTTCATCGACGCCACGGGCACCAAGCTTTTTCAGCATGTCTCCCGCATCGTCAAGGAGCTGGAAAACAGGCGGGAAGAGCAGGAGCTTCTGCGCCGCCTCGAGCTTGAGATCATGAATCTCAAAAGCCGCCTCGAGGAATCGGACGTCCGTCTCATCGAAAAGGACGCCTATTTAAAATCCGAGAAAAACCGCATCGCGGATCTCGAGAAAAGCCTGGCTCAGGAAAAGGAGCGCGGGCAGGCCTTGGAGGCATCCGCCGCGAGAGAAGGACAGCAGACGGCGGCCCTGCGCGTCGCCTTTGAGAAACTGCGAGCCGAGCAGGAGAACCTCCATAAGCGCCTCAGCGACGTCCAAAATGATCTCGCGATACGCAACCGCCTCGTCAACAAGCTGAGCCTCGAGCTGACGGAAAAAGAACTCCAACTCGCGAAATCCCTGGGCATTATCCGCAAGCTCGAAGAGGATTTGCCTCAGATGGGTCCCTCCTCCGGAGCCGCGAAGGATTCTTCGAGACAGCAGGAGGCCGCGCCTAAACCCGCCCCCGAGCCGCCGCGCACCCCCAACAAGCCGGCGGCCCCGCCCCCTTCCCTGGCAGGCGCGGAGCCGGACGACGTTCCCGAGGAGAATTTGGCCCACAAGGCCTTGGTGGAACGCCTCAAGAAGCTCGTTTCAAGGCATACGCATTAATGGCAACGCCAGCCACTGCGGCCACGACAGCAGCAGCGGCCGCCGCCTTGGCCGCCCTTGAGTCGTAAGGTTTGCGTCCTCGCCAGCGGCGGCGTCGACAGCGCCGTTTTGACGGCGGATTTCCTTCGCCGGGGATTCGTCGTTCATCCGCTCTACGTGCGTTGCGGGCTTCGCTGGGAGGGAGACGAGCTGCGGCGCTTGCGCCGGATGTTGAAGGCCGCCGCCCAACCGCGCTTGCGGCCGCTTGAGGTGTCCCAGGCGGCCATTTCCGGGTTTCTAGGGAAGAAGCACTGGAGCCTTTCGGGCAAGGCAGTCCCCGGCCGGAGCAGCGCCGCCTCCAGCGTCTTCCTTCCGGGACGCAACCTGACCCTTTTGACGCAAGCGGGTCTTTACTGCGACGCGCGGAGCATCCCCGCGGCCGCTATCGGCATCCTGAGAGGAAACCCCTTTCCGGACGCCCAGCCGACGTTCCTAGGCTCCATGGAGCGCGCCATCGCCTCGGCGTTCGGCAGGCCCTTCAAGGTCCTGGCGCCTTATCGAACTCTCTCCAAGAAGGAGATCCTTCGCCGATTTCCGATGCCCTCGTGGATTGGACTCGCGTTTTCCTGCTTGGCCCCCGTGCGGGGCCGCCCGTGCGGACGCTGCAACAAGTGCGCCGAAAAAGAGTCTGTTTTGCCCTGAATTACGCACCGACTGGAAGCGCCGCGTCGATGTCCGGGGTCTTAATGGCGATCGACGCAACCCCCGGCATCAGCTTTCCATTCTCGTCGAGGAGCTGCTCCCCAATCCACGTCACGGGCTGGGGCTTGTAGGCGACCTCCAGAAAGCGTCTCATGCCGTGGTCGTAGGCGTCCCAGACGGCCTGGAAGTAGAGCTCCGGAGAATCCGCCTGAGCGACGAGGATCTCGCGAATGCGGCCGGGATCGTCTTCAAGCTTCCCGGAGGTTCCCATGAAAACGGGGACTTGAGGCTTTCGTATCTCGATTCGGCTCAGGGCTTTTTCCAGAGGCCCGCGAGCCGCTGCGAAGGCCGCTGTGTGGTAGGGGCCTTCGACCTTGAGAAGCTTGATTTTCGCCTCCCAACCATCTTCCGGGGCTTTCCTGGCGAAATTTTCGAGCGCGCGCAATGTCCCGCCCGCGACGCCTCGGCCGATCGTGTTGTGAAGGGCCATGGAGACCCCGGGGAACTCCGAAAGCCTCGATGAGACATCCTCGAAGAACTCGGCCGAGATCGCGGCGAGTCCCATGGGCTCCGAAAAGGCCTTGCAGACGTCGGAAAAGGCCTGGGCGCGAACGCGGATGAAGGACCCCGAGTCCTCCACGGACATCGCCCCGGCGGCGACAAGGGCCGCGACGATTCCCATCGAGTGCCCCAGCGCCCCCTCGATGGCGATCTCGGGATGAGCGGCCTTGAAGGCGAACCAGTGTCCCAGATGGTGGGCGTGAATCGCCCTCTGGGCGTTGAAGGTGAGCGCCAGCTCCGGATCGGGCATCTCGGTCGTGATCCGCTCGATGTCGTCCCCGAGAAACGGCGTCAGGCGTTTTAAAATCTCGCGCGCGGCGGGATATTTCCAAAGCTCGCGACACATGCCGCTTTCCTGAACCGACTGGCCGGCGAAAAGGACGCAGACGCCCAGGGGTTTGCTCATGACACCATGAAGCTATACGCGGCGAAGCGTCCTGAATGGGAGAGAGAGACGCCCCAGTCGCACACGCGTCCGTTGCGCAGGACTTTGGGGATGCCGCCGTCGTCGGTCATCGCGAGGACGTCCGGCGTGCGGATGTCGTCGGAGGAAGCCGCGATGAAGTTCAGGCAGCTCTCTCGGGCGAACTCGGAGGGAGCGGCGCCGTCCGGAACTTGCCGGACTTCCCAGAGCACATCCCCGGGGTGATCGTCGTCGCCTATATAGCCCCCTCGAAGCACGCAAATCGCATGGACTTTTTCGGCGTCGTCCACCGTCAGGGCGATGTCCATCTCGCAGGCGGTGGGAAGGTGGACGATGCGCCGACGGAACAGATCGGCTTCGAGATCCTTGAAGTTGGACATGACGCCGCTTTGCGCGAGCGCCTTCATGGCGGCCTCCTTGGCGGCGATGAATTTCCAGAAAATCCTATAGCGCGCCTCGCCCGAGAATTCGGAGAGGTAGGCCGTCTCTTTCGCCGTCAACCGGCGCGAGTAGACCTCCTCGATCGTCTCCGGATCGCCGTCCGGCGGGAAAATGTCCCTGGCGTGGGGGGAGGCAAGATCGATGACGTCGTTGCCCGCGCAATTCTTCGCGAGCCCGCTCCCGGCAAACCAATCGTTTTGAAGCTCGGCCAAACGGTTAAAAAGCCTTTGGCTCGTCATGCGCGGGTTCGTTTCGCCCGGAAGGAGCCCGTCGATGAGGTCGCCCACCATGCGGAAGCGCTCGCGCCGGCGCGGGTAGACGGTGCGGAAGATCTGCCCCTCGCCCCTGAGGTAGACGCACAGGAACTTGACGCCGGGCACCTCTTGGGCGAGCCTCCCCAGCAGGTCCTTGGGCCGATGGGGATCGAACCAGCCGTTTTTCGACCGGCCGGCTACCGGGAAGATGAAAACCGAGCCGCCGTTAAGCAGGATCCATCGGCATTTCTGGTAGACGTTCTCGCGCCATTGGATCGAAACCTCGTCGTCGCCCCCGCGCAGAAAGGGAATGCAGCGGCACGCGTACATCAGGAATCGGATGAATCGCTTATAGATCGGGCCTCCCAGATGGTAGTAGTTGCGGTATTCGGGAGTGGACCACGGGATGATCTTGGTGCGGGAGAGCTTGCTCGGGGGAACCAGAGCCCAGAAAATAAGGAAGGAGTCGATGAGGGTCAGATGATTGGCGGCCCAGATGATAGGTCCCTGGTGTTTGTCGAGCTTCTTCCAGAGGGAGAGCCTGAACGCCTCCATATCCTCGAAGCGATAGCCGTAATAGAGGCGCAGGGAGAAGAAAAGAAAGATGTAGATCGGCCAGCGCGCCCAGGCGCTCAGGCGCTCCTGGCGCCGGAGCGACCGGACATCAACGTCGCTGAGCACTTACGAGCGCGGGCCCTAGGCGACGCGCTGGGCGTCAGTGATCGTCTGCGAGAGGATCGTCGATATCTCGCGCACCTTGGCTTCCTCGACCGCCTTGCGGCCGGCCGACTCCCTGACCACCTGCTCCGAGATCTTGTAGCGTTGCTCGCCCATCTTAAGGCGGGAACGGATGCTCGTCTCCTCGGAGCGCAGCGTCGCGACCTGCCCGGAATCCCCGGAGGCCGTCGCCCCCTTGAGCTTCTCGCCGATCATGGAGAGCTCCTGGCGCAGGTTGTCCACCGTCTGGCGGTCATTTTCATAGGTCTTGCGGCGATTCTCGGCCAGGGCCTTGATGTCGCCCAGCAAACTCACGTACTCGCGCGCCTTGGCGATCAGCGTTTTAAGATTCATGAATGCCTCCTCGCGCTCGGCGCCGGAAAGCCGTTGCACCTTCTCCACGGCCTTCTTGAGGCCGTCGTTCATGCGGTAGCCGTCGCCGACCGCGACGATGTAGGCATAGGATACGACCCCCGAGAGATAGCCCTCGTCCTTGGGCATGTGGCCCAGGTCCATGAGCATCTTGACCGAGAGACCCGGCGTCGCGGCGGTGGCATCCTGTCCGTCAAGGATGCGCAGCTTCCCCAGCTCTCCATCCTCGAGGCGGAACTCGGAGCCGCCGTTCACGGGCACGCGGTTCGTCTTGCGGGTCAGGAACTGGCGCTCGATCGACATCGTCACGTCCGCGAGGTTGCTCGACTCGATTCCCATGCCGATGATCGAACCCAAAAAAGGCGTGTTCGCGTCGGCTCTGGACCAATTGCCCTCGTTGGTGGCGTACTTCTTGACCCCTTGGATGATGCGGGTTTCCGTGTCCTTGGGGGAAATCGTGTTCAAGTCGACCGCCTCGACCGTCGGAGCCTCGCGACGCTTAAATGCCATGGGAAAAACCTCCTTGCACGTTCTCGGCCGTCAGTAGCCAGCGACCGGCATTCATCAACACGCTGCCTTCTAACAGCTCTTTATTTTACTTACCATCCCACCGCTTAAACAAGAGGCAACCGTTCACGTCGCCGAAGCCGAAGGAGGCCTTGATAACGCAATCGAGCCGGCGCTCAAGGAGCTGGTGCGGGATCGAATCCGCCACGCCCAGCTTCCGGATGTTGGGATGGACCTCGTCGCAGTTGATCGAAGGATGGACGTAGCCGTTGACGAGTTGGTCGATGACGGCGACGGACTCGATCGCCCCCGCGGCGCCGAGCGAATGCCCGATCATGGACTTCGTCGACTGGATGAGGGGGAATTTCTCCGGGAGAAGCCCCAGGGCCTTCAGCCAGCTCTCGACTTCCCGAGGGTCGGCGGTGGTCGAAGTCAGGTGGCCGTTGATGAGGGAGATGCGCGCCGGATCGATCCCCGAGTCTTGGAGAACCCGCTGGATGCAGCGCACGACGCCCTCCTGATTGGGGAAGGTCATCGTCCCGCCGTTGCGCTGACCGCCCGAGTTGCAGTAGGCGGCGACCAGCTCGCAGAGGATCTTGGCGCCGCGCTTTTGGGCGGATTCCAGGGTCTCCAGCCGCAACACCCCGGCGCCCGAGCTGGGAACGAAGCCGCAGGCGCCGGCCCCCAGGGGCTGGGAGCCTTTCTCGGGGGCGTCGTTGTAGCGGGAGCAGAGCACGTCGCGCATGGCGTCGAATCCAGCCCAGATGGCGTAGTGGCTCCCCTCGGCTCCGCCGACGTACATCGCGTCCGCATAGCCCAACTGCAGGTGCTTGTAGCCCTCGAAAATCGCCTCGGTCCCCGTGTTGCAGGCGGAACTGTTGGTCGAGGTCTGTCCGCCCGCGCCCAGGAAGCGCCCCACCGCGACGCTGACGCTCGATCCCATCACCTGCGGAACGATGTTGGTGCCCATCTCGACCATGCCGCGCCCCTCATCCGCCATCGGAGCCTCTCGAATGACCGAGACCATCTGCTCGAAGATCGTGTCCATGCCGCCGATCCCGCAGCCGATCACCACCCCGGCGCCCCAGTCGACGGCGCCGTCCTTAAGGCCCGCCGCCACATCGACCGGAAATCCCGCGGATTTCGCGCACTCAAGGGAAGCCATGACCGCGTAGATCATGGCCTCGGAGAGCTTATGGAGCTCGCTTTCCGGGATAACGGCCAGGGCCTCCTCCTCCCCGATGGGCGGCGTCCCGCCGATTTGCGCCGCGAAATTGAGGCGCTTCAACTCCTCAATATGCGTGATGCCGGACTTGCCCGCCTTGAGGGCTTCCCGGAACGCGGCAAGGCCAACGCCGTTGGGAGCGACCACGCCCAGGCCGGTGACGACGACTCTTTTTCGATTCATTCCACTCCCTCTCTAGGAACCCATATTCCCGAGGTTTTCCCCGTAAAAACGACCTCTCCGTCCTTGGCCCCGCCCGCGAAGGCGATCTCGACGAGCGCCAATATCTTGTTGTTGCGGAAATAGCCCTCGTCATCAAAATAGGCCGCGGCCCGCACCTTGTCGCCAGGACGCACCACGCGCTTGAAGCTTCCTTCCTCGACCCCCGCAAAGACGCCCAAAAGCCCGGAGAGGTCTTCGACGGGGCGATCCAGGGAAAGGTGGTAGATGCCCCAGGCGACGTTGCCTACCTGGGCCGCCATCTCGATCAATTTGACGCCGGGGACCACGGGATTTCCCGGAAAGTGTCCCGCGCAGTCCTCGTCCTTCCACGTGTAGGTCGCCGTGATGTGCTCGTCATCGACCTCCTCGATCGCATCGATGAAGCGCATCGGACGCTGCTGGGGAACAAGCTTGAGGATTTCGGCCGCCGAGAGGGGCATTAAAGGGACATGCCTCCGTTCACGGTCAGCACGGCGCCGTTGATGTAGTCGTTCTCGATCAAATGGCAGACGGCCTGGGCGACGGCCTCCGGGGCGCCGAAGGCGCCGAGAGCCGTCTCCGAGCGTATCTTGTCGCGCATCTCCGGCGGGATTTCCCGCGTCATGGGCGTCTCGATGAAGCCCGGCGCCACGGCGTTGACACGAACCCCCTTGGGGCCGAGTTCGAAGGCGAACTGTTTCGTCAAGGCCTCGAGCGCCGCCTTGCTCGCCCTGTAGAGGGCGGAGCCGATCAGGGCCTTGCCGGCCAGGACCGAGCTCATGTTGACGATGACACCCGCTCCCGCGCCGGCCATCTCCTTGCCGAAATCCCGCATTAAAAAAGCGGCGCTCTTGAGATTGGCGCCCAGGATCTCGTCGAAGGAGGATTCCTGGATCATGAGCGCGGGCTCGTGGGGCTTGTCCACGCCGGCGTTATTGACCAAAACGAACGGATGTCCCTTCTCGACCGCCGCCTCCAAGAGTTCGCGGCGGCCTTCCGTCGTCGCGAGATCCGCCTGGACGACAAAGGAGCCCGGGATTTCCTTTTGAAGTTCCTCCGCGGAGATCTTATTGCCGCGGCAATGCAGGCAGATCTGGAGCTCGCCCCCGGATTTCTCGTGGATCATCCGGGCGATCGCCTTCCCGATCCCGCCCGAGGCGCCTGTCACGACAGCGACGTCTTTCGCCATTAGCGAGCCTCCATATAGCCGCCGCCCCAGGCGAGCCCCGAACCCAGGACGGCATAGAGAATCTTGTCGCCCTTATGAAATCGGTCCCTGTTCTGGGCGACGACGGAGGGAGCTCCGGCGGCCGCGATATTGCCCTGCCTCTGGACGTTGCGCAAATGCATTTCAGCAGGCAGGCCCAGGTGGCCGATGATGGAGTCTTGCATCACGAAGTTCGCCTGGTGCGCCACCGTGTAGACGTCCTCGGCGTAGAGCATCTTCTTCTGGGCCATTTCCTCGAACATCTCGCAGGTCTTTCGGATAGAGAACTCGCGCACCGCCGCTCCGTCCTGGATGAAATGCCCCGTCGAGTCGATCATGATCTGTTCCGCGCCCGAAGGATCGCCCTCGTAGATCATGGGCTCGATGGAGAGGGGGCCGTCATGCCGCGCGGATAGGATCTCAGCCGCGGCGCCGTCACCCCAGATATAGCCGTCGATCGAGGAGGGGGAGTAGTCGGTGCGCACCGTGTAGCAGCTTGTCTGGACGCAGAGAACGAATTCAGGCAGCCG
Organism: Elusimicrobiota bacterium; assembly: GCA_027327915.1. Taxonomy (GTDB): domain Bacteria; phylum Elusimicrobiota; class Elusimicrobia; order UBA1565; family UBA9628; genus JAJZAK01. Next base: position 19,331 of record DAHVWT010000016.1, read on the forward strand.
CTCCTCCTTGATGTCCGCAACCGCCTTCATGTGACGGGCAAAGCTTGAGCAGGCGGCGTTCATGTCGCAATGGGGCCCGGAGCCGACGCCCAGCGCCTTGGCGATCAAGCTCGCGGTGCTGGGGATCGTCTCGAAGGGAGTGTCGTTGTTCGCGATCACCCAGCCGACCTGCTCGGGCCTGACCCCCGCCTCGTTTAAGGCCTGGCGGGCGGCCCGGACGCCCAAGATGACGGGAGTCTCCCCATTGGAGCGCGCGTGAATCATGGCGTGAACGGGGTTCGCGTTTTTCGTCTTGAGGATGTATTCCCTCGAAAGCACCGAGTAGCGCGTGTAGATGCCGAGCCTGGAGTCCACCCAGTCATTGCCGCGTTCAAGCCCGACTTCCTTGTGAAGGAAATCGTTCGATATCTCGTTTTTGGGAAGTTGCCAGCCCATCCCAAGGATGGATAGCATGAATTGTTTAGAGTCCGGAGATCGCCTCGCCGCCGTCGACGCGTATGATGGAGCCGCTTGACCAGGAGAGCGGCGGCAGGCAGAGGGCATAGATCGCCTCGGCCACGTCCTCCGGGGTCGTGAGCCGATGAAAGGGGTTGCGCATCCGCGCTTGGGCCATCATGAGGTCGAAATGCGGGATCGCGTTGCCGGCGGGGGTGTCGGTGATGCCCGCCTGGACGATGTAAGACCGCACCCCGTAGGGCCCCATCTCGAGGGCCATCGCCCGACAGGAGGCCTCGAGCGCGCACTTGGCGGCGGAGACGGCCGCGTAGCCCCGCCACGCGATCTCGTTGCCCTCGGAGGTGAGGGCCACGAGCCGGGCTTCGGGGGACAGCAATTCCCGAGCCAGAAGCTCCCGACCCCATAGAAGGTAATCATAGCCCATCATCCAAACCGTTCGGCTGATGTCCTCCTCCTCCAAGAATTCGTCCTTATAAGGAATCTTGCTGTCGGCAACGGTATAGAGCGCGTCGCAATGTTTCTCGTGGAAAGCCTTATTGACGGCGCTACGCACCTGTTCGGGAGAGGCCGGCAAGCCCTCCGCTTGGAGGGCCTCGGTCAGCCCCTTGACGGCATCCGCGCGATAATTGGGCCCCTTGGGCTCCGCGAGGAGCTTGCAGGCTCCCGCCGCGATCGAGTGGAGGAAGAGATGGACCTTGCCCCGGCCGGCTTGCTCCTCGACCGACTCGATGACCCCCGCCCGGTCATCGTCGTCGAAGAGGTTCACGTTGTGGGCGACGAACTTGACGCCCGTCTGCCGGATGGCCTCGAAATGGGGCTTGATCTGTGTCTCGACCACGCCCTCCTTGTCCTTATGGGCCACCATGATGTTGAGGCCCGCGCGGGCTAGGCGCTTGGCGGTCGCGAGGCCAAAACCCGAGGAGCCTCCCAGGATCACAGCCCAGAGTCCTTGGCCGTGGAAATCGCCGCCATTCCTGCTTGTTGTCGACATTATTAATAAATTTACTATATTGTCGCGTCGTATGAAAACGTCAATTCCCCAGGTGCCTGAAGGCGGCCTCGACAGCTTCATCGGCTCCACGGAGCACAAGGAGCTCCTCTGCCGCTTCTTCGTCGAGACCCACAACCCCTACGCGCCCGACTCGCTCCCCTGGCCGGCCCTCGGCTCCGATGCCCGGCGGCGGCTGACGGCGCTCCCGATCTGGGAGGAGGCCGTGAAGACCGAGGCCGAGACCGCGCTCGCGGTGACGAGCATGGGGGAGGCCGAAAAGGACCCGGTCCTCTCCCATGCCATCAAGCTCCAGGGCTACGAGGAGTCCCGCCACGCCCAGATCTTGAAGCTTCTCACCCAAAAATACGGCATCCCCGTCCCGTCGTTTAATCCCACGGCGCCACGAGACCCCAACTGGGCCTTCATGCGCATCGGCTATGGGGAGTGCTTCGACTCCTTCTTCGCCTTCGGCCTCTTCGCGCTCGCTCGAGAATCAGGATTTTTCCCGCCGGAGCTCGTGACGCTCTTCGAGCCCATCATGCAGGAGGAGGGGCGGCACATCATCTTTCACGTCAACTGGGTCGCCTACAACCAGGCGAAACTCCCTTACGCCGGCCGTCCAGGCTACGTCTTTCGCAGAGGACTCGCCATGTGGCTCCAGGCCGTCAGCCGCTTGAAGACCGCCCTCAAGGTGGGGAGGAACGCCGGCACCCAGGACAATTTCACGATGAACGCTCACAAGTCCTTCGGTGACTTCTCGCCGCGGGCCTTCGTCGAGCTCTGCCTCTCGGAGAATGAGCGGCGCCTGGCCCCCTACGACAAGCGTCTCCTGCGTCCCGCCTTCGTCCCCGCCGTCGCCCGCTCCGCGCTCAAATTTCTGCCGGCGTAACGAGGGCTCTCATCCCCCTTCCTCCGCGAAGAGGCGGCACTTGAAATTTTGGCGAGGCGGGGGTATAAAAGGAGCGCCGTGAAGCATCCTCGCAACCTCATCGTCGTCTCCTTCGCGCTCGCGTTTTTGCTTTCCGTCGCGGGCGCGAACCCTTTCCGGCCCCAGGCCAAACCTTCCTGCTGCAAGTCCTGTTGCCCATCCCCCTCGGCCCCGCTCAAAAGCTGCTGCGCCGCCGCCCCTCGACCCGTCGCCGCCCTTCACGAGACGGGAATAGCCTCCCATCATGCCTTCGCCGCCGCGACGGGGGGATGTTCGTCCGGCGCCCTCCCAGTTTCCATCGCCCTTGCCCACCCCAACACGACGCGGACTCGCCAAGCTTGCCGCGGGGCCGCGTCCGGCCTCTCACCGCCCCGTCCCGACTAAGTCCGTCCTTAAACAGCCGTAGTCGCGCGATGCCGCGGGTCGCGCGGCGACCCTGAAGAATCAAGACTCAAGCTCTTTAGGAGTCGCGCGAGGCGCTCAAATGAAGAACCATGAAAATTGTCATAGCCATTTTGCTGGCCGGCAGCGGCACGGCTTGGCCCCAGGTCGCCGTTTCGTCGGCGTCCTTGGGACCTCAAAGCCTCGCCGCCCTTCTTGAGGAAGCCAAGGACCGTAACCCCGAGATCCTCAGCGCCAAGAAAGCCTGGGAGGTTCAAAAAGACCGGGTCCTGCCCGCCTGGACCTGGCAGGATCCGACGTTGGGCTACGGTTATGAACGCCTCCCCAGCCCGGTGGGTTATACCGGGATGACGATGTACTCCGTGAGCCAGAAGATCCCGTTTCCCGGCAAGCTCTCCGCCGAGTCCGGCATGAAATACCACGAGGCCCAGATCGCCTACCAAAAATATCTCGCCGTCCAGCTCGATGTCCTGACCCAAGTCAAGCTCGTTTATCACCAGCTCTTCTACCTCCAGCAATCCTCAAAGCTCCTGCGGCGCGAGGCGATGGTGCTGGAAGGGGTGGCGAGAGCCGCCGAGGCGCTCGTGGCCTCGGGGCGGGCCAGGGCGGACGAGCCTCTTTTGGCCGAGCTCAGGTCCAAGGAGATCGGAAACGACGCCTACGAGAAGGAGCGGCAAATACCGGTCGAGGAAGCGTCTCTCAACGCCCTCCTCTCGCGCCCCCCGGGGACCGAGCATTCCCTGGCGCCGCCCGCGGATCTCGACCGGCCGACACCGCCGACCGAGCGCTTGGAGAGTCTCGCCCGGGAGAAAAATCCCCATTTCCTCGAGAGCATGCACTTGATCCACCACGCCGATGTCGGACATCGCTTGGGCCTGCTGGCCTTCGCTCCCGATTTCGAGTTCAACTACCAAGCCCAGGAGATGGGGGGCAAAGTCTCGCCTTTCTACACCGGATTGAATCTCAGCATTCCCCTCTGGGCCTGGAAACAGAGCGCCAATCTGGATGCCGCCCGTCGGCACGAGGAAGAAGCCCAGGCGGGCTTTCAGGCCGCCCTCAACAATCTTCTCAAGGATGTGCGCTCCCGCAAAATCGTTCTCGAGACCCAGCAGCGGCTCGCGCTTTCCTACAGCCGCGAGCTCCTCCCGCTCGCCCGCTCGGCCTTCGATATATCGCTCAAAAATTACGAGACCGGCCGCGAGAGCTTCGCCCGTTTCTCGGATTCCTTCGAAAGGCTGCTCAAGATCGAGTTAGGCTACGACGACCGGCTGCGTCGCGAAGGCGATGAGCGGGCGTTGCTTGAAAAAGCGGTCGGGGCCGATCTCGGGGAGATCAAACCATGATAAAGCCTCAACCGCGCGGGATTCTCATCCTTGCCTTGCTCGCGGCCGCCGCGACCGCCTCCCTCGCCGCCTGCGGGCGCCAAGCCCCCGGAGCCGCTGACGGGGCCTCGCGGACCCAGAAGAAATCCGTCCTCTATCAATGCCCCATGCATCACGAGATCGTGCGCTCGCGGCCGGGACACTGCCCCATCTGCCATATGACGCTCCGGCCGATCGAGACGGACCCGCCCCCTCCCGCGGCCGATCCGGGAAACCCGCCCTCGGGCTTGGCCTCCTTCGCGCTCGACGGACGCCGCCGCCAGTTGATCGGCGTCGCCTACGCGACGGCCGCCGCGCGCGCGATGTCCCGGACCATCCTCGCCCCGGGCAGGATCGCCTTCGACCCGGAGCTATATGCCGCGATCGAGGAATACCGCCAGGCCCTCAGGGCACGCGACTCCCTCTCGGGGGCGGGCGGGGAAACCAGCCGGATCGGGCGGAATCTCGCGCGCTCGGCCGCGATCAAGCTGCGGCTCCTGGGGCTCTCCAAGGAGCAGATCCGGGGATTGGGAGGAGAAAACGCCGGGAAGAACCTCGATCTGATCCTGCCCCGGCGAGGGAAAAAGGCCTGGGTCTACGTCGACGTCGACGAATTCGACGCCCACTATCTTCGCAAAGGGGAAAGATTGGCTCTCACCTCGCGGGCTCATCCGGGACGAAGCTTCCACGCGATGATCGCCGCCGTCGATCCCACGATCAACCCCGCCACGAGGACGCTGCGCGCGCGGGGGAAAATCGAGGACCCGCAAGGCGAGCTTCGTCCCGACGAATACGTCGACGCCGCGATCGAGGTTCCCCTGGGCACGAGGCTTTGCGTCCCCAAGGAAGCGGTGCTCGACTCGGGCCTGCGCCGCATCGCCTTTATCTCGAAGGCCGACGGGACGATCGAGCCGCGAGCGGTCGAAACGGGCGTTCGGGGCGACGGCTATGTCGAGATACTCTCGGGGCTTGAGCCCGGAGACAAGGTCATCTCCTCGGCGGGCTTTCTCATCGACTCGGAGGCCCGGCTCAAGTCCGCCCTCAAATCCTTCGGAAGCGGGGCGAAGGAAAAGAAATCGGAAAACGCCATGCCCGACATGGGCATGCCTCCCGGGATGAAGATGTAGCATGCTCAAAAACATCGTCGCCTTCTCGGCCCGCAACAAGGCCCTCGTCCTGCTTCTTTGTCTTGTGGGCGTCATCGGCGGCGCCTGGGCTCTCAAGCGAACGCCGCTCGACGCCCTCCCCGACGTCTCCGACGTGCAGGTGATTTTGCTTGCGCGCTGGAACCGCCCGCCCACCGTCATCGAGGATCAGGTCGCCTACCCGCTCGTGACGGCCATGCTCGGGACCGCGAAGGTCAAGGCCGTGCGCGCCTCCACCGACTACGGCTATTCCTACGTCTACGTCGTCTTCAAGGACGGCACCGACCTCTACTGGGCGCGCTCCCGCGTTATCGAGTCCCTAAGCAAGGTCCTTCCGACGCTCCCTTCGGGGGTTCTGATATCGCTTGGGCCTGACGCCAGCTCCCTCGGCTGGGTCTATCAGTATGCGATCGTCGACCGCACGGGGAGCCGCAACCTCGCCGATCTGCGCGCGATCGAGGATTGGTTCCTGAGATATGAACTCGAAGGCGTCTACGGCGTCGCGGAGGTCGCTCCCATCGGGGGCTTTCAAAAGGAATATCAAATCAGCCTCGATCCCAACGCCCTTTGGAGCTACCATGTCCCCGCCTCCAAGGTCTTCGAGGCCGTCGCCGCCAACAACAACGAGACCGGGGCGCGCGTGATCGAAATGTCCGGCCGGGAATTCATGCTGCGCCCGCGCGGCTATCTGCGCGGAACGAAGGATTTAAGCAAGATCGCGGTCGGCAGCGACCCCAAGCGCGGGGTTCCCATTCTTCTAAGCGACGTGGCCCATATCGCCGAAGGTCCGGCTCTGCGCCGCGGCGTGGGCGAGTTCGACGGCGTCGGGGAGGCGCCCGGGGGCGTCGTCATCATGCGCCAAGGGGAAAACGCTTTCGACGTCATCGCCCGCGTCAAGGAGAAGCTCAAATCGCTCAAGCCCTCCCTGCCGCCCGGAGTCGAGATCGTCCCGGTCTACGACCGCTCGGAATTGATTTCCCGCGCGATGGAAACGCTGAAGGAGTCCCTCACGGAGGAAATCGCGATCGTCGCCCTCGTGATCCTTTTCTTTTTATGGCACCCGCCCTCGGCGATGGTGCCGATCGCGACCCTCCCGGCGGCCATTTTGATCGCCTTCATCCCCATGCTCTTTTGGAAAATCGGGGCCAACATCATGTCGCTTTCGGGCTTGGCGATTTCGATCGGCATTTTGGTCGACGGCGCGGTGGTCGAGGCCGAAAACGCCTATAAAAGGCTCGAGGCGTGGCAGGCAGGGGGCGGTCAGGGCGATCCCTCCGCCGTCTGCCTGCATGCCGTCCAGGAGGTGGCCCCGGCGGTCTTTTTCTCCCTGCTCGTCGTCGCGGTCTCCTTCCTGCCCATTTTCGCACTCTCCGGGGAATCCGGCAAGCTCTTCAGGCCCCTGGCCGCGACAAAAACCCTCGTGATGGCCGTCGCGGCCATCCTCGCCGTGACGCTCGACCCGGTCCTGCGCCTCCTCCTCATGCGCTTTAAGACCATCTACCATCCCGAGTCCGGTCATCCCGTGAGCCGCCGGCTCCACGCCCTTTACGCCCCGGCCGCGAGATGCGTCCTCAAGCACCCCAGGGTGACGGTGCTGGCCGCCCTCGCCGCGATCGCCGCCACGCTCCCCGTTCTGGGAAAACTCGGCTCGGAATTCCTGCCGCCCCTTGAGGAAGGGACCATCCTCTACATGCCGACCGGGCTCCCCGGCATCTCCGCCGACGAGGCGGGGCGCGTCCTTCAAATTCAAGACCGCATCCTCAAGAGCTTCCCGGAAGTGGAGACGGTTTACGGGAAGGCCGGCCGCGCCGACACCGCGACCGACCCGGCGCCGCTCTCCATGTTCGAAACGCTGGTCGCGCTCAAGCCCAAGAAGAACTGGCCGAAGACCGAACCCGGATGGTTCGGCAAGAGGCGCAGGAGCTATCGCGAACTCCTCGACGCGATGAACCGCGCGCTGCGCATCCCCGGCTTCCCCAACATCTGGACCCAGCCCATCCACAATCGCATCGAGATGCTCGAGACGGGGATGCGCACCCCCGTGGGCGTCAAGGTCTTCGGCCCCGACCTCGAAAGCATCCAAAAAACAGCCGTGGCCATCGAGGGAGTCCTCAATACCCTTCCGGAGACCATCCAAGCCACCGCCGAGCGCCCGGCCCTGGGCTACTACGCCGACTTCGAGCCGGACCGCGAAGCCATCGCGCGCTACGGGCTCTCAATCAAGGACCTGGATGCCGCGATCGGGGCCTCGCTTGGAGGGGAGGAAGCCACGCAGACGATCGAGGGCCGCAGCCGCTTCGGCGTGACGGTGCGCTACGCCTACGATTTCAGGGACGGCCTCGAGAAATTCAATCGCGTCCTCGTCGGGACGCCCGACGGCCGGCAGATCCCGCTGGGGGATCTCGGCCGCTGGCGGCTCTCCGAGGGCCCGGCGATGATCCGGGACGAAAACGGGCTCCTTGCCGCCTACGTCTACGCGGACCTCAAGACGCGCGACATCGGCGGCTACGTGGCGAAGGCCCGCCGGGTGATCGCGCGGAAACTCGTGGTCCCGCCGGGGGTGTCCTACGAGTTCAGCGGCGAATACAAGCGTATGGAGGAGGATCGCCAAAGGCTCAGGCTTGTCGTCCCGCTGGCCCTTTTCGTCATTCTCCTGCTTCTTTACTTCAACACGGGCTCCTGGACGGAGGCGGGGATCGTCCTCTTGGCCGTTCCCTTCTCGGCTGTCGGGGCCGTGTGGCTTCTCTACGCTCTGGGCTACCATCTCTCGATCGCGGTCTGGGTGGGCTTGATCGCCCTTTTGGGCCTGGACGCCGAGACGGGCATCTTCATGATCCTCTACCTCGATCTCGCTCTTAAGGCCCGGCAAGACGCCGGGCGGCTCAACGACGACGAGGATCTGCGCGAAGCCGTCTTCGAGGGCGCGGTCTTGCGGCTTCGCCCCAAGTTGATGACGGTCGCCTGCGCCTTCATGGGTCTTCTGCCCGTGATGTTTTCCCGCGGGACCGGCGCCGACCTCATGAAACGCATCGCCGCCCCCATGGTGGGGGGGCTGTCCACCTCGTTTCTTCTCGAGCTCCTCGTCTATCCCGCCATCTACTATCTCTGGAAAAAGCGCCAACTCGGCCTTCACGGCGACAGTTCTCATTGAGAAAATGCTGATATAGACGGATGTTGCGCCCCGTCCCCGCCTTGCGCCGGGAACGGCTGGCGGCCTTCCTCGCCTTCGCCGCGCTCGGCGCGGCCCTCTTCCTTTATATGAAGCCCTGGACCTTCGGCGGGGCGCTCAACGACGACTGGGCCTACCTGCTCCCGGCGCGCCGCCTGGCGGAGACGGGGCGGCTGCGGCTCACCGATTGGGCCTCGGGCACCCAAGTGGCCCAGATTCTTTGGGGCGCCTTCTGGACGAAGCTATTCGGCTGGTCGCCCGGAATCCTGCGCTGCCTGACCTTGTTGCTGGCGCTCTCCAGCGGCCTCATGCTCTCCTTTCTGCTCGAAGGCGCCGCGGAGCCTCCGGCCGCGCGGCTTTTGGCGGGGTTCGCCCTCGTCTTGAATCCGATCGCCCTGCCGCTCGCCGTGAGCTTCATGACCGACATCCCGTATCTGGCGCTCCTGTTGGGCTCCCTTCTCGCTTTCCGCTCGGCGCTCACGGACGACCGGGAATCTTCCTGGGCGGCCGGCTCTTTCCTCGCGGCGGCGGCGTATCTCGTGCGTCAGACGGGCCTTTTGATTCCGCTCGCTCCCACCGCGCTCCTGCTGCTCGAAAGACGCCTGACTCTCCGCCGCGCGGCCCAGGCCTGGTCCATCCCCGCGGCGGCCCTTCTTAGCCATGCCGCATGGTTTCATTGGGCGCACGGCCCGACCTGGGCGAGCGAGAATTACGTCTGGTCTGCCACCTTGGCCCGGCTCGCAAACCCCGCGGTGTTCGGCGCGGAGGCGCTTTGGCGGCTCTTCTGCCTTTTAGCCTACGCGGGCCTTTTCTGCCTTCCCGGAAGCCTGGGATGGACGGCGCGGAGACGAACTTGGAGAGGCTGGGCCGCCGCCGGGGCCTTCCTCGCCGCCGGCATGGCGGTTTGGGCGCGGCGCGGAGGCCTTCCCTACCTGGAGAACCTCTTTGCGCCCTCGGCCGTCGGGACGCTGACCTTGAGCGGCGCGGCCTTCAAGCCCGCGGGATTCTTGGCCGCGCGATGGTTTTGGATGCTCGCGACGGGAATGGCGCTGGCGGGAGGAGCGCTCCTGTCGCGGGCGGCGCTGGAGCCGGCCCTCGATGCCGGAAAGGAGCGCGGTCCAGGCCGAGGGCCGAGCGCCCTCCGGGCCGTCGGGAGGGGTGTTAGCCCGGCGGGGCGCGGAGCCTTCCTGCTCGCCGTCTGCGCGCTCTTTCAAGTCCTGGCATCTCTTCTCGGCGCGAAATATTTCGACCGTTACGTCCTCTTCTTCCTGCCCGGCGCGATCGCGCTCGCCTTCCGGGGAGCGTGGGGGAAATTCCGGCTGGCGGCGGGCGGGGCGGTTCTCGCCGCGGCGGCCGCGGTATCAATCGCGGGGACGGCGGATTATCTCGCCTGGAACAAGGCCAAATGGGATTTGGGCCTCAAAGCCGTCTCGGCGGGGCTCGGTCCAGGCCGAAGGCCGAGTGCCCTCCGGGCCCTCGGGAAAGGGGTTGGCCCGGCGGGGCTCAGGCCCCCGATGATCATCGCCGGCTTCGACTGGGGGGGCTATTGGGGCTATGAGCCCGCGATGGAATCGCTCAAGAAGGCGAAGCCTCTCTCCCGGATCGGGGAATGGGAATGGCAGTCCGTCTTCCCCGCCGCCGCGATCATGAGCTGGAAGCCTCCGGAGCGGGTCCCCTGGCGTCCCGTGGCCGCGGAGTCCTACGCGACGCCGCTTTCCCCGCGGCGCGGCACGATTTATCTCTACGCGCCGGGCGCTCCGCCTCCCCCCGCGGGGGAGGGGAGAAAACGGTATAATGCCTTACGCACGGGCGGTTAGCTCAGCGGTAGAGCACTGTCCTCACACGATGCCCGGAACCCCTTGCGGGACTTTGCCGCAGCGGTCTCCCCGACGAAAACAGGGGCCGGGCATTCCGGCGGTATTGCGGCGTTCCGATCTCCTTTGCCGGGAAGTTGGCCGCCGGGGTGGATGGGGACGATTGTCCGGCGGCCGTCGGAATCTCTACGGAACACCTCATGGCTTCCGCCTGCATGGCGCGCCAATCGGAATCCGATTCCCTCCAGCGCGCGCACGATCTGTCGGGACGTGACGGCGGGAAATCGCTGTCCCACTCAGGCGGGGACGGCGATGGAGGCGATGGTGACCTGCCGGGGCCTGGGGATGGGCTCGCGGCGGGCGCGCAGGTCGGCGATATAGGCTTCGATAGCCTTGTGCATCTCGTGGAGAGTTTCCTCAAGCGTCTCTCCCTGGACATGGCAACCCGGCAGGGAGGGGCAGTCGGCGAAATACCCGCCTTCCTCGCAATTCTCCACGAACACCGTATATTGGTAAGACCCTCTTTTTTTTCACCAACCGAAGTATATGCCTCTTTGTCTGAATAATTCTTCGGCCTGGATGCGTGGCCTTGACCGTCCCGGACAAACGAGATAGACTCCACTGGGTCTACCCATCGGCCGCGAATCGGATTTATAATGAGAAAATGGAAGTCCTGGAGGGTCTCATGAACCGTCCAATTTTAGCCGCAACCGTGGCCGCGGTTCTTTTGTCGTCCTTGGCGGGCTCCGCCCATGCGGACTCCCCGTGGCCCGCGCTCTCCAAGCCCGCCCCGGCGGTGGGCGGGGGAAGCCACGACGCGGCGGTCGTGGTGGGGATCGAGAACTACCCGTTCGTCCCCGGCGTTCCGGGGGCGGAGCGCAACGCGAAGGACTGGTACGCCTATCTCTCCGAGACCTTGGGGGTTCCGATCGAGAACATCGCCCTGCGGGTCAACGCCGGCGCGGCGCGGGAGTCCATCCTCAACTCCGCCCGCCGCGCGGCCGAGAAGGCCGGGAAGCAAGGGACGCTGTGGTTTGTCTTCATCGGGCACGGGGCGCCGTCCTTGGACGGCAAAGACGGGCTGTTGGTGGGGGTGGACGCCCAGCAGACGGCGGAGAGCCTGGAGGCCCGGAGCGTCAAGCGCAACGAGCTCTTGAAGGTTTTGTCGAAGAGCCATGCCAAGAGGATCGCGGTGGTGCTCGACGCCTGCTTTTCGGGGCGGGACGCAAGCGGCAAGACCTTGGCCAGGGGCCTTCAGCCCCTGATGGTGGTGACGCCGTGGGGCACGGCGGACCCGAGGATGGCCGTCTTGACGGCGGCGAAGGGGGATCAAGTGGCGGGACCGCTTCCGGGGGCGGACCGTCCGGCGTTTAGCTACCTGGTGTTGGGGGGATTGCGGGGCTGGGCGGCGAAAGCCAAAGGGGCGGCGGTGACGGCGGGGGATTTATGGCATTACGCGTCGCACGCGATCGAGGCGACGGTGCAGGGGCGGGAGCAGACGCCGGATTTGATGGGGCAAGAGAGCGCGGACATGGCGCGCTCGGCGGGGGAGAAGGGCCCGGATCTGGCCAAGATCGTGCTGGCCCTGGCGGGAAGCTCGGGCGGAGGCGGCTTTACGATCTCGGCGCCGAGCCTGGGGGCGGTGCCCCAACTCCAGGCGCCCGGGGCCCTGGGGCAGGCGCCCTCGTCCTTGAACTTCGGCAACGTGGACGTGGCGGCGTTGGGGGAATACAACGCGGCCTACGAGCTCGACAAGGATGCCCACGCCAAGCCCGAGGACAATCCGGCCCAGTGACGGCGATTGTCGCAGGACTATCCCCAATACGCGGACATGGCGAACAAGCGCGCGGCCCAATGGGACGCCTTCGCCGCGCAATGGAAGGCGGCCGAGGAGGCCAAGGAGAAGAGGCTGGAGGCGATGTATCAGGATTGGGGGAAACTCAAGGTCCTGTTGGGCCTGACCGTGGTTTCAAGGCCGGACAAGGTGAAGTGGTCCCGAGCGTTTTTGGATGCCTACTTCAAATCGCCGGGCATCGACCCCAAGATGGCGAAGGCCTTGTCGCCCTACGCTCCGGCCAAGGGCCGGATGCGCCGTGATCTGGAGAAGCTGGCCCTGAGGCCGATGACGGAGCGGGAGCGCGAGTGGGAAAAGGGAGAGCGCGCGGGCGGCGGCGTGGAGCACGGCAAGGCCGGCATTGAGTGGGTGAGAATCCCGGGCGGGAGCTTCATGATGGGTTCCAGCGATTATTCAAACGCTCAACCTCACCAGGTGACGGTCCAAGCTTTCCAGATGGCCAAGGCCTTGGTGACGAACAAGCAGTATAAGGCCTGCGTGGACGCGGGGGTTTGCTCCCCGGCGCATTATTCGGACGGGACTTGCTGGATTTGGAACAGCTCGTCTTTGGTTCGAGGGAATGCCCCCGATTCCTTGAAGGGTGGCAATCAGCCCGTGGTCTGCGTGGACTGGAACCAGGCCCGGGCCTTCTCGAAATGGGTGGGGGGGCGTCTTCCAAGCGAGGCGGAGTGGGAGTACGCGGCCCGGAGCGGGGGGAAGGATTGGAAATACCCCTGGGGCAATGAGGGTGCGAACTGCGGCAACGCCGTGATCAGAGGCTGCGGCTACCACGCGACGGCACCGGTGTGCTCGAAGCCCTCCGGGAACACGAAACAAGGCCTTTGCGACATGGCGGGGAATGCCTTTGAATGGGTGGAGGATTGGTACCACGGCTCCTACAATGGCGCCCCCACGGACGGCAGCGCCTGGGTCGATCCCGCGGGCTCCCTCCGGGGGGTGATTCGTGGCGGTTCCTGGGCCCGCGGTGCCGGGTACGCCCGGTCTGCGAATCGCTACTTCTTCATTCCGGGCCTCCGCTTCTACGACCTGGGCTTCCGGCCCGCCCGCTGAGGGTCATTACACTTTGCCCTTTAACGTGTGCCGTGAAACTCGATGTACCTTGTCAGCTGAAACGTGCTGACCGCGAAAATAAGACCTGACTATCCGCGTAGCGGGAGGCCGTCTCACGGGGAAGATCCCGCTGAGATAAGCGGTCTGAAAACCGCCGCAAGGGCGGGACGTAAACGGGCGGGCCGTTCGGCCGTCGCTGCGCAAGCTCTTGGGGCATCGGACGACCTTCATGGTCGACCGCTATGCCTATTTGGATGACGATCGCCTGAGAACTCAAATGGAGGCTTTTGATTCCTCCATGCCGGAGCCTCCGACGACTTCGCGGGAGCGTGTTCCCCTCGGAATCGGCCACCAGGAAAGCCACCAAGACGCCGAGGGGGGAAAGGAAAGGGCGTAAAAAGTGTTGTAAAATCAGTGTC
>DAHVWT010000017.1 GCA_027327915.1 Elusimicrobiota bacterium
CCACCAAGACGACCAGCTTATCGTCCCGGATTTGATAAATGACGCGATAATCGCCCGCCCGAATCCGATAAAGTCCCTCGATCCCGGCCAGCTTCGTCGAGCCGCGCGGTCTCGGGTTTTCTCGAAGCTCCAGGAGAAGGGGGTCCAGGCGCTCGACGATATCACGCGGAAGATCGGCCAGAGCCTTTTCGGCCGATGGCTTTAAGAAAATCCGGTAGGGCACCGGCTAAGCGAGCCCGAGCTTGCGGCGGATCTTATCATAGGGAATCTCGCCTTTTTCTCGCAGCGCGGCCCTCGCCGCCCGCAGATCCAGCCCCTCTTCCTCCATGGCCGCCAAGCCGTCCAGCGTCTCCTTCAAGGCCTTCTCGACGAAGAAGCCCTGCTTAATGCCCCGCTCGGCGCAGTAGCTCCGAACTCGTTCGGCGACCCGGGAGTCGAGCTTGACGGCCAAGGTCGTCTTGAAGGCGTTCGCTCCAGTTTTCTTGCGCATACGAATGTCCTCAAGGACAAGCTTAGCGGGCGGACTCAACCTTGTCAATCAAAAGTTTTTAAAAGTTACAAAGCCCGCCTCGCGCCGCGTTTGGCCGCGCGCGTGCAAAAATCATAAAATTGGCTGATGAGCAAGCAGGGCCTCCCGCGGCGCGGGCCCGCGGTCGGTAGCAGCGCCCGGCGCACCGAGGGCCCGGAGAAGCTCTCCGGCCGGGCGCTCTACCTCGACGACCACGACATCCCGGGCTGCCTCTTCGGCGTCACCGTCCGCTCCGAAATCCCCCGCGGGCGGATCAAGAACATCGTCTTCGACCCCGCCTTCCCCTGGTCCGAGTGCGTCGTGGCGACCGCCCGGGACGTCCCCACGAACGTCGTCGCCTTGATCGAGGACGACCAGCCGCTCCTGGCCGACGGCGTGGTGCGCCACGCCCTGGAGCCCATCGCCCTCATCGCGCACGAAAGCCGCGCGAGGGCCTATGAGGCCCTCCGATTCGTCCGCGTCGAATACGAGGAGCTTCCGCCCGTCCTCACGATCGAGGATTCCCTCGCGCGCCGCGAGATCCTCTACGGCTCGGACAACGTCTTTAAGCGCTACGTCATCCGCCGCGGCGACGTCGACAAGGGCCTCCGGGAATCCCACGTCGTCGTCGAGGGCGAATACCGCGTCCCTCACCAAGAGCAGGCCTACATCGAAAACAACGCCATGGCCGCCTGGTGGAAAGACGGCGCCCTGACGGTGACGGGCTCCTTGCAGTGCCCCTACTACGTCCACAAGGCGATGAAGAGGCTTTTCGGGCTCGCCGACGGCCAAGTCCGCGTGATCCAGACGACGACCGGCGGCGGCTTCGGCGGCAAGGAGGAATACCCCAACATGATCGGCGGGCACGCGGCGGTCCTCGCCCGCAAGGCCGGACGCCCCGTCAAGATCGTCTACGACCGCGCCGAGGACATGGCCGCGACCACCAAGCGCCATCCCGCCGTCGTGCGCCACAAAACCGGGCTCTCCCGCGACGGACGGCTCCTCGCCCAGGATATCCAAGTCGTGATGGACGGCGGCGCCTACGTCACGCTCTCCCCCGTCGTCTTGTCGCGGGGCGCGATCCACGCGGCCGGCCCCTACGAATGCCCCAACGTCCGCGTCGACGCCTCGGTCCTGGCCACCAACACCCCCCCCAACGGCGCCTTCCGCGGCTTCGGCGCCCCCCAGACCCTTTTCGCCGCGGAGCTCCACTGGGAAAAAATCGCCCAGAAGACGGGCTGGGACCCCCTGGAGCTTCGCCGCAAAAACGCCTTCCGGGAAGGCTCCGTCACGGCGACCGGCCAGGTCCTCAAGGAGAGCGTCGGGGCGCGCGACGTTTTGGAGCGCGCGGTCAAAAAATCCGGCTACGTCAAGAAGCGCTCGGCCTACGAGCGCTGGAACCGCGATCCCAAGAAGCCTTGCTGGAAAGGCATCGGCCTGGCGCTCGTCCAGCACGGAGGCGGCTTCACGGGGAGCGGCGAGGTCCATCTCGCCAGCCGCGCGGCGGTTTCCATCGACCGCGAGGGCCTGGTGCGGGTGCTCGCCGCCTCGACGGAGATCGGCCAGGGGACGAACACGATGTTCTCCCAGATCGCCGCCGACGCCCTCGGGGTCCCCCGCGAATGGGTCGAGGTCGAAACCCCCGACACGGCCAAGGTCCCCGACAGCGGCCCGACGGTCGCCAGCCGCACCTGCATGGTGGTCGGGGGCCTCTTGCGCCGCGCGGCGCTCGACTTGCGCGCGGCCCTCGCGGCGGCGGCGGGAGGCTCTTGTCCCAAGACCCGCGGCGGGCTCCAACGGGCCGCCGCCCGGCTCTGCGCCGGAAACAAGGAAAAGCGCTTCGAGGCGCGCTACGAGCCTCCGCCCGGCGTGCGCTGGGACGACACGACTTACAGCGGGGACGCCTACGCCGTCTACTCCTACGCCGCGGTCGCGGCGGATCTCGAGGTGGACAAGACGAGCTTCGAGGTCCGGGTGAAAAAGATCACGACCGCGCAGGACATCGGCCGGGCGATCAACCCGCTCCTGGCCGAGGGCCAGGTGACGGGCGGCGTCGCCCAGGCCGTGGGCTGGGCCCTCTACGAGAACGTCGTGATGAAAAACGGCCGCATGGCGAACCCCCAGCTCACCAACTACATCATCCCGACCGCCCTCGACACCCCTCCCATGGACGTGACCCTGGTCGAGAAGCCCTTTTCGGGCGGCCCCTTCGGCGCCAAGGGCGTGGGCGAGCTCCCCATCGACGTCCCCGCGCCCGCGATCGCGGCCGCGATCAAGCAGGCGACCGGAGTCCTGATCCCCGAGCTCCCGCTTCTGCCGGAAACCATCCATCGCCATCTGTAAAAACCGGTGACACCATACCTATTTTCCCCTTTAAACCTGGAAATTAGTATGGTGTCACCGGTTTATCCATGAATCTCACGGTCAACGGCAAGAAGCGCTCCTTTGGCGGCGCCCCCTTCAAGCGCTTGATCGACGTCCTGCGCGAGGATTTCCGCCTCACGGGGACGAAGGAAGGCTGCGGCGAGGGCGAGTGCGGCGCCTGCACCGTCTTGCTGGACGGGGAACCCGTCAACAGCTGCCTCATTCCCGTCGCCCAGGCCGAAGGACGCCGGGTGGAGACGATCGAGTCGCTCGCGAGCTCCCAGAAGCTGGGCGTCCTGCAGGAGGCGTTTCTTAAGCGCGGCGGCGCCCAGTGCGGCATCTGCACCCCGGGCATGGTGATGACGGCGGAGTATTGGAGAAGGACCGGAGGCTCCTCCGAGCCCGGAGCCGTCCGCAACGTCCTCGCCGGCAATCTCTGCCGCTGCACCGGCTACCAGCACATCGTCGACTCCGTGATCGAAGCCCTTCAAAGGAAGGGAAAAGGAAAAAGGGAAAAGTTTGAATAAACCGCACAAAGATCTTCAAGCATGGAAAAAGGGGGTCGAACTTTCGCGGCTCATTTATCGCCTGACCGCATCGTTTCCACCCGCCGAGCAATATGGCTTAGTCAGTCAAATGCGCCGATGCGCCATCAGCGTGCCGGCAAATATTGCGGAGGGCGCGGCGCGGCGAAGCAAAAAGGAGTTCGTCCAGTTTCTGTATATTGCCAAAGGCTCCCTGAGTGAATTGGATACGTATATGGAATTAGCTCATCAATTGGCTTATCTCCCCGATCACGAGACCGTGCCGCCCATCTTCCAGCTGATGGAAGAGGAGGATCGCATTCTTTCGGGCCTCATCCGCCACAATGCCTGAACTCTTTATTTCCCCTTCATCTTTTCCCCTTTCCCTTTTCCCTTTTCCCTCCAGGATATGAGAGGTTCCGCCGAGTCGATGACGCTTCTGCGCCCCCGGAGCGCTCCGGAAGCCTTGGAGGCGTTCGAAAAGAATCCCGGCGCCCTGCCCTTGGCCGGCGGCACCGATGTCATGGTCCTCTGGAACATGGGCCTTCTCAACGGCAAGTCCGTCGTCGATCTATCGCGGATCGGGGAATGGCGCGGCATCAAGGCGGGCAAGGACGGGGTCCGCGTCGGCTCCCTCGTCACGCACACGGAGCTCCAGCGCCACCCGGTCATCCGCCGCGAGTTTCCCCTTCTCGCCCAAGCCTGCGCCTTGATCGGCGCGATCGCGATCCAGAACCGCGGCACGATCGGGGGCAATATCGCCAACGCTTCCCCGGCCGCCGACACCTTCCCTCCCTTGGCGGTCTACGAGGCCGTCGTCCACGCGGCCTCCTCCCGGGGGCGCCGCGCGCTGCCTTTTCTCGACGTCTTCGCGGGCCCCAAGAAGACCCATTTGCGGCCCGGGGAGCTCATCGAGGCGGTCGAGATCCCCTACGCCCGGCCCCGCCCCGCGCGCGCGTATTTCCGCAAGGTCGGCACCCGGGCGGCCCAGGCTCTCTCGAAGACGGTGGCCGCGGGGCTTCTCTGGCTTTCCAGGGACAAGACCGTGGCGGAGTCGCGCTTCGCCCTGGGAAGCGTCGCCCCGACGATCCGCCGGGCCAGGAAGGCCGAGGATTATCTTCGCGGCCGCAAGCTGACGGCGGAATCCGTCGGCCGCGCGATGGAGCTTGTCGGGGCGGAGATCGCCCCGATCGACGACGTCCGCTCGACGGCCGCCTACCGATTCGCCGTTTCAAAAAACCTGTTCAAGGAGTTCCTCACATGCCGACCTCGATGAACAAACCAACGCCCCCCTCCGCGAGACCCGCGCCCAGCCTGCGCGAGGCGGAGCTTAAGGCCGTCCACGCCGAACTCAAGCGCGGCAACGACGCTTTCTCGAAGGCCCACCCCGGAGACTCGGGCCAGCGCCAGCCGGTCCATGTCCTCTACGGAGGAGCCCACCTGTTTAAGAGGGATTCCGCCGCCAAGATCGGCGGGCTGGCCCTCAAGTCGCTCGACGAGCACGCCCCGACGCCGGAGTCCTTCGCCCAGGCCCTGGATCTGCCCGGCGGCGCCTTCGCCCGGAAGCTCTACGACCGCGTGGTCGAGAAGCTCAAGCGCGAGCCGATCGAGGACTTCCGCATCGATTTCGAGGACGGCTACGGCAACCGCCCCGACGCCGAGGAGGACGCTCACGCCGCCTCGGCCGCGGTCGAGGCCGCCGAGGGGCTCGCCGCGAAGACCGTCCCGCCCTTCCTCGGCATCCGCATCAAGCCCCTCTCGGAGCCCTGCCGGGCGCGGTCCTTGCGCACGCTCGACATCTTCCTGACGACGCTGCTTTCCTCGGGCGCCAAGCGCCTGCCCCCTCATTTCGTGATCACGCTTCCCAAGATCACGAGCCCCCGCCAGCCCTCGGCCCTCGCCAAGGCGCTCGGGCTGCTCGAAAAGAAGCTCCGCCTCCCCCAGGGGGCGCTCAAGATCGAGTTCATGATCGAAACCCCGCAGTCCGTCTTCGCGGACGACGGCCGCGTCGCGCTTCCGGAGCTTCTGGAGGCGGCCCGGGGGCGCTGCGTCTCGGCCCATTTGGGCACCTACGACTACACGGCCCTCTGCGACATCATCGCGGCGCATCAATCGATGGCCCATCCTTGCTGCGATTTCGCCAAGCACGTGATGCAGGTGTCGCTCGCCCAGCGCGGCATCCAGCTCTCCGACGGGGCGACGAACGTCATGCCCGTGCCGGTCCACCGCCCGGCCCCCGGAACGGCGCTCTCCGAAGCCCAGAAGCGGGAAAACGCCCAAGCCGTCCACCGCGCCTGGAAGCTGGCCTACGACCACACGCGCCACTCCCTCGTGACGGGCTTCTACGAGGGCTGGGACCTTCACCCGGCGCAGATTCCGGTTCGTTACGCCGCGGTCTACGCTTTCTTCCTGGAAAGCCTCGAATCCTCCGCCTCGAGGCTCAAGAACTTCGTCGAGAAGGCGGCCCAGGCGACCTTGCTGGGAGACGTCTTCGACGACGCGGCGACGGGGCAGGGCCTGCTCAACTTCTTTTTGCGCGGGCTCAACTGCGGGGCGATCACCCTCCAAGAGGCGCTCGCCACGGGGCTGTCCCAGGAGGAATTCGAGTCGCGCTCTTTCCTTAAAATCCTGGAGAACCGGCGCAAGCTGGGGTAACCGGCCGCGGCGCTTAGGAAAGCGCGGAGAGCATCCGGGAAACGTCGGCGAACTTGAGCCGCACCTTGCCGCGCTCCCGGCCCCGCGCGATCTCCAGGGCATCGAGCCGCTTCCAGTCCGCGAAGCTCACATGGCGCACGCCGCGCTTTTGAAGCAGGGCCGTGACGGCGTCCGGATCGGGAGACGACGCCGGGCAAAAGCGCCCCGCGGCCGCGTCCTCGGCCATCATCTTGACGGTCTCGATCGAGTCCGCGCGGTTGGTCCCGATGAGCCCCGTCGGGCCGCGCTTGGCCCAGCCGACCACGTATTCCCCGGATCTCACGGCCGTCGCGCCGGCCGCCTGCAGGACTCGGCCGGCGGCGTTCGGGATATGCCCCGACTTCTCGTCAAAGGGCGCGCCGGGGATGGGGATGCCGCGATAGCCGACCGAGCGCAGGACAAGGCCCGCGGGCAATGACTCATAAATTCCGGTCCCCTCGCTTTTCACGCGGCCGTCCTTGTCCAAGACCAGGCGGTTCCTCTCGATCTTGACGGCTTCCACCCGGCCGTCCCTCCCGACGATCTCCACGGGGGAGGCGCGGAACCGCAGCCGGATCTTCCGGGGCTTGGCGCCCTCGCCGGCCTTGGCCCGCTCCTGGAGATAGTCGACGTTCTTCTTGTTCTTGGGATCCTGATAATCCTTTTTCGAGGCCTCGTCCAGGGCCGCCTCGCGCGGATCCACGACGAGATCGGCGCTTTCGAGAGCGCCGATCTCCTGGATCTCGGCCGGAGAGAAGGCCGCCTGGGCGGGGCCGCGCCGGCCCAGCAGGTAGATGGTCCTGACGCGGCTGTGCCGGAGCGCCTCCAAGGCCTCCTCCGCGATGTCGGTGGGCTTCAAGCGCTCGGGGTCCTCCGCGAGGATGCGGGCGACGTCCATGGCGACGTTGCCCACCCCGATCACCGCCGCGCTCTCGACGGAGAGGTCGAAGCTTTCCTCGCGGAAATCCGGATGGGCGTTGTACCAGCCGACGAAGGAGGTCGCGGAATGGCTGCCCTTCAAATCCTCGCCGGGAACGCCCAGACGCCTGTCGGATTCGTTGCCGACGGCGTAGACGACTTGGTCATAGAGCCCCCTCAAATCCTCGGCCGAGACATCCTTTCCCATGAGGACGTTGCCGAAGAAGCGGAAGGCGGGGGCGGAGGCGATCTTCTCGTAGACCGCGATGACGCTCTTGATCTTCTGATGATCGGGAGCGACTCCTCCGCGGACAAGCCCGTAAGGGGTGGGAAGGCGGTCGAACATGTCGACCGAGACGGGCGGGGTGGATTGCTTGAGCAGGGCCTCGGCGGCGTAAAAGCCGGACGGCCCCGAGCCTACGATGGCGACGCGGAGCGGACGGCCCACGGCGGGGGAGAGGATCTCCCCCCTCCGCTAGGGAAGATCCTCCCGGCCGACGGTCTTTTTCTTGCCGTCCGCCTTCGCCTTCTCGACCGACTGGCTGACGATGGCGTTGATGCGCTCGGAGAGCCCATCAATGAAATCTCCGCCGGTCCGAAATCCGGCATCCTTGATGATCTTCTTGACCTTGCTGACGACAACCAGGGCTTCCGCCATGCTCCCTCCTTTTTTCTATGCGGCGTCGCGACGCCGACTAGGTCCGGCGCCGTGATTCGGCGCCGTGATAGCCGGAATCCTAACGAATTATCGCCGTCGCGTCAAATCTGGCGCCGGGAGGACTCGAACCTCCGACATGACGCTTATGAAACGTCCGCTCTACCTCTGAGCTACGGCGCCTTCAAAGACGTGACATTATAGCTAAATCGACTCCCGGCCGCCTTTTTTTGATATATTGACCCATCTTCATCAAGCCGGGGGAATGACCATGGCCGACGATAAAAAGAAAATCCGCGTCGTCATCGCCGACGATCAGACTCTTTTCAGGGAGGGCATCAAGGATTTGATCGAGAACGACCGCTCTCTCGAGGTCGTGGGAGAGGCCGGGGACGGCCCCGAGGCGCTGCGCCTCGTCAAGAAGCTCAAGCCCGACGTGGTCCTCATGGACATCAAGCTCCCCCACATGGACGGCATCCAGACGACGCGCAAGATCCACGAGGAGTGCCCCGAGACGAACGTCCTGGTTCTCTCCTCTTTCGAGGACGAGGCCCACGTCATGGAGGCTCTCCAAGCGGGCGCCAACGGCTATCTCTCGAAAATGCTCCCCGCCTCCGAGCTCGTCAACGCCCTGAAGGCTTTCGCCAACCAGGGCGTCATGATCCCCCAGCCGATCATGAACCGCCTGCTCACCGGCATCCGCCAGAAGATGGGCGAGGAGCCGCCCCCGTCCTTCGCGTCGCTCACGAAGACCGAGATGAAGATCCTGTCTTTCCTCGGCCAAGGGAAGTCCAACAAGGAGATCGCCGACTCGGTTCCCTGCAGCATCAAGACCGTCAAGAATCATCTTAACAGCGTTTTCCAGAAGCTGGGCGCCGAGAACCGGACCGAGGCGGTCGTCAAGGGGATCGAGCGGGGCCTCATTTCGGCCCAGCAGGACTAATTCTCGATTCCGGCCCGAATACGAAAGAGCGCTTCGCGCGCCTCGAGCCTGACACGGCTGCGGGCCGCCCGTCTTGACAGCCGCTCCAGCGCTCCCGCCGATCCCTTGTCCTCGATATCGCCCAGGGCGCTGATGGCGGTGAGAACGATGCGCTCGTCCCCGTCTTCGAGGAACCCGCGCAAAAACGGGGCGATGCCCCGGTCGAAGGAGGAGAACCCCGCAAGCGCCCTCATGGCCTGGGAACGCGTGCCGTAGCCGTTAGGCTTCATCGCCGCTTTTTTGAGGATGCCGACGTCGGCCGGGTTCTTCGCCCAGGCGAGCCCAGCCACGGCGCCGGCGCTCACGGTGTCCCGCCAGCTCTTTTGGCGCAATCCCTTCATGAGGATCGGGCGGGCATAGCGGGGATCGAGGACTCCCAGCGTCCGGAAGGCCTCGGCCGCGACGTGAATGCTGGGGTCCCGGCGGGCGAGCCTGGCAAGCTTGACGGGGGCCTTGCGCGCGAAATGGGCCAGGGAAGACGCCGCCTGGCGCCGCAGCTTCGGGTGATCGGCCGCCAAGAGCCCCTCCAGGGCATGGCGCGTCTCGTCGCCGGGAATCCTGCCCAAGGCCCGCGCGATCTCGCAGGCGGCTCCCCAGAACCGCTCCCGGCGCGCGGCGCCCTCCAAGAGGCGGACGGTGCCGGCGGCGTTGAGGCGCGCCAACTCAAAAGCGGCCTCGATGCGCCCGATGGCGCTTCTCGATCCGAGAAGCTGGTGGCGCCACATCGAAAGCGGCTTGATCATCCTCGCCTTCTTGAGGAGAATCTGATCCGGATCGAATTCGACGTTGAGGGGTTCTCCCGGAAGGACAAATGAAAATTCCCGCATTTTATCCGAGACGTCCCGGACAAAATCGCGCTCCCATCCCCGCCCGCTGAACCGGAAGACCGCTTTGACCTTGAAGGACTCCGCGTCGCGGCCGGCGGCGCTCGTCTGATGGACCCATAAAACCGCCGTGCGCGGGGATCGTCCCTGGTCGTAGCGCAGCCGGAATGTCGGATAGCCGGGGCGATGAAGCCATTGGTCGAAAAAGGGCTTGAAGTTTCGCCCGGAAAGCTCGGTCAAGACGCCGGCGAAATCGCTCGTCTCGACGCTCCGGTCCTTATGCCGGCGAAGGTATTCCCCGACCCCCCTCCACCAGAGCTCCTCTCCCAACTCGTGTTTGAGCATATGGAGGACCCAGGCTCCCTTCTCATAGGTGTGGCGGTCGAAGAGGGACCAGGGGTTGTGGTAGTTCTGGCAGACCACGGGGCGGCGATAGCGCCTCGCGTCCTCCTCGAAATAGAGATGCGCGTTGCGGAAGAGCTCGTAATCGGCCTCGTCTCGTCCCTTGTCGTATTCCTGGAAGAGGATCTCGAAATAGGTCGCGAAGCCCTCATTGAGCCACGCGTGCGACCAATCCCGGCAGGTCACCAGGTCCCCGAACCATTGATGGGCCAGCTCGTGCGCGACCAGGAGATCCATGTCGGTGTCGAGGGCCGCGCGCTCGTCGATGAGCACCGCGTCGGTCTGGGTGGTCGAGCTCGTGTTCTCCATCCCGCCGGGGAATTCGGCGGCGGCCACCTGCGCGTATTGGGGATAAGGATAGGAAACCCCCGTCATGCGGGAAAAAAACTCGAGGGCCTTGGCGGTCTTGCCGAGCCCGCGCGCGGCATCCGCCTCGCGCCCCGCCTCGCAATAAAAGACGACCGGCACGCCGTCCGCCTGCCGCTCGACGCGGCCGAATCGCCCCACCGCGAGGCTGACGAGATAAAGCGCATGAGGCCGGTCCATCCGCCAATGAAAGGCCTCCTTGCCGCCCGAGCGCTCCTGGGCAACCAGGCGGCCGTTGGAAACGGCCGTGAAGCCCCGCGGGACGATCGCCCGGATCTCCGACGTCGCCTTCTCGTGAGGGTTGTCGTGGCATGGAAACCAGAAGCGCGCCTCCTCGGGCTGCCCTTGGCTCCAGAGCTGCGGATATCGGGCGCCGCTGCCGGCGCCGGGGCTCACGAAGCGCAGGCCCGCCCGCGGCTCCCGGATATCGTAACGGACCTCGACCTCCGCCCGGGCGCCTGGAATCAGGCGCGACGGGAGAGCGACGCGCAGCTTGCCGCCTTGATGGGCAAATCGCGACGGAACGCCGTCGACCGCGACGGAGCGGACACGAAAGCCCTCCGCGTCGAACTCAGCCGAGCGCAGGCCCTTCCGGTAAGGGACGATTTGAGTGCGGCAGACGGCTCGGACGGAGCGGCGCCGGAAGTCGACGTCCATTTCGAGGGCGACATGGGCCGTGTCGAAGTCGCGGTCGGGGGCATAGCGGGGCTTTTGGCCCAGGAGGGCCGTGCGAAGGTCGCCCGCCCATTCCCCTCGCCCGTCCCAGCCGCGCGCGCAGCCTAAAAAATCGAGATCCCGCCTCAAGCGGCGACGGCCTCACGGCGGGCGGAAGCGGCTTCCTTAATAAGCATCATGCCGATCTCGTTGCGCTGGATCTGGTTGGTTCCCTCGTAGATCTGCGTGATCTTGGCATCGCGCATGAATTTCTCGACCGGGAAATCGCGCATGTAGCCGATTCCGCCGCACATCTGGACGCAGTCGGTCGTCACCTTCATCGCGGTGTCGGAGCACATGACCTTGCACATCCCGGACTCCTTGGTGAAGCGGCGGACATGGAGGGCCTCCATCTCGTCGTAGACGATCGTCCCCTTGGAGACCGCGGCGTCGATGGCGGGCTTCAAGGCGGCGTCGATCGCCCTGGCCGTGGCGTAGAGAAGCGCCCGCGAGGACTCGATGGCCGTCGCGCAATCGGCCATCATGTGCTGGATCGCCTGGAAGGAGGCGATCGTTTGGCCGAACTGCTTGCGCACCCGGATATACGCCATCGTCTCATCGAGCGCCCCCGTCGCGATCCCGAGGGCCTGCGCCGCGACGCCGGGCCTCGAGCAGTCGAACGTGTTTTGCGCGATGAAGAGGCCGTATCCTTCTTTGTAGAGAAGGTTTTCCTTGGGAACCTTGCAGTTCTTGAAGACGAGCTCGTAGGTCGAGGAGGCCCGGATGCCCATCTTCTGCTCCTTCTTGCCGAAGCTGAAGCCGGGAGTCCCTTTCTCGACGACGAAAGCCGAGAGGCCGCGGGCGCCGCGGCCGGGATTCGTCGAGGCGAAGAGAGTGTAGATCTCCGCCGCCTCTCCCGTGGAGCAGAAATTCTTGACGCCGTTGAGGACATAGGAGTCGCCCTCGCGCGTGGCGGTGCATTTGGTCGCCGTCGCGTCGGAGCCGGCGCCGGGCTCCGTGATCGTGAAGGCGCCCAGGCGCTTGCCGGCCGCCACCGGGGTGAGCCATTTCTTGCGCTGCGCCTCGTCGCCGAAAAGGAGGATCGGTATCGTGCAGAGCCCGCCGGTCGCGACGCTCAACGCGATGCCCCCGCAGGCCCGGGAAAGCTCCTCCACGACCAAAACGAGCTCGAAGGTGCCGCCGCCCAGGCCGCCGTAGGCCTCGGGAAGGTAAACCCCGAAGAGATCGGCCTTGCGAATCTCCTCGACCACGGGCCATGGGAACTCCTCGGTCTGGTCGTAATGCTCGCGCACGGGCTTGATTTTCTCCTCGGCCAGGCGACGGGACAACGATACGATTTCCTGCTGGGTTTCGGTAAGCTGGTAGTCCATCATGGGGTCCTCCCTCCTTATTTAAAGCTTCTCAGGGCTTCCTGGGCCGCCTTCTGCTCCGCGGCTTTCTTCGTCTTGCCGGAGCCTCGGCCCAGGACCTTGCCCCTCATGCGCACCTCGGACTCAAAAGTCCTGTCATGCTCCGGCCCGCCCGAGGGCGAGGTTTCATAAACAGGGAGCGCGTGAAAGCGGTTCTGGAAAACCTCCTGCAGCCGGGTCTTGAAATCCGATTCGGGGGCCTCCATGTCGCCCAGGCAGTGCCGCGCCACGAAGTCCCGCGCCGCCTCGAAGCCTCCGTCAAGGGCGATCGCGCCGATGAGGGCCTCGACGGCGTTGGCGAGGACGCTCGGCTTCTGGCGGCCTCCGGTCCGGTCCTCTCCGGACCCCAGATAAAGCCAGCGGCCGATGTCGAGCTCCACCCCGACCTCGGCCAGGCGGGCCCGCGAGACGAGATGGGACTTCTTGCGGGAAAGCTCGCCCTCGTCCTCCCCGGGAAAGCTCTCGAAAAGCTGCTGGGCCGCCGCGGCCGAGAGGACGCCGTCTCCCAGGAATTCGAGCCTCTCGTTGGACTCGCACAGCCCCCGCTCGCTGGCATAGGACGTGTGCGCCAAGGCCTGGCGCAAGCGGTCGCGGTCGCGGAAGCGGTAGCCGATTGCCGCCTCGAAGGCCCCGAGGTCCCAGCCCGATTCGGCGGCCGGGACCTGCGGGGCGTCGGGCACGATAAGAGGGACCGTCGGTCCCCCGTTACTTCTTGGCGTGGGAGGTGATGTAGTCGATCGCCTGCCCGACGGTTTGAATCTTTTCGGCCTCCTCATCGGGGATTTCGGTGTCGAAGGCCTCCTCGAGCGCCATCACCAGCTCGACCGTGTCGAGGGAGTCGGCGCCCAGGTCGTTGACAAAGTGGGCCTGGGGCGTCACCTCGGCGGCATCGACGCCCAACTGTTCGACGACGATTTTCTTGACCTTCTCCGCGACGTTCGACGTGTCGGTTTTCTCAGCCATGGCATCTCCTTGTTTCCTCTTAGTTTTGAGTCCCATCACATGTACGCGCCGCCATTGACGTTCAGGACGTGACCGGTGACGTATCCCGACTCGTCCGAGGCCAGAAAAAGCACGGCGTTGGCGATGTCGGTCGGCTCCCCCATGCGCTTCAGGACGATCCGCTCGAGGATCTTTTGCCTCTCCGCCTCGGGAATGGCGTCCGTCATGCGCGTCCGGATGAAGCCGGGCGCCACCGCGTTAACGAGGATATCCCGGGATCCCAATTCCAGCGCGAGAGACTTCGTGAAGGCGATGATCCCGCCCTTGGAGGCGGCGTAATTAGCCTGGCCGGCGTTGCCCCCCTCTCCCACGACCGAGGCGATGCTGATGATTCGCCCGCCGCGGGTCTTGAGCATGGTCCTCACGACCGCTTTCGAGAAATTGAAGGCGCCCTTCAAATTGACGTCGAGGACCATGTCCCAATCGGCCTCGCTCATGCGCATGAGGAGATTATCCTTCGTGATGCCCGCGTTATTGACGAGAATATCCACCCTGCCGAATCGTTCGACCGCGGTCTTGACCACCGCCTCGCAATCCGCGAAATTCCTCACGTCGGCCCGGAGCCCCAAGGCCGTCGCGCCCGCGCGGGAACTCGAGGCTTTTTTCGCCGAGGCCGCCACCTGGGCCTCGTCGAGATCGACCATGAGAACGGAGGCGCCCTCCCGCACAAAGAGCTCGGCCGTCGCGTAGCCGATCCCCTGGGCGGAGCCCGTGATGATCGCGACCTTGTCCTTGAGGCGCATGGCGCTCGGCCTCGCGGCCGCGCCGGTCGATACCGTCGTCGTTTCCATGGCTTTGATCCTACAATTTTTCTTTCAAGCTTAAGCGGCTTTCTCGCCGCCGGACTCGGGAGCGGCGCCGCCCCCCTCCTCTCCCTTTTGCTTGGCGGCCTTGGGCTCCACGACGACTCGGTCGCCGTAGAAGCCGCAGTGGGGGCAGACCCTATGGGGCGGCCGCAGCTTCCCGCAGGCGGGGTTGGAGCAGACAACGAAGGACGGGAGGTCCAGCGTCCAATTCTTGGCGCGCCGGCTGTCGCGCCTGGAGCGCGTGTGCTTGCGTTTCGGGTTCGGCATGATCGATCTCTCCTTTAAAATCCCGACGTCTGCGCGACAAAATAAGGGGTCTTGTCCTTAAGGTCGAAATAAATCCGCACGACGACCTCCGCCATCAGCCCCAGCAGAATCAGCATGAACCCTATAAGAGCAAAAAAAATCGAAACTTGGAAGAGGGGCTGATCCTTCACGTAGACACCGAGGAAAAATTTCTTGTAAAGAGTGAAAGCCGCCATGAGGGCGCCCAGGGCCCCCATCACGGCGCCCCACCCGCCGAAAAAGTAGATGGGCTTCCCTAAATAGGCGTCCATGAACTTGACCGTGAGCAGATCGAGCAGCACCTTGAACGTCCGCGAAATCCCATACTTGGATCGGCCCTTGACCCGCGGGCGGTGGTTGACAGCCTCCTCCGCGATCCGGGCGCCCAAAAAGGCGGAGAGGGCGGGGATGAAGCGGTGCATTTCGCCGTAGAGCCTCAAGGGCTTGATGAACTCCGCCCGATAGACTTTGAGCGTGCAGCCGTAGTCGTGAAGAGGCACTCCGGTCACGCGCGAGATGAGGGCGTTGGCGATCCGAGAAGGAAGCCGGCGGGAGAGCCACGGGTCCTTGCGCTCCCGTCTCCAGCCGCTCACGACGTCGAAGCCTTGGCCCATCTTTCCCAGCAAAGCCCCGATATCGCGCGGATCGTTCTGGCCGTCCGCGTCGAGGCAAGCGATAAACCGGCCGCGAGCCCTGTCGATGCCGGCCGAAAGGGCGGCGGTCTGCCCGGCGTTGCGCCCCAGGCGCACGGCCTTGAAGCCCGGGTACCGCCGCACAAAACCTTCGATCTCCTCGAAGGAGGCGTCGCGGGAGCCGTCGTCGACCAGGATCGCCTCGTAGCTTTTCCCGAGCCCCCTCAGGGCCTCGTCGAGCTCCGCCCCGAACTCCGGGAGAGTCTCCTTCTCGTTATAAACGGGGACGACGACGCTCAACTCGACGTCGCCCGCGGGGCTCCCCACCGGGCGGCCGTCAGGCGCCCCTGGCGCCCGCCGCCGCCGGCGCTTTCTTCGCGGCGCCCTTGCGGCCGGTCTTGCCCATCGCCTCGACGATCGCCCGGCCGAATTCCGAGGTCTTGAGCTTCTTGGCGCCCGTCATCTGGCGCTCGAGGTCGTAGGTCACGGTCTTGCGGCGGAACGTTTCCTCGAGCCCTCCGACGACCAGCGCGGAAGCCTCCTTCCAGCCGAGGAGATCGAGCATCATCGTGCCCGAGAGGATGAGCGAGCCCGGGTTGACGACGTCCTTGCCGGTATATTTCGGGGCCGTCCCGTGGGTCGCCTCGAAAACCGCGTAGCCCTCGCCGATGTTGGCGCCCGGGGCGATGCCCAACCCCCCCACCTGCGCGGCGGCGGCGTCCGAGAGGTAATCCCCGTTTAAGTTCGGGGTGGCGATCACGGAGTATTCGCCCGGTCTTAGGAGAAGCTGCTGAAAGGTCTGGTCGGCGATGCGGTCCTTGACGACCACCTTGCCGTCTGGAACCTTGCCGTCTCGAAGCTCCGATTCCCGGACGGTCGTGCCGCCGAATTCCTCGGCCGCAAGCTCGTAGCCCCAATCGCGGAACGCTCCCTCGGTGAATTTCTGGATGTTCCCCTTGTGGACCAAGGTCACGGAAGGCTTGCGGCGCTCGATGGCGTAGCGGATCGCCATGCGGATGAGCCTCTTCGAGCCGGTCTCCGAGATGGGCTTGATGCCGATCCCCGAGTCCCGCCGGAAGGACTTTCCCATCTCCATGGTCAGGAAATCGTAGACCTTCTTTTGCTCGGGGCTTCCCTGCTCGAATTCGATGCCGGCGTAGACGTCCTCCGTGTTCTCGCGGAATATCACGATGTCGAGATTTTCGGGATGCTTGACCGGGGCCGGCACTTCCTCGAAATGCCGGACGGGACGCACGCAGGCGTAGAGATCGAGCTTCTGGCGCAGCGCGACGTTCACCGACCGGAAGCGCGCCGTCACCCACTCCGCCCCGCATTCCTCGCAGACCGAATTTTGCTTCTGCTCATGGGCGCAGACGAGGCAGACGAACGGCGCGCGTCCGGACGGCGTCGTGAGAGGGCCCTTGATCGCGACGCGGAAATCGCGGATCGCCTGGATCGTTTCATCCGGCAACGGAGACTCCTTGCCGTAATTCTTGAGGGCGGAGAGCCCGGCGAATATCTCCATCCACGCGATCTTTCTTTTCCCACCGTAGGCGTTCGCGACGGCGGCGTCCAGGACCTCGCGGGTCGCGCGCCATATGTCGGGGCCGGTGCCGTCCCCCGGAATAAAAGGAATGATCGGATCGTCCGGCACGACGAACTTGCCGTCCGTGAACTCGACGCGGTTTCCGGCGGGGACCTGAATCTTCTGGTAGCCGAAGGATTTCATGGCTGCCTCCTTTTTTATTAAGGGAAATCTCGACTCACTATACAAAACCGCGGAGCCGGGCGAGAAGCCGGGAATAAAGCTCTTCTTGGGAACGCACCATCCCGTCGATGTCGAACTCACGCCCTATCGAAGCCGCGGCCGCGGCGGCCATTCTGGCGCGCAAGGCGTCATCCTTCAAGAGGCTCAAGACGCGCTCGGATAGCGCCGCCACATCCCCGGGCGGGACGGCATAGCCGTTCTCATCGTTCTTGAGAACGTCCGTCACCCCGTCCGTCGCATAGGCGACCGGCGGCACGCCGCTTTTCAGCGCTTCGATGAGAGCCCGCGGAAGGCCCTCCCACCATGACGTCAGGACGAAGACGTCCGCCAGCGCCAAGATTTTGGCCGCGTCGCGCCGCCAGCCCAGCAACTTGACGCGATGGCCGATCCCTAGGACGAGAATGCGGCCCTCGACGGCGGGCCTCAGGGCGCCGTCGCCGACAAAGACGAACTCGGCGTCGGGCTTCTCCTTCAAGACCCGCGCGGCCATCTCGATAAAATCAAGCGGGTTTTTCTGCGGCTTGAGATTGCCGATGGAGAGGACCAGGGGCTTGTGGCGCCCCAGCCCCAAGGCCGACTTCTCGCGCCAACGGTCCTCGAGTTTGGCCGGGTAATCGGACAGCCTGATGCCGGAGCGGATCAGGACATGGCGCTCGGGGTCGCCGATGCCGAGCGACTCGGCCTCGCTCCGGTTGGCCTTCGAAACGAAAATCAGCGCGTCGCTCAGGCGGGCGCCCATTCTTTCGAGCGCGATGTAGAGCCTTCGCACGAAGCTCGACTGCCGGCCGTGGAAGCCGAATCCGTGGTGGCTGTGGATCACGACGGGCACCCGGCAGAGCCCGGCGGCGAGCCGTCCCAAAATCCCCGCCTTCGAGCTGTGCGTATGGACGATCGCGGGCTTGAGCCTTAAAAAAAGGATGCAGAACTCGGCCACGGCCAGCAGGTCCTTGACCGGATGAATTTCCCTGGCCAAAAAGCGCATGGGGACGACCCGGACGCCGCGGCCCGCGAGAGCCGCCGCCTCCGCGTCCAGGATGCCGCCGCGGCCGCAAGCGAGAACCGGATCGAAGAGCGAGCGGTCCAGGTGCTCGACCGTATACAGGGTGTTCTGCTGGGCTCCCCCCAGTTCCAGAAGGGTGATCGCATGCAGCACAAGAGACTTTCGGGAGGGAGTCATGGTTCCCACGACGTCTCCCTCATTCTACTTATTGTGATCGCGCGGTTTTGCCTTTTTGGAGCTGGTATTTCAGATGCCGCTTCGTTTTAGCTCTCTTGGCCCCCCGCCGGACGTCCCGCCGCGCCGACGTCGCTTCGGCTTTTTGCGCGGCCGTTTTCAAGGCCGCCGGTTTCGGCCGCTCCGGCTTCGGAGCTTGATAGAAGCTCTCGATCTTGAGATCCGGAAAATAATGGGCGAGTATCTCCTGGTGGCTTCTGCCGAGGCTCGCCAGCCCCAAAGCCCCCGCCTTGCAAAAGCCCAGCCCCCGCCCGTCCCCCGCGCCCCATAGAATGAAGGATCGCGGCTTCCTCGCGGGGCCGATCGGCTGGATCGAGAACCAATTGGAGCGCAAGGAGCCCGGCGACAGGAAGCCGGCGACGGCGTCGGGGCCCTTCAAACGGATCGTGCCGTCGCTTCCCACGACATTCAAATCCAAGACCCTCCCGGTCCTTGAACGGCTCGTCACGAGAAGGGATCGGATGGCGCCGATGTCCTTCGCGCGCGCGGCGCGCCCCGCGAGCTCTTTGCCGTCCAAAATCCTCACCCAACGGCTTTGGATCGGAAGGTTGAGCCCGCTGGCGAGAGCGTAGGAGTCGGCGGGTGGGAATCCGTGGAGGAAGCGTTCGAGTTCCATGGGAGTCTTGGGGTACATGGACTTGGGCGCGTCCTCGATCGATTTCAAGTAGTGAAGGCTCGGGTCCGCATAGCTCTCCCCGCTCTCGGTGATCCCCCCGCAGTCCTGGTGCCACAGGGCGTGCGCGACGCGGCCATCCAGCGCCAAGACCTTGCCGGCGGTCGCCAGGACGCCGGCCGTTGCGGAGACGAGTTCCGAGGTGACGCCCAAATAGCGCTGGCAACGATTTGAATCGCAGATCTCGCTTCGCTCCATGTTGGGGATGCCGCGGCTCTTGAGCCACAGGGCCTTCGTGCGCGCGACCACGGCGGCCGCCTCGTACGCGGCGGCGGGGCTCTTGTCCGGCAGGGCCGCGCCCACGGCCCCCTTCAGGTATTCCTCGAGGGGAAGGACGTTGACCATCCGGAAGCCCAGCGGGACGGGGATCACCTCCACCTCCCCGCGAAGCTCGCGGTCGCCCGGATCGAAGCCGTAGCTCTCGAGGAACCGCCCGCTTTTGAGCAAAATCGAACCCCGGGAGTCCTTGACGACGATGCGGAACGGCTGCCGGGCGAGATACTGGATATTCCCCTGTCCGTCGCGGATCTCGATCACGGCGGTGTCGGGACGGAAGCGCAGCTCCCATTGGTCATAAGCCCGTCCCGCGTCCGTCAGCGTCTCCTTGTTCTTGACGGCGACGATCTTGAAATCGGCGTTGGGCATGAAATAGATTCGAGTCGCCGTCTCGGGCGAGCCCTCGCGGTCCGAAAAGAGCGCGACGCGGAGATCCGGCCCTTCTCCGTCGTCATGCGGACCGAGGCGTCCGGAGGGCGCCAGGAACGGCCTGAAGAGCCGCCGGATCGGAAGCTGCTTGTCGGGATCGCCGGCGATCCGGCGGCGGAGCTTCTTGACGCGCTCGACGGCCCAGGGGGCGGCCGGGTCGAGGGCTCGGTACCAGTTCGTCATGGCCCAGGCGGATTCATTGAGCCCGATCTTGTAGTCGAAATCGGAAAGCGTTTTGACGACCTCCAAATCGAGAGGATCGATTTGGGCCGCGGCCTTCAAGTCGTTAAGCGCCCTCTCCTTGTCGTGAAGGAGAGACGCGGCGCGGGATATCTCGAGATAGACGACGGGAAGAAGGTAGGCGCTCTGAGTCTGGGCGGTGTTGAGGTGCGAGTAGGCTCGGCGCGGCCTGCCGTCCTCAAGCTGGGACATGGCCAGTCCAAGCCGCGCCTCGGCCTGGGTGGACGTCTCCCTGGCGAGCTCGATTCCCTTGCGGAAGGCCTTCTGGGCTTCGGCGGGGTCGTCGATGGCGAGAAGCGACCAGCCGCGTTGGGTCCAAATGAAGCCGTCGGCGCGCGATTCGAGCGAGGCCTTGAGCCAGTAGGCGGCCGCGTCCTCGCTTCGGCCGGCGTCGCGCGCCATCAAAGCCGAGTTGGATACGGGATCCGGGACGCGCACGCCCAGCATGTCCAGGTATTTGAAGTCGCCGATGGCCTCGTCATAATGCCCCAGAAGGAAGGCGTTATAGCCCGCGTTGAGCGCCGAGAGGACATCCGTGCCGCGGGCGGCCGCCGGAGCGAGGACGAGGATGAGGATGAGGGCGCAAGCGGCGCGGCGCGCGCGTCTCAAGGACGCCCCCTACGGGCTTTTCCGGCTTTCCGAGTCCGCCCCTTCGCCGCCGCGGGCTTGCGCTCGGGATAGAGCGGGATGTATTGAACGCCGCGGCGAGGGATCGAAAGCTCCACGCGGGAAAGCTCATCGAGGGCTTCCCGGCGGTAGGGTCCCCCCGCCAGCGAGATCGCGGCGTCGGCCCGCGCCTTGAGACCCTCGACCGCGAAACCTTCCTTTTTGGCCCGCGAGAGCTCGCTTATCACTTGACCGTAGAGAGCCATCGACCGGCGAGCCCGCTCGCGCTCGTAGGCGGCCTCGATGGGGCGAGCCAGAGCGCCGGGAGAAGGGGCCGGCGGATAGCGCCATCGCTCATAGGCCGCATCAAGCACCGGACGCTCCCGCCACACGACAACGGACGCCAGGACCGCCATGCCGCCCGCCAGCCACAGGGCTCGGAGCGGCATAGTGCTATTGGCTGGAGGGCGATCCGAAGCCGGGCAGCGGAGGAGCCTTGGAAGCCCCTTGGGGCACGGCCCCCGGCAACGGGGGCGCCGACGCAGCGGCGGGAGAAGGCTCCCCCGGCAAGCTCGGCGCGGCAGGCTTGCCGTTCGGCATTTTCTCGCTCGCTTGGCGCCGAACGACCCTTCGGTGGCCGCGCGTTGTCCGGCGCGCCGAGCGCCGCTTCGGCTGGATCGCGACGGCGGCGGGCTTCGCCTTGCCATTCATCAGCGCCTGGGCCGCCTGGTTGAGGGGCTTGACGGTCGCGGCCGCCAGATCGGCTCGGAAGCGATAAGCGACGACCGGCCCCGCGCCGACGGAGGCGTAGTAATCCACTTCGTAGGCGGAGCCGCTCGCCGCGTCCGCAAGCCATGAGGTCATTCCAGCCCCTCTGACGGATCCCAATTGCTCCAGGATCTGGCCCAACGTGCGCTTGCCGTCGGGCGCGGGCCACGACTTGACGAGAGCGATCGCCCGCGCCTTGGCCATCTCGGGGTCGCCGGCGGACGCCGCCGGAACAATCGGCGCCGGGGGCAACGGCGTCGCCTTCGGCCGGGCGGCCGCGGCCGGAGCGGAAAGAGGCCTCGGCGCGGAAAGCTTCATTCCAGCCGGCGCCTTGGACGCCCGCGGGCGGGATCCCCCCAGGAAAGGCAAGAGGCGGCTTAAATACGAGGGGTCTCGGTAAAGAAGAAAACCAAGGCCGCCGATCGCCGCGAGCAGGAGCGCCGCGAGGGCGGGGTTGGAGCCCTTCTTCACGGGATGAGCGACAAGGTTCGCCGCCTCTTTTTTAGCGGGAGCGGGGGCTTTGGCGGCAGCAGGCTTGGCTCCTTTTTTGGGGGAAGCCTCGGCAGCCGCCGGGGCGGAAGCGGTCTCCGAAGGCGGGCCCGCCAAATCAACGGGGCCCATGGCCGCTTGGAGGCTGGGTCCGGCCGGCTGGGGCGGCGGCGGTTCGGCGACCGGGGCGGCGGCGGCCGGGGCGGCCAGATCCCCCGGCCCCGGCGGAGCCGAAAGGGGCGAGCCGCTGAAAATGTCGGGAACGACCGGAGCCTCCGTCGCGGCTTGGGGCGGCGCCTGAGTCGACGGCGTCTCGAGGAGCGGCGCCTGGAAAGCCGGAGCGGCCGCGGACGCCGCGGGCTCGGGAGCAAAGAGCGGAACATCCGGAGGAGCCGCGAACGCCGCGGCCGGAGACTCAAGAACCGACGGCGCCGAGAGGACGGATGGCGCGCCGAAAGGCGGCGCTGCGGGCGCCGGAGCCAATCCCTGGGCGGGCTCCGGGGCGGAAATCGCGGGCTGAAGCCCCGCGAGCTCGAACCCCGCGGGAGCCGCGGCGTCAGGCGCGGCCCCCGCAGGCTCCGGAGAGGCCAGCAGGGGCGACTGAAGTCCCGGGGCGGAGGGAGGCTCCGGAGCGACGCCGCCTTGAGGGACGTCAAGGCCCGGCCCGCGAGGCTGCATCTCCTCGCGGAGTTTGGAAAGCTCCGCCTCCTTGGCGCTCATGCGTCCCTTGAGAGCGTCGATCTCGCCTTCAAGGATCGCGAACTTTTCGGCGGCGCCCGCCTCCGCGAGCCGCCGCAAATCGTCGATGATCTTGGATGTGCCCTCTTCCGAGATGCCGAATGCTTCGCGCAACTGCGCGAGAAAAGCATCCAGTTTCGAGAGCCTTTCCTCGACCGAGGCCAGGGTCGCCAGGTCTTTGAGGGTCGGCTCATGGGGCAAGGCCGTCGGCTCCATCGTCGCCGTCGCCGTTCGGCGGGCAAGCTTGCGCGCCGCAAGCTCGGACGCTAGAGGCTCGATTTTGGAGGCGCGGCGCCAATCGCCCAGCGCGGTCCCCTTGCTTCCCTCCGCGCAGACGAGGCATTCTTCGGAAAAATCCGGAGTTTCGGCGAGCTCGTCCGGCGAGAACGGTCCCTTCACCTGGTTGTCGAGGAAAACCCAGTAGCGCATGGGATGCAAGTATAAGGAGAGAACATCAAAAAATCAATGACGTTTTTGTTTCAAGCGGCATTTTAGGCATCCGCGGCCCGTTCCTCCTGCCGGCAGGCGGAAGGAAAGCAAAGGAAAGCCGCGTTTGACGTCCATTTTGCTATAATGCGCGACATCGGGCTATTAGCTCAATGGTAGAGCAGATCCCTCTTAAGGATAAGGTTGTAGGTTCGAGTCCTACATAGCCCAACGAATTTCGCAACGTCGCCGCGGGCGTAGTTCAATGGTAGAACACAAGCCTTCCAAGCTTGATACGTGGGTTCGATTCCCATCGCCCGCTCATTTTATGGACGGCACCGTTCTTGGGCGGGTGGCGGAACTGGCAGACGCGCACGGCTTAGGACCGTGTGCCGCGAGGCGTGGGGGTTCGACTCCCCCCCCGCCCAAAGGAAAATAACCATGGGATTCTTTGGATCCGCTGAAAAGTTGAAAATCAAGAAAATCAAGCACGATAACTGCGAGGCTCTTTTTTCCGTCGAGATACCGGCCCCGGAGGCCCGCGAGGAGGAGGAGAATTCGCTCGTGCGCTACCAGGAACGCGCGGTGCTGAGCGGTTTTCGCGCGGGGAAGGCTCCGCTGGACCTCATCAAGAAGCAGTTCTCCGAGGCCATCCGCCAGGACGCCGTGACGCGCCTGGCGCGCAAGCACGTCCCCGAGGCCCTAACCGAGCTCAAGCTCAATCCCGTCGCGCCTCCCGTCATCCAGGCCGTCGACTACGCCCCCGGCAAGCCCATGCGCCTGAGCGTTCTCGTGGAAACCCGGCCCGAGATCGATCCCAAGGGCTATACGAAGATCGCGCTCAAGCGCCGGGCCGCCGAGCCGGGCGAGAAGGCGGTCGAGGATCGCTTAAACGAGCTGCGCGAGGCCAACGCCCGCCTCGAACCCGCCGCCGAGGAGGCCGTCGGCAAGGATCACTACGTGGTCATCGACTACTCGGGGCTCCACGGGGCCAAGCCGCTCGCCGACAAATCCGAGGCCGAGCTCGTGGACATGTCGTCCTCGCAGGCTCTCGAGGGGCTCGCCGAGGGCCTTCTCGGCATGAAGCGCGGCGAGACGAAGGAAATCGCCGTCACCGTCAAGGGGAAGATCTCGAAACTCCATGTCGTGGTCAAGGAAATCAAAAGGAAGGTGCTTCCGCCCCTCGACGAGGAGTTCGCCAAGGACATGGGCTTTGAGAAGCTCGACGATCTCAAGCTCAAGCTCAAGGAACTCGTCTCCCAGGAAGCCGACAAGCAGGCGGAGCGGGACATCCACGAGCAGATCGAGGACGCCCTTCTCAAGGCGAACCGCATCCCCTTGCCGCCCTCCCTGATCGAGAGCGAGCTTCGCCACCGCCTCGAGCGCGTTCGCGCGCGCCTGCTGGGGCCGCGGGGCCAATGGCCCGACGCGGAACTGCGGTCTTGGACCGAGAAACTCCGGCCTCTCGTTGAGAACGACATCAAGATCTCCTATCTCCTCGCCGCGATCGCGCGCAAGGAAAAACTCCAGGTGCCGGACGAGGATCTCGCCAAGGAGCTCGACCGGAGCCTCGAATCGGCGGACACCGAAGAGAAAAAAGAGGACATCCGCAAGGCCTTCGGGGACCGCCGCGACGAGATCCGCTCGATCCTCCTCGACCGCAAGACGATGAGCTTCATCAAGGACCAGGCGGTGATCAGTTGAAGACCCCGCCACCCGCCGCCCCCCAGGCGCCCGCCTCCCGCCGGCCCCCCGAGCTTCCGCTCCTCACCATTCGGGAGGTCGTCCTTTTTCCTTACATGGTGCTTCCTCTTTCCGTGGGGCGGGAAAAATCGATCAAGGCGATCGAGGCCGCGATGGGCGGGACCCCCCGGCTCATCGCCGTCGTCGCCCAAAAGGATGTCAAGGTCGAGGACCCCGGCCAAGACGACTTCTACTGGACGGGGGTCCTGGCGGAAGTCACGCAGTACCTCAAAATGCCGGACGGCACCCTCAAGGTCTTCCTCCAGGGCGCGGAGCGGCTCAAGATCGAACGCTGCGAGCTCTCGCCTGAAAAGGGATTCTGGATCGCCCGGCTTTCCTATCCGACGGTCCCCGCCGCCAAGCCGGGCGGCGAGGTCCAGGCCCTCATGCGCCACGCGCTTGAGCTCTTCGGAGAGCACGTGCGGCTCTCGCGCCGCGCCCCGCCGGAGCTGGCGGGCACCCTGTCCGCCCTTGAAGACCCCTCCCATCTCTCCGACATCGTCGCGGCGAACTGCCTCGTCAAGACCGCCGATCGCCAGTCCCTCCTCGAGATCATCGATCCCGTCGAACGGCTGCGACGGCTTCTCGAGCTTCTCAAGACCGACATCGAGATCCTCAACCTCGAAAGGAAGATCCATACCCGCGTGCGCACCCAGATCGAGCGCTCCCAGAAGGAATACTACCTGACGGAGCAGATGAAGGCGATCCAGAAGGAGCTCAAGCAGAAAGACGATTTCGCGCAAGAGATCGAGGACCTGCGCAAGAAGATCGCCGAGGCCGGCATGCCGAAGGCCGCCCTCGAGGCGGCCACGAAGGAGGCCGCCCGGCTCGAGAAAATGATGCCCTACTCGCCCGAGTCGACGGTCTCCAGGACCTATCTCGACTGGATGATCCATCTGCCCTGGTCGAAGCGCACCCGCGACAACCTGGATCTCGAGCGCGCCCAAAAGACCCTCGATGAGGAGCACCACGGCCTCGAGAAGGTCAAGGACCGCATCATCGAGTATCTCGCCGTCTCCAGGCTGACGAAGGGCCTCAAGGGGCCGATCCTCTGCTTCGTCGGCCCTCCGGGAGTCGGCAAGACGACGCTCGCGAGATCGATCGCGAAGACCCTGGGACGCAAATTCGCCCGCATCTCCCTGGGCGGCGTGAGGGATGAGGCCGAAATCCGGGGCCACCGCCGCACCTACATCGGCTCCCTTCCAGGACGCCTCGTGCAGTCCCTGCGCAAGGCCGAGAGCCGCAACCCGCTTTTCCTCCTCGATGAAATCGACAAGATGGGCACCGACTGGCGCGGCGACCCGGCCGCGGCGCTGCTCGAGGTCCTCGACCCCGCGCAGAACCCCAGCTTCCTCGATCACTACCTGGACGTGGAGTTCGACCTGTCGCAGGTGCTCTTCATCTGCACCGCCAACACCCTCGAGGGCATTCCCCACAGCCTCCAGGACCGCCTCGAGATCCTGCGCTTCTCGGGCTACACCCAGGCGGAGAAGCTCGCGATCGCCAAGGCGCATCTCTGGCCCAAGGTGCTTAAGGAGCACGGGCTCAAGCCGGGGCAGATCCGCATCGACGACGCCGCGATCGACGCCGCGATCGAACAGTACACCCGCGAAGCCGGCGTCCGGCAACTCGAGCGCGAACTCGCGACCGTGATCCGCAAGTCCGCCAAGGACGTGGTGCTCGGGAAAAAAGGCCCCATCGCCGTCACGGCGGAGAGCCTCTCGCGCTTTCTCGGAGCCCCGAAATTCCCCCGCGAGACGCCGTCTTACAACTCGATCGGGGTCTCGACGGGACTCGCCTGGACCGAGACGGGCGGGGTCACGATGGCGATCGAGGTGACGGCCATGGCGGGCAAGGGCGACCTCAAGCTCACGGGCAAGCTGGGCTCCGTCATGACGGAGTCCGCGCAGGCCGCCTTTTCCTACATCAAGTCCATGGCCCGCATCTTCGGCGTCGCGCCCGAGGCCTTCAAGGACGTCGACTACCACATTCACGTCCCGGAGGGGGCGACCCCCAAGGACGGCCCCTCGGCCGGCATCGCGATCGCGACCGCGCTGCTCAGCTACATGACGGGGCGTCCGGTCTTGCCGGGCGTCGCCATGACCGGGGAAATGACGTTGCGCGGCCGCGTCCTTCCCATAGGCGGTTTGAAGGAAAAGCTTCTCGCGGCGCTTCGCGACGGGATGACCGTCGTTCTCTATCCCGAGCTCAATAAAAAAGACCTGGAGGAAGCCCCGGCCGAGGTTCTGTCGGGGCTCAAGCTCGTGGCGGTCAAGCGTTTCGACGAGGTGGCGGAGCTGGCGCTCGGCCTCGCCTCGGCGCCGGCGA
The DNA here is from genome assembly GCA_027327915.1 of Elusimicrobiota bacterium. Taxonomy (GTDB): domain Bacteria; phylum Elusimicrobiota; class Elusimicrobia; order UBA1565; family UBA9628; genus JAJZAK01. The sequence continues at coordinate 26,744 of DAHVWT010000017.1, forward strand.
CGGGGCTTTCCATGACCCAGGTTCCCCCGCAGCCCTGGCTGCCCTCCGTGCCCCCTTCCGCCCCCCGCGGACGAGGTCTCTCCTGAAGAAAACCCTGCTGCTGACGCCGGGACCGACGCCGCTTCCGCCGTCCGTGAGGCGCGCGCTCTCCCGCGAGGTCCTCCACCACCGCGGCCGCGAATTCAAGGCCCTTTTCGACGAGCTCCGGGCCTCTCTCCAAAGGCTTTTCCGCGCCTCCGGAGAGATTCTCCTCATGACGGGCTCTGGAACGGCGGCCATGAAGTCCTCGGTCGTCAACCTCCTCTCGGCCGGCGACGAGGCCCTCGTCTGCTCGACGGGCTTGTTCGGGGAGCGCTTCGCGGAGATCCTCGCCGCTTACGGCGCTCGCCCCATCCTCCTTCGCCGCCCCTTGGGAGAAAGCGCCGACTCGGGCGAGATCGTCCGCTCCCTGCGCGAGCATCCGGGCGTCAAGGCCGTCTTCCTGCAGCATTCAGAGACCTCGACGGGAGTTCTCAATGACGTGGCGGAGCTCTCCCGCGCCGTCCGTGAAAACTCAGACGCCCTCGTCGTCGTCGACGCGATATCGAGCCTGGGGGTGGAACGGCTCGAGATGGACGCCTGGGGCCTCGACGCGGTCGTCTCCGCCTCCCAAAAAGGCCTCATGAACGCCCCCGGCCTTTCCTTCGCCGCCCTCTCCAATCGCGCTCTCAAGCGTCTCGACGAGGCCCGGCTCCCCCGCTTCTATCTCGACTGGCGGACCATGCGGCATGACGCCCCGCTCGGCCAGACCCCTTACACCCCCGCGGCGCCGCTTTTCGCCGGGCAATTGGAGGCCCTGAGGCTCATCGAGCGGGAGGGACTCGAGAACGTCTGGGCGCGCGCCGTCAAGCTCTCCCAATTCGCCCTTGAGCGCGCCCGAGCCCTGGGCTTTTCTCCCTACGCGCGGCATCCCACCCACGGGCTCTCGGCGCTTCTCCCCCCCGAGGGCGAGGATGCCGGCCGTCTCGTGGAGGCCTTGCGCGAGGACGGCATCTGGATCGCCCACGGCCAGAAGCAGCTCAAGGGCAAGATTCTGCGCGTGGCGCATATGGGCTATATCCGCAAGGCCGCCGTCGCTCGCGCCTTCGCCGCCATCGAGGCAAGGCTCGCCCGCTCCCCCCAACCTGTCCGTGCCTGACCCAACGGCCCTTCCGCTTGTTTTCACCTCGGTCGGCAAGGTCTACGAGCGCTCCCATCTGGGCCGCGCGACGCGGCAGCAGGCCCTGCGCTTGGTGAGCTTCGAGATACGCGCCGGAGAGATTTTCGGCCTCCTGGGTCTCAACGGCAGCGGAAAGACCACGACCTTTAAGATCGCCCTCGGCCTCATCCAGCCAAGCCAGGGCCAGGTCCGGCTCTTCGGCCTGCCTCCCGTCCGGGCGCAGGCGCGGCGCAAGGCCGGCTATCTTCCGGAAGTCCCTGCCTTCTCCCAGCACCTGAGCTGCGAGCAGGTTCTCGCCTTCTACGGAGGCCTTTCCGGGCTCGGAGGCCGCATCCTCGAACACCGCATCGCCTCCGTTCTCGAGCTCTGCGGGCTCAAGCTCCTGCGCCGTCGGCGGGTGCGGGAGCTCTCGAAAGGCTACCGCCAGCGCCTCGGCCTCGCCCAGGCCATTCTCCACGACCCGGAGCTCCTCATCCTCGACGAGCCCGCGAGCGGCCTGGATCCTTTGGCGATCCTCGAGATGAGGCGCGCGATCGAGCATCTCAACGGGGATCTCAAGACGAGCATCCTCCTGTCCTCCCACAGCATTTCGGAGATCGAACGGCTTTGCGACCGGGTCGCCATCCTGCGCGAGGGCCGGCTGGTCAAAGTCCTGGAAAAAAGCGCCTGGAAGGAGGCCGAAGGCGGTCTTGAGGACCTCTTCGTGGACGCGGTCGCCGCGCCCCTGGGGACCGGGGAATCCGCATGAGGGCGCTCTATATCCTCGCGAAGGACTCCTTGGAGGAGGCCCTCTCAAGCCGCCTCATTCTCGTGAGCCTGGTCGCGGCCGCCGTCCTTCTCTATCTGGGGGAGGCCGTGAGCGCGCTCGCGGCCGAGGAGGAGACCCGCGCGCTTCTCGACCTGGGCCTCGGCCTCATCGAGCTCGTGACGCTCGGGATCGCTATTTTCGGCGGCGCGGTCTTTTTTCTGCGGGAGGGCGAGACGAAGCGGGCCGACCTGATCCTCAGCCGCCCTATCGGGCGCGCGCGCTACCTCCTCGGCCGGTTCCTGGGCCTGGCGCTCACGGCGGGCGTCTCGCTTCTCCTCACCTCGGCCTTGCATCTGGCGTTGCTTCTCTTCAAGGGCTGGCTCTTCACGCCCGCCTACCTCTATGCGCTCCTGGGAATATACCTCAAGGTCCTCATCGCGCTCTCGATGACCTTGGGAATCGCGCTCTGGTCCACCTCGGCCCTGGCCGCGATGGGTTTTTCGGCCCTCCTTTGGAGCCTGGGCCACTTCCTGCCCGAGGTCGGAGAGCTCCTGGGCCGCGGAGGAACGAGCCTCGTCTGGCTCAAGCCCGTCCTTTGGATTCCCCCGAATTTGAGCTTCCTTAATTACCGCGACGTCATGAGCCTGGCCCCCGGCTTTCCGCCCGTCGGCGCTTGGTTCGCCTACGCGGGGGCCTACGCGGGACTTTGGCTCCTCATCGCCTGGGACAGGCTGCGCCTCAAAGAGTTTTAATTTACCCATGATCAGCGCGGCGGCCCTTGTTTTGATCGCCGGCGTCAACGCTTTCCTGCCGCGGCTTCCCGGCTTCGTCCCGCCGCTGCCGCCGCCAAGCCTTGGGGCGGCGCCGGGCGGCGCTTCCGAGGAAGCCCTCCTCTTGAGTTTGGGCCTGCGAAGGCTCCTGGCGGATGTCTGGATGGTCCGGCTTCTGCTCTATTACGGCGCCGCGGAAGAGGCCGTGAGGAGCGCCGCGAGCGAGTCATCCGAGGTTTCGGGAAGCGGCGGCTACCCCGAGATCGCGGCCCGCGCCGCCGGCATCCTGTCCCTCGACCCCTCCTTCAGCTATGCGGTCCTCTATGCGTCGGGGGCCCTGGGCTTCAACCTCGGCCGTCCCGGCGAAGCCATCGAACTGTTAAGGCGCGGGCTCGCCGCCGATCCCGGCAATTGGCGCTATCGGGCCTATATCGGGGCGATAGGGCTTACGAAAAACGGCGACAGGCGGGGGGCCGTCGGCCTGTTGGCGCCCACGCTCGACATGCCGGATTGCCCCGCCATGATCAAGAGCATCGCCGCCTTCCTTTATATAAAGCTCGGCGAAAGCGCCAAGGCCGCCGCGATCTATCGAAAGATTCTGGAAACCTCTCATGACCCCGGCTATCGGGAGATGGCGCGCCGCGCGCTCGCCAGGCTGTCCCGCGGGGCTCGATCGCGCTCTCGGCCATGAATCCTCCCGCCGCGAGTCGCTCGGCTCATCCCTTCGGCATCCGCACGCATCTTGCGATTCTCTCCCTGCTCGTCATCGTTTTCTCCATCCTGTCGGCCTTCGCCTCCTGGCGCTTCATCCGTTCCGAGCGGCTCTGGGATATTCGCCTCGACCGATCGCTGCATGTCCTTTACCAGCTTCCTCACCTGCGCGCGGAGATCCGGAGCCTGGACCTGACAACCACCCTCTACCTGGACACCTCCGATCCCCGCTGGCTGGTCAAACGGCGTCAGCTCATCGAGGGCATCGACCGCGAATTCGCCGATATGATCCCCGATATCCTCGACGGCGCCCTGCTCAAGCTTTTCGGGCGCGCGCAGCGGGACACCCACGCGCTTGTCGCCAGCGAAAACCGGCAGATCGACATCCTTAAGAGGCTCGACAGGCCGTCCCCGGCCTCCACGCTCGCGGCCCACGACGCCAAGGAGGACCTCCTGGAGAGCTTGAACGCCGTCGGGGACCACGCCATCTACGATATCGAGAAGCGCGCCGGCGGGCTCTGGCGCGCCCGCTACCGGGATTCCCTCCTGCGCTTCTTCGCGGAACTGATCGCCGCCGCCGGCGTCGCCCTTTACCTCTATATCTTCATCCTGAGGCCCTTCCGCATCTTTCACCGCGCGGCCGACGCCTGGAAGCTGGGAGAACCCTGGGTTTCGCGCCCCCTCGACGCCGCCTGGGAGCTCCAGCGGCATTTCCAGCTCTTCGGCGAAATGGCGGAACGCCTCAACGCCCAGTACGCCAAGGAGCGGGAACTGGGGGAACTCAAGACCAAGCTGCTTTCCCTCGTCTCCCACGAGTTCGGCAACGCCCTCGCCGTCATCCAAAACGCGGCGATTCTCCTCGAGGAGAAGNCCCCGGCGGGCCAGACCGCGGAGGCGGAGCCTTTTTTCCGCATGATCGAATCGAACGTCGAGCTCCTGGGAACAGCCGTCAGCAACCTGCTCAACCTCAGCCGGATGGAGGCCGGGGGCTTCGCGATGTCCCCCGCCCGCTCCGACGCGGCGGAGCTGCTCCGGGAAACGTCCGAACGGCTCGGGATATTGGCCGCCAAGAAAAACATCCAGCTCTCCGTGCTCCCGCCCCAAAAGCCCCTTCTGGTGAAGGCCGACCCAACCCTTCTTTCGCTGGCCTTGAGCAACCTCCTGAGCAACGCCATCAAATACACGCGTCCGGGCGGGGAAGTCGAGATGGGCGCGAATCCAGACGAAGCTCCCGGTTTCGGCCGCCTGTACGTCAAGGACACGGGCATCGGCATCTCTCCCGAGGAGCAGCAGAAAATCTTCGGCTACTACTACCGCACGGAGCGGGGCAAGAGGATGTCCGCCCGCGGCTTCGGCATCGGCCTCGCCATCACCCGACAGATTATCGAGGAGCACGGGGGCGCCCTCAAGATCGAGAGCGTCCCCGAGCGGGGCTCCACCTTCTCCTTCACCCTGCCGCTCTGGAGCGCGTGAGCCGGAACATGGGTCAAGCCTTTCCGATTCGCCGGCGCGCGGGTAGCCCGAGCCCTCGAAAAAAAATAAAATCAGGCGCTGCAAGAAGAATTGGGGGGATCGGCGTCCATCCCCCGCGAACCGATTTGATCC
>DAHVWT010000018.1 GCA_027327915.1 Elusimicrobiota bacterium
GGCCGAGCGCCCTCCGGGCGCTCGGGAGAGGCGTTGGCCCGGCGGGGCGCGCATCCGCGCGGAGCGCAAGAGGGCGGGGATGACCTTGGAGGAGCTGGCGGGCCAAGCCGGCATCAGCGCGAGCTTCCTGGCCTACATCGAGGGCAACGCCAGGAAGCCCAGCCTCGCCACCGTGGATAAGCTCGCGCGCGGGCTCGGCGTTCCGGTTCCCGAGCTTTTCAAAGCGCTCCCAGGCTCCCGCCGCCCCCACGAAGGGCCCGACGCCGCGGCGCAATTCGCCCAATCCGTGCGGGACATGGGACCGGGCGAGAAGGCGGCCGTCCTCGACATCGTCCGCGCCGCTTCCAAAGCCCTGCGCCGCCGCCCCCGCGCCCGCTGACGCTCCGGACGCGAGGGGGAAGCTCGAAGGGAGAAGGGGAAAGGCCTTCTTTCCTCCGCCTTCCGCCTTCGAGCTTTGCTAAAATGGCGGCCGGATACCCCCATGCCGCTGGCGACCCCGGAGTTCATCGAGGCCATCGTAGGCAAGATCAGGAATAACTTCTCCCCCGAAAAAATCATCCTCTTCGGCTCCTACGCCTCGGGGCGGCCGCATGAGGACAGCGACGTGGACCTCTTGATCGTCATGCCGAGTCAAGATCCCCCGCTCCGGCGCCGCATCCGCCTGCGGCGCGCCCTGCGGGACCCCGAGCGCCGCATCCCGATCGAGCTTCTGGCGCTCACGCCCGAGGAGGTCCGCGCCGCCCGCGAAAGCCGCGACCCCTTCCTGACGGGCATCCTCGATCACGGCCGCGTCCTTTACGAGGCCTGATGGTTCCCAAGGAGTCGTTCTCGCCGGAAGCTTGGCTTCGCAAAGGAGACGTCGACCTCGAAAGCGCGCGCGTCCTGCTCAACGACGCCGTCCGGCACGACAAGAGCCTCGAGAAATTCAGGGACCTCTGCGAAGCGGCCACCGAATATTATCTGGCCGAGCGATACCCCTACGAGGAGCCCGTTTCCGTCTCCAAGCCGGAATTGGAGGCCCAGATCCGCCAAGCGGAGCTCCTGCGCGAGGCGCTGCGCTTTTAAACCCGCGCCCGCCGGCGGCCCCGGTGGCGGCGATTTTATCTTGATAATTCCATATATCTATGTAAAATGGAGTTGTGTACTCCAGACTAATCAAGGTCCCGGACAAGAGCTTCTTCCTCTTCGGCCCCAGAGGCGCCGGCAAGACGACGTGGGTCAAAAACTCCCTGCCAAAGGCCGTTTATCTCGATCTGCTGGAGTCCGAGTTGTTCAACGACCTCGCGGCCAACCCGCAGAGGCTGGAGGGCTTCCTGCCAGCCGACCGTAACGGCTGGGTCATCATCGATGAAGTGCAGCGGATACCGGAGATCCTCAACGAGGTTCATCGACAGATCGAAGCCCGCGCCTGCCGCTTCGTGCTGACGGGATCGAGCGCCCGCAAACTGCGTCGCGGCGGGACCAATCTCCTGGCGGGCCGGGCCCTGACTTACGCGATGCATCCCTTGACCGCCGTGGAGCTGGGCGGGGACTTCAACCTGGAGCGCTCCCTAGCCTGGGGCCAGCTTCCCAGCGTTCATGTCGAGAAGGACCCCAAGGCCTATCTGGAGAGCTATGTCGAGACCTATCTGCGCGAGGAGATACAACAGGAAGGGCTCGTCCGCAGCCTGGGGCCGTTCGCGAGGTTCCTGGAAGCGGCCAGCTTCTCCCAGGCATCCGTTCTTAATATTTCGGCCGTGGCGCGCGATTGCGGAGTCGAACGGAAGGTCGTGGAAAATTACTTCTCGATCCTTGAGGACCTCCTCATCGCGGCCCAGGTGCCGGTCTTCGCCAAGAAGGCGAAACGGCGCATCGCCGCGCATCCGAAGTTCTATTTTTTCGACGCAGGCCTCTACCGGACGCTCCGGCCGAAGGGGCCCTTGGACCGCCCCGAGCACATCGAGGGCCACGCGCTGGAAACCTTGGTTTTCCAGGAGCTGCGCGCGATCAACGACTATCTGCGGCTGGGATACTCGATCCACTACTGGCGGACCGCCGATGGGCGGGAAGTGGACTTCGTGCTCTACGGGGAAAAGGGGATCAAGGCCATCGAGGTCAAGCGCGCGGCCAGGCCCGCGAGTTCCGAATTCTCGGGGCTGCGCGCCTTCCTCGAGGACTACCCGATGGCCAAGGCTTTTTTTCTCTACGGGGGCCGCCGCCGGAGGGAGGGCCCCGTGGATTTGCTGCCCTTGCGCGAGGCTCTGCCTCGATTGCCGGAGCTGCTGGGCGCGTAGTCCTCAAAGGCGCGGCGCGCCGGCCTCGCGCCGGAACTCGCGGACGATGCCGCGCAGGGCCCGTCAAGGCGGCCCCGTCTTTGACCTCCCCCGCCCTCGAGCTTTGGTATAATGCCGCGCCTTGACCATGACGACCGCCACCAGCGCCGATTCCCTCTCCGGCATCCGCTCCCGGCTTGAGTCCCGGGCGCTTCGGGTCTCCGGACGGGTCGGGACCGAGCTCGCGGGGTTGATCGCCGCCAACGGGAAGCTCCTGCGCGCGCGCTTCGCGCTCCTTCTGGGCGAGGCTCTCGGAGTCCCGGAAGAGGCCCGCGAGCACGCCGCCTGCGCGATCGAGTGGGTGCATAACGCCTCCCTCCTGCACGACGACTGCGTGGACGAAGCGACGCTGCGCCGCGGCAGCCCCACTCCCAACGCCGTTTTCGGACGCTCGGTCGCCCTCCTCTTGGGCGATCTCGCCTTCTCCCAGGGCCTGGAGGAGGCGCTGGAAATCTCCCAGGAGGCCGCCAATGCCCTCGTCTCCGCCGTCCGCGAGATGACGATCGGCGAGCTCCAGGAGGAGTTCCTGCGCGGCTCGACCGCGATCTCCAAGGAAGCCTATCTGGGCGTCGCCTCCCGCAAGACGGGCGCCCTCTTCGAGTGGTGCGGGCAGGTCCTGGCAAGCCTCTCCCCTCACGAGCTCCGGGAGGCGGACCCGGCTCGCCTGGGGCTCTCCGCCGGCATCCTCCTCCAAGCGGTCGACGACATCCTCGATCTCTCCCAAAGCGCCGAACGCCTGGGCAAAAAGCCCGGCCAGGACATCGCCCAGCGCCAGATTTCCCTGCCCCTCGTCTACGCCTTCGAGGACAGCTCGGTCAAGGCCCGCTTCGAGAAAGCCTGGTCGAGCTCCCGGGAGATCCCGGACGACGAGATCGACCGGCTCGCGCGGCTTGTCATCGACTCCGGGGCCGTCAAGAAAGCCCGCGAGACCGCCTCCGAGCTCCTGGCCTCCATCGTCGCCGCCGCGCGCGCCCTGCCGCGCCGCCCCGCCGCCTCCATGCTTTTGTCCTTCATCGAGGCGATGGCCGCCAGGGAGTTCTGATCATGAGCCCCCAAGAGTTCCCGAGCCGGGATCGGATCCGCCGGGAGATGGAAGAGATTTCGGAGCGCGAGTCCTCGGACGCCGCGCCATGCCTCAACACCCGCAAGGAGGATGCCATGAAGCTTGCGCCTTTCGTCAAGTTCCGCGAGGAGAAATTCGGGGCGGTGCTCTTCGAGACCCGCTCGGAGAAGGTCTACACACTGAGCCCCACCGGGGCGGCCGTCGTGCGCGAGCTCCTGGCCGGCGCGGACGGCGCGGATCTCATCACCCGGCTCAAGGCCAAATACGACGACAAAACGGGCCGCATGGAGTCCGAGGCCAAGGCCTTCGTCGAGGGCCTCAAGGACAAGGGATTGCTGACCGAATGATCCAGGCCGCCCCCTCTCCCGCGCAGGCCTCTTCCGACGATCTCGGAGCGCCCCTCTACGTCGCCTGGCAGATCACCAACGAATGCAACCTGGCCTGCCTGCACTGCATCGAGGAGTCGGGGCCCGGCAAGGCCTTCCCGGACGAGCTGTCCCGCGACGAGGCCTTCCGCGTGATCGACGGCCTCATCGAGCACGAGGTCCCCTACGTCTCCCTCTCGGGCGGGGAGCCGATGGTCCACCCCCATTTCTTCGAGATGGCCGAGCGCCTGGCCCGCGCCGGAGTCGGCGTCAAGGTGGAGACGAACGGGCATTACCTCTCGCCCGAAAACTGCGCGCGCTTGAAAGAAATGCGCATCAAGGCCGTGCAGGTGTCCTTGGACGGGGCCACGCCCGCCTCCTACAACAAGATGCGCGTGAGGGGGCGCTATGAGTCCGCGCTCTCGGGCATCAAGAACCTGAAGGCGGCCGGGGTCCCCATCGAGATCAATTTCGTCCCGGCGAAGTTCAACATCTCGGAGGCCGGGGCGGCGGTCGACCTCGCCTACACGCTCGGGGCCTACAGCTTCTACTCGGGCAAGATCATGTACACGGGAAACGCCGTGCGCACCTGGCATCTGACGGCCCCCTCCGAGGAGGACTACCCTCCCTTTTTCAAGACCCTGCGGGAGAAGGCGGTCCAGTACGAGGGCCGCATGCGGGTTTATTTCCACGAGATGGGGATCCTGGAGGAGCTCCGCTACCGCCTCGAAAACCCCGCCGCCCTCTTCATCATCCTGCCCAACGGCAAGGTGAAGCTCATCAACGCCCTCCCCTTCATCTGCGGGGACCTGCGCCTCGAGAGCCTCCCCAAGGTCTGGAGGAACTTCCTTCAAGCCTGGAAAAGCCCCAAGGTCTCCGAGTTCGTCTCCAAGCTCGAGGCCGACCCCGGCGTCATCGCCGGCCTTCATCAATGGGTGGATTTGGCAAGCTAGCGAGCCTCGTCCGCTACCGCTTCTTTCTGTACGCGGGGCTGCTGCCGTATATGCTCGGGGCCGCGTGGGCCTACGGGCAGGAAGGGGTTTTCCATCCCCGCTATTTCTGGATCGGCCTTCTGGGCATCGGCTTCTCGGTGCTGGGAGTCGAGTCCTTCAACGAATACTTCGACGCCCGGATGGGGACGGACCGGGTCTTCAATCCGAACGACGACGAAGTCATCCCCACCTGGATGCTTTGGCTGGGCCTCGTCGCCTTCGCCGCGGCCGCGGGCGTGGGGCTCTGGCTCGGCCTCGCGCGCGGGGCGCCGGTCTTCCTTTATATGGGCCTGGGCGGCCTGGCCGCGCTCTTCTATGTCGGCCCCCCGATCCGCTGGGCCTACCGCGGCCTGGGCGAGATCATGATCGCGCTCTCCTACGGCCCCTGGATGACGATGGGCTCCCTCTACCTCCAGACCCAGCGCTTCTCCCCGCGGGCGCTGGCGGCCTCGATGGTGCCGGCGCTCCTCATCGGGGCCCTGGCGGTCGTCAACGAGATTCCCGATTTCCACCAGGACCGCCTGGTCGGGAAGAAAAACCTCGTCGTGCGCCTGGGGCGCAAGGGAGGCGTCGCGCTCTACCTCGCCGCCGCGGCCTGCGCCTTGGGCCTCATGATCGCCGCGCCCCGGTTCGGGCTCCTGCCGCCGGCTTCCATCGCGGCGGGATTGCTGGGGCTCCCCTTCCTCTTTTTAAGCGCCCGCTCGGCCTTCAAGACTTTCGACACGCCCAAGCTCTTCATCCCCGCCGTCAAATACATCGTCCTGTGCTACCTGGTCGGCACGGGGACGCTCGCCCTCGCCGTCGTGATCAAACCGTGAAAATCTCCGAATACGCCACCCCCCTCATGGCCGCGTGGCAGCTCACGCACGACTGCGACCTCGCCTGCCTTCACTGCTGCACGCTCTCCGCCCCCGGCCGGAAAATGCCGGGGGAGCTCTCGCGGGAGGAGGCGCTGGAGCTCGCGGACCGCCTCGCCCAAGCCCAGATTCCCTACGTGATGCTTTGCGGCGGGGAGCCCACCCGCGTGCCTCACTTCCTTGAGACGGCCGAGCGGCTGGGCCGGGGCGGCTGCTGGCTTAAGATCGAAACGAACGGCCAGACCCTCACCCAGGAGATGGCCGCGAGGCTTTCCGAGCTTCCCATCCGCTCCGTTCAAATAAGCCTCGACGGCGCGACGGAGCCGACCTACGGGAAGATGCGTCCCGGCGCCAGCCTCGATAAGGCCGTCGGCGCCTGCCTTCTCGTGCGCGCCCACGGCATGCCGCTTGAGATCACGTTCGCCCCGGCGGCCTTCAACATCCGCGAGGCCGGGCGAGTGATCGAGCTCGCGCTTTCCCTCGGCGCCTTCCGGTTGAACACGGGAAAGCTCATGGCGGTCGGACGGGCGCGGCTCCTTTGGGAGCGGTTGCGCCCCTCCGACGAGCAATACGCCGATTTCCGAAGAAAATTGGACCGCCACCGGGAGGAGCTCGCGGGACGCCTCGAACTCTGCTACGAGCCTTTTTCCTTGGAGGAGGACCTCGCCGGCCGCGCCGCGGAACCGCCCGGGACGCTCTTCATCCTGCCGGACGGCCGCGTGGCGCTTTCGGGCGGGATGTCCCACGCCGTCGCCGATCTCAGAACGCAGTCCGTGTCGGAGGCCTGGGCCGCCTATCAAAAGGCCTGGCTCCATTCCCGCGTCCGCGCGGATGTGGATCGCGTCGCCCGAGAAGGCGTCTTCCTCGGCGATCCGGTGCGCTCGCACGCCTGGGTCCCCCTCTCGAACGATTTTCCGGATGGCGTTCCCACCGGAAAGGAGACAGCATGAACGACACGAAGAACGTGGCGGAGAAGAAAGCGGCGCCGAAGCTGGCCTGGGAAACCCCCAAGATGGAGGAGGTTTCCGAGCGGGTCATGGCGCAGCCCTACATCCGCTTCACGTGAGCCGTCGGAGGGGGGAGACGGTAGGAGACTATCGCTCCCCCCTCTTTATGGCCTGGCAGCTCACCAACCGCTGCGCCTGCCGCTGCCTTCACTGCTGCGAGGAATCCGGCCCCGAGCGCTCCTGGAAGCGCGAGCTCTCCCGCGACGAGGCCGTCCGCGTGGCGCGGGAGGCCTGCGAGATGGGCATCCCCTACGCGGCCTTCGGCGGCGGAGAGCCTCTCGGGGTTCCTCACGTCTGGGACGTTTTCGAGACCCTCGTCTCCGGAGGCACTCTCCTTAAAATAGAGACGGACGGGCTCTTGATCGACGAGAGGGCGCTTTCGCGCTTGAAGGAACTCAAGCCCGCCTCGATCCAGATCAGCCTCGACGGCGCGACGGCCGAGGTCCACGAGGCGCTGCGTCCCGGAAGCCGCTTCCGGGACGTCGTCAAGACCATCGAGCGGCTCTCGGCGGCGGGGCTCGAGCCCGAGGCCGTCTTCATCCCGACCAAGCTCAACGTCGCCGAGGCCCCTCGCGCCTACGAGCTCGCCTCCAGGCTGGGCGCCCGCGTCTTCGTCACGGGGCCCTTGATGCGGCTCGGCCGGGCGGCGCTCGACTGGGAGAGGCTCGCCCTATCGGATGAGGACTGGCTCTCCTGCGTCGCGGCCTTGAAGGCCGCCGAGAGCGGGCCTAGGAAGCGCGCTCGGCTTTCCGTCTATCCCTGGGACATCCTGGTCGAGATGAAAACCCGGCTTGAAAGCCCCCAGGCGATGATGCTCGTCGTCCCGGACGGCAAGGTCAAGCTCTTGAACGCCCTCCCCTTCGCGGCCGCGGATTTGAGGGAGGACTCCCTGGCCACGGCCTGGGAGAAGGCGAAAGCCGCCTGGTCGAGCCCCGAGGTCCGGGGCTTCATCCTGCGCGCCCAAACGGACCGATCCCTCCTCGCGCACGCCAACGAATGCTGGTCGCTCTCCTCGCGCTAGGGCTCATCGCTCTCAACGCGCTTTTCGTCGCGGTGGAGTTCGCGCTCGTGCGCGTGCGCCCCTCGAGCCTCGAGCTGCTCATACGCCGGGGGCGGCACCGTCCGGCCGAGATCGTCCTCGCGATGATCCAGAACCTCGACGAGTACTTGGCGGCGATCCAGGTCTACCTGGCGACGATCTCGCTCATTCTGGGGTGGGTGGGCGCCCCGGCGCTGGCTGGCGCGATGTCGCGTTTCCTCGAGGCCCGGCATCTCCCCCTGAACCCGCGATTCCTCCATCTTTTCTCCCTGGCGCTCACGCTGGGCGCCCTTTCCTGGACGAATATCGTTCTGGGAGAACTCGTCCCGCGCACCCTCGGCATCCAAATGGCCGAGCGCGCGGCCCTCTGGGGCGCCTATCCCTTGATGAGCGCGGCCTGGATCGCGCGGCTCCCCACCGCCTTCATGTCCTCCTGCTCCAGGCTCTTCCTCAAGCCCTTCGGGCTCAAGGCCGCGGATCCCGAATCCGCCGTCTCGGAAGAGGAGCTCCGGGTTCTCATCGGCGAAACCCAGGAGCGCAGCGGCTTTCCCCTCGAAAGGCTTCTCCTTCTCGAGAATCTCTTCGACTTGGGGGGCGCCAAGGTCTTGGAAGTCATGGTGCCGCGCGACAAGATCGCCTACCTCTCCCTCGCCAAATCCCAGGATGAGAACCTCGAGATCATCCGCGACCGGCGCTTCACGCGCTACCCTCTCTGCGAGAAAGGCTTGGATTCTTCCTTGGGCCTCATCCACCTCAAGGACGTGGCTCTGCTCCCCGCCGCGCCGGGGACCATCGACTGGCGGTCCCTGATGCGCCCCCTTTCCTACGTGGAGGAGACGGAATTCCTGGAAAAGCTCCTCAAGATTTTCCCGGACAAGGGCATCCACCTCGCCCTCACGCGCGACGCCTCCGGGCGCGTCTCCGGGCTCGTCACGCTGGAGGATCTCATGGAGGAGCTCGTGGGGGAGATCAAAGACGAGTTCGACGCGGCGGACGGCTCGCTCCTCCTCACCGAGGCCCTCGCCAACGCGTCGGTTCGCCTGCGCGTCGAGGCCGCCGACAGGAAGTCCCTCTACCGGGAGCTTCTGGAACCCCTCAAGGCCAAAATGCCGGGCTTGAACGCCGCGGAGGCGTTCCGGCTCCTGTGGGAACGGGAGGCCAAGCTCTCAAGCGCCGTCGGGCGAGGCATCGCCATCCCCCACGCGAGGTTGCCGGGGCTCACCCGCCCGCTGATCGCCTTCGCGAGGCTCTCCCACCCCCTTTCCCTCCAGTCTCCGGACGGCGTTCCGGTGCGGCTCGTCTTCCTGGTCCTTTCCCCGGCGGGCTACCCGGTGGTCCAGCTCAAGCTCTTGAGCCGCATCGCGGCGCTCGCGATGAACGAGAACCTGCGCAAGCGCCTCCTAACCGCGAGGACGCCCGATGCCGTGATCGAAATCCTGCGCACGGCCGACACGCTTCTCGCCTCGTAGCGGCACGGTCGTTTCCGCTACAATAACCGGGTGAAGAGCCCCCCTCCCTCGTTGGAGAGCCGCTTCCTTCGCGCCTGCGCGCGCCGCGACGTCGACGCCGTGCCGGTCTGGTTCATGCGCCAGGCCGGGCGCTACCTGCCGGGCTACCGCGCGCTCAGGACCCGCCATTCGATCCTCGACATCGCCAAGACGCCGGAGCTCGCCTGCGAGGCGACGCTTGAGCCCATCCGGAAGTTCGCTCTCGACGCGGCGATCATCTTCGCGGACATCCTGCTCCCCTTGGAGGCGATGGGCCTGCGCCTGTCATTTGTTCCCGCCCCGCGAATCGAACGCCCCATCCGCCGCCCCTCGGATCTCAAGCGGCTCGCCTCCCGTCCCGCGGGGGAGTCCCTCGCCTTCGTGGGCGAGGCCATCCGCTTGGCGCGCCGGGAGTTGGACGGCAAGGTCCCCCTGATCGGCTTCGCGGGCGCGCCCTTCACGCTCGCGAGCTACATGATCGAGGGTGGCCCTTCACGGGACTTCCTGCTTACGAAGGCGTTCCTGCGGGAAAATCCCGGGGCCTGGACCAACCTCATGGAACGGATCGTGCGCGTGACCCTCTCCTATCTCAGGATGCAGGCCGCATCCGGCGCCCAGGCGATCCAGATTTTCGACAGCTGGGCCGGAGCGCTTTCCCCCGAGGATTACCGCGCCGGCGTCCTCCCGGCGACGAAACGGCTGTTCTCCGGGCTCAAGGGACTCGGCGTCCCCCTCATCTATTTCGGCTCCGGCGCCTCGGGCTTCCTCGAGGACTTCGCCAGCGCGGGGGCGGGCGTGATCGGGATCGACTGGAGAATCGACATCGGCGAGGCCTTCCGGCGCCTTCCGGGCAAGGCCGTCCAGGGAAATCTCGACCCCGCCCTGTTGCTCGCCCCCCGCCCCGTGCTCAAGAAGGCGGCGCTCCGCATCCTGCGCCAGGCATCAGGCCGGCGGGGCTTCATCTTCAACCTGGGCCACGGCATCCTCCCCCAGACCCCGCCGGACAACGTCCGGGCTCTGGCCGAGTGGGTCCATCAATACGGGAGGCAGGGGTCCGGGGGCGGGGGTTAGAGACGGCATGGACGTCGCCAAGCTGGAGTCGTGGCTCGAAGAGAACGGAGAGCCCAAGTACCGCGCCGCGCAGATACGCCAGGCGGTCTTCAAGGACCACGTCTCCTCCTATGACGAGATCGCGACGCTGCCTCCGGCTTTAAGGCAGCGTCTCTCGCGGGAGCTTCCCATCCTGAGCGTCTCCCAGGATCGGCTCGAGATATCCCGGGACGGCCGCGCCCGCAAGGCCGTTCTCCGGCTGGCGGACGGACGCCTGATCGAAACCGTGCTCCTCAAGCCTTCCCCCGCGAGGCTCACGACCTGCATCTCCTCGCAGGTCGGCTGCGCGATCCGCTGCTCTTTCTGCGCGACGGGGCTCATGGGATTTGCACGCTCCCTCTCGGCGGAGGAAATCGCGGACCAAGTGCTTTTCTGGCGCCAGCATATCGGATGCCATGGGATCGAGGGCTCCCTCACCAACGTCGTCTACATGGGGATGGGGGAGCCCTTCAACGCCTACGACGCCGTCGCGGAGAGCCTGCGGCGGCTCACCGATCAGAGGCAGTTCGCCATGGCGGCACGGCGCATTTCGGTCTCGACCTCGGGGGTGGCGCCCAAGATCGCGCGTTTCGGACGAGAGTTCCCCCAGATCAACCTCGCGCTCTCCCTCCATGCGGCGGAGGACGGCTTACGCGCGCCGCTCGTCCCGCTCAACAAGGCCTACCCCTTGAAGGCTCTCGCCCAGGCCCTCCGGGACTATCTCAAGGCGACGAATAGGAAAATCTTCCTTGAATACGTCATGCTTCAAGGGCGAAACGACTCCCCCCAAAACGCGCGGGCTCTCGTCCGCTTCGCGAAGTCCTGCGGGCCGCTCCCCCTCCTCCACGTCAACCTCATCGCCTACAACGCGGCGGTCCCGGGGCACGCCGCGACTCCCGAGCCGGAGATACGCCGCTTCCAGGCCGCGCTCCTAAAGGAAGGACTCGCGGTGACGCTGCGGCAAAACCTGGGCCGGGACATCCACGGCGCCTGCGGCCAGCTCCTCGTCTCGGAGTCCCAAAATGTTGCCGCCCCGGCCGGGAGGGGGGCCGGGGCGGGGTCCGAGGGGGTGCGGTGACTGTTGTCGAATCTTGATGCGATCCCGTTGTTGTGAACGTCAATGATGATCCTACCCGAATCCGGTTACGCAAACATTTCGACGTGATTAATTTTTTGTTTCGCGGCCATGGGAAGCGCCGCGCGCCCGCGCCACCCGCCAGCCTCGCGGCGATTCTTCTTTTTATATCGGCCGCAGCGGCGGCGAGTGAACTTAAAAGGGCGCCGGCGGTGGCGGGTACGTTTTATCCGGCCGAACCCTCCAAGCTTGAAGCCATGGTCCGCAAGGATCTCGCCGGCGCCCCCAAGCCCAAGCTCGAGGGAACGCTCGCCGCGATCCTCGTCCCCCACGCGGGGCTTGAGTTCTCGGGCCCCACCGCCGCGAGAGCTTTCAAGGCCGTCAACCGCGGGGATTATGACGCGATCCTCGTGATCGGGACCGGGCATTACAAGGCCATCCCCGGCGCGGCGCTCTATCCCGGCGACTACGGCACGCCCGAGGGATACTTCCCTTACGACAAAGCCCTGGCCAAGAGCCTCATGCAGGCATCCTCCCTGATCGTCCCGGATCCGGAGGCCCACGCGCGCGAACATTCGATCGAAGTCGAACTGCCTTTCCTCCAGGAGCGGCTGGGCAAGATCCCCCTCGTGGGCCTGCTCATGAACACGGACGATCTCGAAACGGCGAAGGCCGTCGGCGCGGCGGTCGCCAAGGCGCTCCAAGGGACGAAGCGCCGCGTCCTGATCGTCGCCTCCTCGGATCAGTCGCACTACCCTCCCGCCGCCTTCGACGACGCGGTCGATCAGACGACGCTCCGGGCCTTGGAGACCCTGCGGCCGGGCTATTTCTGGCTGGCAGGCGAGCTTTGGACCCGCCAAGGGGTCCCCCATCTCGCGGTCACCTACTGCGGGCAGGCGGCCGTGACCGCCGTCATGTCCGCGGCCTCGGCCCTCGGCGCCGACCGGGTCCGGGCCCTGGGCCACGCGAATTCCTTCACGGCGCTCCCCGCCGCGGGCACGGAGCGCGTCGTCGGCTACGCGGCCGCGGCCTTCGTCAAGACCGGAAAGCGCACGCCGCCCCCCTGGCCCTTCGAGAAGCTCGACGCCAAGGAGAAGTCGACTCTCCTGCGCGCGGCGCGGGAGTCTCTCGAGAAACAGGCCCTCAGCGGGGCGCCTCCGGCGGCCCAGATGCCCGACGACAATCCCCTCTTTAATCTTCCCGCCGCGAGCTTCGTCACCCTGACCGAAAAAGGCGCTCTTCGCGGCTGCATCGGGGGCCTCGAGCCCCGCGAACCCCTTTTGCTTTCCGTCATCCACAACGCCGCCTTCGCGGGCGCCAAGGACCCTCGCTTTACCCCGGTGCGGCCTTCGGAGCTCCCGCGCATCGATCTTGAGATCTCGATCCTGAGCCTCCCGCGCCGCGTCATGGATGCCGGACAGGTCCATCGCGGGGAGGGCGTCATCCTAAGCGCCGCTGGAAACTCCGGAGTCTTTTTGCCCCAGGTTTGGGAGAAGCTTCCTCAAAAAGAGGCGTTTCTAGGGGAGCTCTGCGCCGAGAAGGCGGGCCTTGCGCGGGATTGCTGGAAAGACCCCAAGACGCGGATCGAGACTTTCACCGTCACGGCCTTTTCACAGCCGGGAAAATCAACGGACGGCGCGTCGGGAAAAAAGCCCGGCGCCCCATAATCCCCCGGCGGCCAGGAGCCCCGGAAGCAGGGGATCGAGCCCCCAGGGGTTGAACGCATAGAAGTATTGGGCCGCGGCCCAGCCGCCTGAGATCACAAAGCCCGAGGCCGAGGCAAACACCGCCCATCGCTCCGGAACGCGAAAGCGCGGCGCGTACGCCCCCAAGAGAAGAAGGCCCATCGCCGGGATCACCGCGCTTCCAAGCCCGTACCACAGCATAACGACCGAGGGAACGCGCGAGGCGAGCCACCACGCGGCGACGCCCACGATAAGGAAGGACCGGCGCGCGAGGAGCTCGAGTGCGCGCTCGTCGCCGCCTTGAATCGAACCCACGAGATCCTTCCCGAGGCTCAAGGAGGATATCAGGGCCTTCGCCTGCGTCGAGGCCAGTATCGAGGCCAGGAGGCCGCAGTAGAAAAGCCCCCGCAAAATAGAGGGCAGGTAGGCCGCGGCCAAGGTCGGGTAGGCCCAGAGCGGGTCCCGGATCGCCGGGAAAAGCGCCCGGGAGAGGACTCCCGCCGAGACCGTCATGAGATCGAAAAAGGCCCAGAACAAGACGGAGATTAGAAGCCCGCGCCTTGCGCTTCGGACGCTCTCCGCCGCCAAGACCCTCTGGTGGAGGGTCGGGTCGACGAATGTCCAAAGGGCGATGAGCCACCAGGCGGCGAGCTGCCGCCAAGAGAGGTCCCCGCCCAGGCTCAAAAAGCCGCGGGGAAGTCCCGAAAGAGCGGGCTTCCAGGCGGCCCGCGAGATCACGGCCGCCACCAAAAGGACGAAGCCCCCGAACATGAAGAGAAACTGCAGCGTCCCCGCCCATAACTCGGAGCGCAGCCCCCCGCGGCGCAGCAGGCCGAAGGCGACCAGGAGCGTCAACGCCATCGCCCAGGACCTCGGAATCCCAAGGACGTAAGACATAAGCGTCCCCCCCATCAAGGCGCCGTCCGCGGGGCAGGCGAGGATGAAGACGAGGAAGGCCCCCCACAGCGCCGCGAGCTTCCCGTAGGACTGGCCGAGATGGTCCGGGATCGTGAGCCCCTCCACCCGCCGCATCCGGGGAACGAGAAAGACCGCGTAGAGGACGGCAAAGACATAATAGGGGAGGGCGAGAACCGTCCACTCGCAGAGCCCGTGCCGGCAGGAGAACTCCCCCACGCCCAGGACTCCCCCATAGAAGGCCGGGACAAGCAGGACGACGAAGGCCCAGACCGTGAGCCCGCGCCCCGCGAGGGCGTAGTCCGCGAGCCCCTCCTTGCGAAGCCTGGCCCCCCAGAGACCCAGGGCCGCGCAGGCGGCGAGGAAGGCCGCGAGGATCAGCCCGTCTACAGACATGGCGGCAAATTGATAAGATGTGGCGTCGGCGGCCGCCGATTTCCGGCGCGTTCGTCTAGCGGCCTAGGACGCCGCCCTCTCAAGGCGGAGATCACGGGTTCAAATCCCGTACGCGCCATTCTTCTCCCCGGCTCCGTTGCTGCTCGGGGTGAAAGCGACAAAAAGCCCCGACACGATCAAAAAAGCGCCGAAAGCCGTGAACGCCGTTATCCGTTCCTTGAGCCACAAAACCCCCACGAGCGGCCCCAAGACGGGTTGGATGTTGAGCGTGATCGCCGCGCGCGACGCCTCCACGCGCTTGAGCGCCCAGTTCCACAGGAAAAACCCGAGCGCCGTGACGGCGACGGCCAAATAGAGCGTCGCGGCCGCGACCGGCCAGGACCACGAGGGCCTCAGCCCCTCCACCCACTCCCGGACGACCAGCGGCACGAGCGCCGCCGCGCCCCAGAAAAGCGACAAGACGGTGACGCGCCCCGCGTCATGGCGCGCCAGAAGCGGCCGGCCCCAAAGGGAGTAGGAGGCAAAGGCGATTCCCGTCAAGACGAGAAGCACGTCGCCCCGCCAATGCGGGAAAACCGACGCGCCGGATCCGGGCAAACCGTTGAGCACCACAAGGAGCGAACCGGCCACCGCCATCGCGGCGCCCAAGGCCTCTCGGCCCGAAAGGCTTTCGCCCAAGAGCGCCGGGCCCAAAAGCATCAGGGAAACCGGCTCGACCACCACGAGGATCGCGGCGTTGGTCGTCGTGGAAAGCGAAATCCCGAGGTTCCCCAGCCAAAAGGCGAGGCCGAAGCCCACGACCCCCATGGCGGCCGCCGTCGCATGCTCCCGCCGGCTAAATGCCGCTGCCGCCGGTCGGGCGCGCCATAAGGGAAGGAGAATCAAGCCCGCGATGAAGAGGCGGCCGAAGGCGAGAAAGGCGGGCGGCATCCCTTCCATCGCCACCCTCGCCGTCGCGTAGGACATGGCGTAGATGACGTTGGTCGCGAACAGGACGGCAATGGCCGTCAGATCGCCTCGATCCCCGCGAGTCATTCCCGCCATTATACCCCTTGGCGCGTTGGCGCCGCATATCGGGGCCTTGACGGCGAGATTACGGCTGCGAGGGGTGCGGGGTCTGGATTTCCTGATTGAGTTGCTGCTGGCCCTGCTCGGCGTGGGCGCGGATTTGCTTCGTGGGGACCTTCGACGCGGGGGGCGAACAAGCCGCGGCCGCGAGCGCCAGGAGCGCGATCATCCGTCTCATCATGTCCTGATCATAGCATCTTGAAGCGCCGCCAGGACGCCTCTAAGGGCGCGAAGGAGGGGGGACGGGAGGGGCGGCGCGGGGGCGGCGGACGACCTTGAGCGCCTGGGCGGGCGGGATGCTCGACACCGCGCGCTCAACCGGGACATCGGGCGCCTGAGATTCCGCACCGGACGCTCCCGAAGCGGCCGATGGGGCCAGCGCGGTGGCCGAGGATTTCCCCTGAAAACCAGGCAGAAGCCCGCGGCGAGCGAGCTTGACGCCCAGGATCAGGAGCCCCGCGAGGGCGAGCGCCAAGCCCACGAGCCTGGCGCCCGAACCGCGTCTTTCCCCCTCCCAAAGCATCCGCGCTCCCCGAATCCTTTAGTTCAGGTAGTCCCTCAGGGGCTTGGAGCGCGAGGGATGGCGAAGCTTGCGCACCGCCTTGGCCTCGATCTGCCGCACGCGCTCTCGCGTCACGCGGAAGACCCGGCCCACCTCCTCCAAGGTGCGGGGGTAGCCCGTGTCGATGCCGAAGCGAAGCTTAATCACCTTCGCCTCGCGGTCGGTCAAAGTCGAGAGGATTTTCTCCACCTCGGCTTTGCGCATATAGTCCGTCGCGATGTTGGAGGGCGCCGGGCCGGACTTGTCCTCGATGAAGTCCTCGAGGTAGGAGTCGTCGTCCTCCCCCAGGGGGGTCGCCAGGGACACGGGCTCCTGCATGATCTTGAGGACGTTTTTGACCTTGTCCATCGAGATGTGCAGCGCCCTCGTGTAGTCCGCCAGCGCCGGATCGCGCCCGTTTTCCTGCCGGAAGCGGCGCGCGACCTTGGTGAGCTTCGCGATGAGCTCCTTCATGTGCACCGGGATGCGGATCGTGCGCGCCTGGTCCGCGATCGCGCGGTTGATCGACTGCCGGATCCACCACGTCGCGTAGGTCGAGAACTTAAAGCCCCTCTTGTACTCGAACTTCTCGACGGCTTTCATGAGCCCCAGCCCCCCCTCTTGGATGAGGTCCGAGAGCTCGAGGTTGGAGTTGACGTGCTTTTTGGCGATCGAGACGACGAGACGCAGATTCGCCTTGATGAGCTTGAGCTTGTCGCCCAAGATCGTCTCCTCGAGCGTGACGATCTTGTTCTCGAGATCGAGGAATTTCTCGATCGGGATGGGGAGCGTGTGCTGGTTGCGCTCCATGCGCTCGCTCAAGTCCTTCATATTCTCCATCGCGGCGTCCAAGGCCTGCGGGGAAAAACCCGTCTTCGCCTTGAAGGCGGCCGGGCGGAGCTTGCCGCGCTTCATCTGCCGGTAGAAGCCCGCGAGCTCCTCGTAGGAGAAGCCGTAGCGGTTCTTGTAGCGCTCCAACTCCTCCTTGATCTCGCGGATCTTTCCGGCCAGGTTCTTGATCTTGTTGGTCAGGCGCTTGACCTTGTCCTGGTTGAGGTTCAAGCCCACGATCTTGAGGACGACGTCGCGGTGGCGCTTCTCGATCGCCTTGTTGATCTGGAGCCTCTGCGCGGGAGACAGCGTCGGCTTTTTGAGCTTCTCGCGCATGCCGTCCATCGCCTTCTCCGACTGGGCGATGTACTGCGCGACCTGCTTCATCTTGCGCCGCATCCCGGCGAGCTCGGAGGCGGTCTTGCGCCCTCGGGGCATGAGCTCCTTGGGGGTCATTTCCTGCTGGGCGATCAGGTTCTCCCAGTTGCGGATCTCGCGCATGGCGACGGGGGATTCGAGGACGAGCAGGCGCAGCTCCCGCTCGCGCTCGCGCACGTTGCGGGCGAGCGTCACTTCCTCCTCGCGGTTCAAGAGCGGCACGCGCCCCATCTCGGAGAGGTACATCCTCATCGAGTTCGACACGTCCCCGCCGGAGCTCCATTCCTCGGAGAAGCGCTCCCGCCCCGAAGTCGGCGCCGCCTGGGGCTTCTTGCGGTCCACGACCTCGATGCCGAGCTCGTCCAACGTTCTCATGAGCTCGTCGACCTGCTCGGATTTCATCCGGGTCGAGGAAAGGGAGCGGCTGATCTGCTCCAGCGTCAGGAATCCGTGCTCCTTTCCCATCTCGACCAAGTTTCGCATGACATGGTTGCTGTCGTTCATTATGGTTGTTGTTACCTCTGTTTGGTTCACTTGCCCGTGCCTTTTAGGTCTCGAAGCGCCTGGTGGTACTCCTCCTGTAGGCGGGTATCGGCGGCGCGAGAGCGGCCCGGGGCGAAGAGAAGAGCCTCGATCTCCCTCACTCTCGCCTGGGCCCGTCGACGCCGCAAAATCTTGAACAGCTCCTCCTCGGGACGCCGCGCGAAGCCCTGAGCGGAGGCGACGAGCATCGCGCTCGCGGACTGGCGATCCTCGCCCGGAAGGGCGTCAAGAAGCCTCGCGGACCAGCCGGGCTCATAGGGCTTGAGCTTCAAAAGCTCTTCCCAAAGCCGGCGGGATTTCTCCGTCGTGAAATCGGCCGGGCGCAGTCCCTCCGCGAGCTTCGGCTCCTGCAGGATAAACAGGAGGATCGAGCGGTCGGGGTCCAGGGGCGACGCTGCCACCGCGACCGCGGGAGCGGTCGGGGAGGCCTGGGCCGGGGCGCCCCGCGCGGCGCGCCCCGCTTCCCGGCGCACGGCCGCCTCCGAAATGGAAAGCCTCTGGGAGAGCCGGCGCGTCCACTCGTCTTTCATGACCTCGTCGGGGAAGCGGTTAATGGAAGCGATGACCTCGCGGGAGATCGCCGACTTCTCCTCGGGGGAAAGAGCCGCTCGGCCCTTCGAGAGGATGCCGATCTTGAAATCGACGAAATCCTGGGCCGAAGCCAACACCTCGCGAAAAGCCTCGGCCCCCCGGATTTTGAGGAACTCGTCCGGGTCCTTGCCCGAGGGGACCTGCGCGATCTTGAGCGAGAGCCCCGCCTCGACAAGGATGTCCGCCGCGCGCAGGCTCGCGCGGGCACCCGCCGAATCCGAGTCGAAGACGATCGTGACGGAGGAGACGTAGCGCTTCAAAAGCTGGGCGTGCTCCGGGGCGAAGGCGGTTCCCAGGGGGGCCACGGAGTTCTCGAAGCCCGCCTGGTGCGCGGCGATGACGTCGAGATAGCCTTCCATTAAAAGAGCTGTCTTCGCCTCGCGCAAGGCCTTCATGCCTTCCCAGAGCCCATAGAGGACGCGGCGCTTCGAAAAGAAGGGGGAGTCCGCCGAATTGAGGTACTTGGGCTCCCCATCACCCAGCACCCGACCGCCAAAGCCCGCGACCTCCCCCTTCGCGTCGCGGATCGGGAAGATCGCCCGGTTGAAGAAATACTCGCGCACGGCTCCTCCGGAGGCGGCCTTGACCGCGACCCCGGCCTTCAAGGCCGCCTCGACGGCGGCCCCCTTCGCGGCCAAGGCCTTCAAGAGCCTCCCCCCGCCGGGAGCGTAGCCCAAACCAAAGCGCTTGATCATCTCCGCGGAGACCCGGCGGCTCTCGAAGTACTTCCTCGCGGTCTCGGCGGCGGGCTCTTTTCCGAGCAAGAACTCGTGGTAGAAGCGCGCCGCGAAAGCGAGGGACTCCTTGGCGGCCCGGCGCTCCCGGTCGTGCCCCGTCATGGGAGCGCGGGTGACCGTGACGCCCGCCTTGGCGGCCAAGCGCTCGATCGCCTCCGGAAAGCTCAAGTTCTCCATTTTCATGATAAAGTCAAAAACGTCCCCGCCCTCTCCGCATCCGAAGCAGTGGTACATCTGCCGCTCCGGATGTATGAAGAAGGACGGGGTCTTCTCCCCATGAAACGGGCAAAGACCCTTCAGGCGCGACCCCGCGCGCTCCAGGCGCGGGATATACTCGCCCGCGAGGGCCGCCAAGTCCAGCTTTTGGCGGATCTCCTCGCGGACGTCCTGGGTCAGCATCGCGGTCTCTCCTATGATTAGAAGCTCCGCCGCCGACGGGACTGCATCCGCCGCGTCTTGCGGCGCGACTCGATGGCCTTCAGCTTGCGCTTGATCCCCGGGGAGACGTAATGCCCCCGCCGCTTGATCTCGCGCAGGATGCCGTTGCGCTCGCACTCGCGCTTGAAGCGCCGCAGCGCGTCCTCGATCGGCTCGCCTTCACGAACCTTGACAAATACCATGCGTGTTGAAATTCACCCCCTTTTGCTGCCGCGTGCCACCTGGCTTAACCCGGAGGCCACTGCATCGGCCGACCGCCCAACAAATGATAATGCAAGTGGTCGACCGTCTGTCCGGCGCCGCGGCCGTTGTTGGCCACGAGCCTGAAACCGGAATCGATTCCCAATTGGCGCGCCAAGTTCGCCGCCAGCAATTGGAGATGTCCGAGCAATCCCTCGTCCGACTCCGTCGCCTGGGAGAGGCTCGCCAAATGCCGTCGCGGCACGACCAAGACATGCGTCGGCGCCTTCGGATTGACGTCCTTGAAC
Source organism: Elusimicrobiota bacterium (assembly GCA_027327915.1). Classification (GTDB taxonomy): domain Bacteria; phylum Elusimicrobiota; class Elusimicrobia; order UBA1565; family UBA9628; genus JAJZAK01. The sequence continues at coordinate 19,898 of DAHVWT010000018.1, forward strand.
GCTACGGCCCGCGGATCCTCGTGGATGAACGTCGCCTTCAACTTCTTGCCTATGATGCCGCAGAAAACACACTTCGACACGGGATCTTCTTTCAATTCAACCATGAGTATAACGGGCGAACGCCAAAAAGACAAGGATGCCCCGTCCCGGGGCTGGCCGCAAAGGGCCCTTTAGGGAAGGATCCCGGGGACCAAAAGTCCCAGGCCCACATCCTATCAAAGTTGGAACCGTCCTAACAGCGCCCGCGCGTCCCGGGCCAGCCCCAAAATCCGCTCGCGCTCGGAGGAGCCTTCCTCGCGCATCGCCGCCAATTCGTCGAGATCGCGGCTCAAGAGCCCGGCACGCTCGCGCTCCTCGGAGAGCATCCCATGAAGACGCGACTCCATTCTGGAAAATTCATTGATGAGCTCCCGGTGGGCATCGGTCGAGCGCACGCGCAGGGAGCCGGCGAAGCGCCCCTCGCCAAGCCTTTCAAAGGCGGCCGACAGGACGCGCAGGGGGGCCGCAAGGCGTTGAGACCACAGAAGCCCCACGAGACCCGCGGCGAGGACCGCGATCGCCCAGGCGAGCACCAGGGGGCCGCGAATCGCCTTCAAGGTCCAGTCGATCGAGTGATAGGTGACGCTCGATCGGGTGGCCGCCTCGCCGAGTCCCTTCACGACGCTCACCCCCGCAATCGCGAGGGTAGCCAGGACGAGCAGCAGGATGACCGCCACGATCTCACCCTGGAGCCCCCCATCCACCCAAAACTTCCGTCGCTTCGGGTTCAAAGGTTCTTCTCGAAGAAGGCTAGGACTCGGGACTCGTATTCGGGGCCGGCGGCCTCGTGGCACTTGCCGTGCTCGGCCTCGGGAACGACCCAGAATTCCTTGGGGCATCCGTTGGCGGCGTCGTAGACGAGCTTCACGTCCTCGACGGGCATCAGCGTGTCCTGTCCGCCCGCGATGAAGAAAAGGGGCCTGTCCTTGACCTGGCCGATGAAGTTCATGGGACTGTAGCGATCGATCTCGCCGTTCCCGGCGCGCCATTTGAGCATCTCGAGCGTCGCCCAGACGAAAGGGACGTAGGGCGCGCGGAACTTGTTCCAGGCCCAGCGCCGTACGACCCTTCTATAGGAAGGGAAGGGACTGTCGAGCACCGCGGCGCGAATCTCGGGATGGCGGCCCAGGGCCATCGCCAGGACGGAGGCCCCCATTGAAAGCCCGAAGGCGCCCAGGCGCGCGATGGCCGAGGGACGGGTCTCGGAGAGGTGCTTGACCGCGGCCTCGAGGTCGATGAGTTCGAGCACCCCCATCGTCGTGATCTTCCCATCGGACTCACCATGGGAACGATTGTCGTAGTAAAAGAGGTTGTAGCCGCCTTTCTCAACCAAGAAATGGGTCTCATCCAGGAGCTCTCCCTTGTTATCCCCCCAGCCGTGGCACATGAGGATGGTCGGGGCGCTCTCTCCCTTCGCCGAGGGTATCAACCAGCCGCGAAGCGTCAGTCCGTCCGAGGTCTTAAAGGAGGTCTTCTCGTAGCGAAGGCCGTAGTTCTCGGGGAAATACGCCATGGGGCTCATGCTGGGCGGATGAAGCACGATCCCGGCGCCCCAATAGCCAACCAACGGCACCAGGACCGCGAAGGCCGCCAGCCACCAGAAAATATGCGGGACCGCCATGGTCACCGGAGCCGTGCCCCCCGATCGTCCTGCGCGACGAGCACCGAGCCGTCGAGGCCCGGCTCGCCGTTGGCGCCCAGCACCGGCACCTGAAGCGATTTCGCGATCATCCGAGCGAGATTCTTCTCGATCCTCTCGACCAGGAGCGCGAAGACCCCCGAGCCCTCGATCACCCGGGACTCGGTCAAAAGCTTCTCCGCCTCCGTCTGGCTCTCCCCTCGCCGCGCGATCCCCCCCCAGCGGTTCTCGGAATGGGGAGTCAAGCCCAAGTGGCCCAGCACCGGAATCTGGCAGCGCAAAAGCTCCTTGATGACGGCTCCCGCCTCGATCCCGCCCTCCACCTTGACCGCGTGGGCGCCGCCTTCCTTGACGAGCCGGCCCGCCGCGCGCAAAGCCTCCTTGGGCTCGATCTCGCCGGCAAGATACGGCATCCCGGCGACGAGGAAGGCTTGGGGCGCGGCGCGCTTGACGGCTTTGGCGTGGTGGAGGATCTCATCCAAGGTCACGGGAAGCGCGCTCTCATAGCCCAGGCGCTTGGGCCCCACGAGGGTGCTCACGAGAAGGAAATCAGCCTTGGCGGCCATGGCCGCCCGGGCTTGGGGGGCGTCGAAGACATGCAGGCCGCGGATGGGTTTTCGGCGTCTTTTCATCTCCCCAAAAGACGCGACGGTGCGCAGGGGTGCCATGGTGCGCCAGCATTTTAACAGTTCTTGAGGGCGGCCTAAAACCAAGCCCCGCGGGGCCGTCGGCCCCCGTACCCGAGGAGGGTGATCCGGCGCCCTGACGGAAGCCTTTTGATCTCGATTAAGAGCCCGATCGCCGAAAGTTCGGTCACGAGCGTGACGACGACTCCGCCGCCGCGATTTTCAAAGGAGACAATCTTCGTGCGCGGCAAAAGCTTCAGTTTGGAAGGCGCCGACCCTCCTACCAATATCGTAGCCATCCGCCTCATGTCATTAAAGGAACCGGCTCTCTCAAGACGGCGGCGGCGTCTTTGGGGCGCGGCGATCGGCGTCCATGTAGAGACGGTGGAGAAAGGCGAGGGTCAAAATCGAGACGGCAAGCGCGCCCACGTTGCCGATCCATCCCTCGAACACCCCCATCGCCCAGGGCCCCTCATAGCCGAGGCTCTTGAAGGTCGCCCGCCCCATCGCAAGCTTGGCGAGGCCGCCGATCTTTTGATAGAGGCCGCCCTGATAGACGAGCAGCGTCCACAAGAGCCAGTAGAGGGCCCCGATGGAGGCGAGGAAGCCGACGAGAACCTGAGCGAGATGGACGGGATCGTATCGCGGCGCCTCGGGCGGAATCTCGGGCTCCAAGAGCCCCCGCAGCCACTCATCCGCCTTCCAAACCGCCTCCGACAGCCTCATCCGAGCATATCCTCCATGCCGTAGAAACCGGGACGGCGGTTGGAGAGCCAGAGGGCGGCGTCAAGCGCGCCGCGGGCGAAAAGCGCCCGCGCGTGCGCGCGATGGACGATCTCGAGGCGCTCATGCGGGCCGGCGAGGAGAACCGCGTGGTCTCCCACGATGTCCCCCGCCCTCTGAGACACGACCGGAGGGCGCCGGCCTCCCCGCGCCTGGGCGACGGAGTCCGCGAGAGCAAGCGCCGTCCCCGAAGGGCTGTCCTTTTTAGCCGCGTGATGCAGTTCCGAGATCGAGACGTCAAAATCCGCAAGCGCCCCCGCCGCCTCGCGGGCGAGGCGGCGCAGCAAAAAGACCGCGGGGCTGAAATTGGGCGCCTGAAAGACCGGTGTTTTCCTCGAAAAGCCCTTAAGCCGCGACATCTGCGCTTTCGAAAATCCCGTGGTTCCGACGACGAGGGCTGTCTTCGACTTCGCCGCGAGCGCGGCAAGGGCGAGAGAGGCCTCGGGCGTCGAGAAATCGATGATCGCGTCCGCGTGCTCGAGATGCGGCCCGAGTTCCTCCAACGTGACGGCGGGCACGACGCGCGGTTCGGAGTCGATGGGATTTTTGTGGAAGAGGCACGCCGCAAGTTCAAATCGCGGGTCCTTGGCGGCTAGCTGGGCGACGAGACTCCCCATGCGTCCCCCCGCCGCCGCCGCGATCAACCGGAGGGGCCGCCGTGGCCGCTCTTGCCGCCTTCGCCGCCGTTGCATATTTTTAAAGAGTGCCCCCAGGGAGAATCGAACTCCCATTTCCGCCTTGAAAGGGCGGCGTCCTGGGGTGAATTACGTCACCTCCGGGATGGGGGAAAAGCATTGTATTTTAACAACTTTTCCACCTTCCCGAAATCCGCTTCCGGGAAATTCTTCCGATTTGAGTGTGGGATTTTTGTGAAGATTCGCCGCAACCGCGCGCCCCAAAAGACGCACGGAATCAACCAAGACGAACGGAGAAAATGACCATGAAAAACTCGAAGCAGCAGCCTGGCGCGAAACCGGAAACGATGCCGATCGAGGACTTGAAAGTCCGCCGCGAACGCTATACGCAGTGGCTGGAGTCATGGCGTAACGATCCTTCCATAGGATACCGAAAGAATTACGCCAACGCCATAGGCCTGATGATCAAGGCATTGCCGGTGCCCCTGGAGGAAGTGACGCCCGAAATCCTGGAAGAGACGGCAAAGAAGGCCAGCGACAGCCACGAGACGCGCGAGAAGATACGGATCGCCTGCCGCCACTTCATTGACTACGCCCACGGAAAAGGCTGGATCAAGTCGAAGCAGCAGTTGCGCCGCAACGCGCTGGGGACGCGCCGCGAAAAGCCGCTGCCCGAGACGCTCAGGAACCAGCTCCTGGATATCCTAAAAAAGCACCGCCACAAGCGAACCGGAGATCCCCTCAGCGATGACGTCTCCGACAAACGTCTCGAAACCATGGAGGCTTTTTTCAACGTCGTCTCCAAGGCCAATCCGTCGCGAACCATCGCGAAACTGGAGCATTTCAGCGCGGAGGACATGGAAACGCACCAACGGGTCCTGGAAAACGAGCCCAGCCCCTACACGGGCAAGCCGATCAAGCCGCGCACGGTGAAGACCGTGCTCGGCCACGTGCTCGCGGTCTTCATTTCGGCCGCGAAGCAGCTTCATTGGAAATCCAACCCCATGGACTCCTTCGAACTCCCGCTCTACGAGTATGTCCAAAAAGAAGCCTACATCGCCAAGGCCAATGTCTCCGCCCTCCGCGACCCGGGCCCTCTGGAAGACATGACCGACCGGAAGGCATTCCTCGCCGTCCGCAACGCGACGATGGCGGCCGTCCAGTACGATCCCGCGCTGCGCCCGGAGGACGTCGTGCGCCTCCTCGCCGAGGACATCCACTGGGAACAGGCGGACGCGGACGGCCTCGTTCCGTTCGAGGTCAGGGACGGCAAGAGCAGGGCCAAGGGGACAAGAGAGACGCTCCACTTCACGCCGCAGGGCGTCACGGACATCCGGCGCTACCTGGACTCGCTCAAGAAGTATTGCGCGAAGTATGGCATCAAGATCAAGCCGTTCACCGTCAAGAAAACCGGCGAGGCGCTGGGGGCGCCGCTATTCATCACGGAAGACGGCCGGCCCATGTCCCCTGAAACCTACGAAGGGATTTTCAAGGACTTGGCACGACGCGCAGGGCTTGATCCCAAGATCGCCAGCCACTCGCTTCGGCATTCAAGGATAAGCCATTGGCTGGAGGACGGGATCCCGATCGACAGGGTTTCACGTCTGGCGCGCCACCGCGACGTCAACTTCACGATGAAAAAATACGCGCATTATTTGCCGGGCTCCGACCGGAGCTTCCTCGCGAAAGCCTACGGCAAGAAGCCCGCGGCGGAGCCGATCCTGACGAAGGCGCTTCTTCCCGAGCGTCCCGTCCTGCGCAAGATCATCGAGGCGCTGCTCGGTCTGCTGGGCCTCGTCGTCGACGCCGCTAGGATCGCCCAGCTTGAGGAGGCATTGGTCGAAAAAATCCAAGGGAAGGCGGGCCGGAAGGATCTCTGTTACGGCATCCCGGAGGCGATGGAGAGGCTTCGGCTCGGTCGCACCCAGATTTATGACTGGATGCGCCGAGGCTACCTGCATCCCATCGCCCAACTCAACAGCCGCAAGGGCCTGCCCCGGGAGGAGATTGACCGGCTCGCGAGCCTGCGCAACTCCAAGGAAGCCGCCCTCATCCTGGGCTACGAGGAGAAGAAACCCACCACGATTCAACGCTTGGTCCGGGAAGGGACGATCAAGGCCACGAGGCTTGGCAACGAGAATCTCTTTACCGACCGGGATCTGACCGAGCACTTGCTGCGGCTCAACTCCCATAAGATGGCCTTCGGCGTCCGCCCACGCCGGCCCCGGATGGCGCCGATGAAATCCGCGCCGGCGCCGGTGCTCAACTTCACGACCCCCGCAATCTCGGGAGGCCCGGCGCCCCTGCAATGACCGCAGGATTGAATCGTCGGAATTCAACCATCAAGTGGTTGATTTCCAACCATTAAGCTGGTAGACTTCCAGCATGTTCGAGCGCCATCTTGCCCGCAACGTCTTGGACGCGCTGGCCGACAGCCCCGTCGTGTTCTTAAACGGCGCAAGGCAAACGGGGAAAAGCACCCTTGCCCAAAAACTCTCCCAAGGGCCGCACTGGGCGCGCTATCTCACATTGGACGACATCGCGGTGCTCGCTGCGGCCAAGAACGACCCGGAGGGCTTCCTCTCGGGCCTCAACGGCCCCATCGTCATCGACGAGGTTCAACGCGCTCCGGAGCTTTTCATCCCCCTTAAAGCGGCAGTGGACCGGGAGCGGCGTCCGGGGCGCTTCCTGCTCACGGGCTCGGCCAGCGCCTTGGTCCTGCCGAATCTGGCGCAGGCCCTGACGGGGCGCATGGAAATCCTCACTCTCTGGCCGCTCTCCCAGGGAGAGATCGAGGGCACCAGGGAAGGCTTCATTGACGCTCTCTTTCACGAGGGCTCCGCCTTCGATGCCGGGAAACCGTTGTCCCGTAAGGAGACTTGGAACAAGATCGTCCTGGGAGGATATCCGGAGCCCATCGGCCGGCCACAGCCCGAGCGGCGCACGGCGTGGGTCAATTCCTACCTGACCGCCATCGTCGAGCGGGACATCCGCGACCTCGCGGCCATCGAGGGACTGACACAACTCCCCAGACTCCTCCATCTTCTCGCGGCGCGAGGTGCCGGCCTCATGAACTACGCCGAGCTGTCGCGCTCCATGGGCCTGCCGCAATCGACGCTCAAGCGCTACCTCGCCCTGCTGGAGGCCGCCTTCCTATTGCAGCGGCTCCCGCCCTGGAGCGGGAATCTGGGGAAGCGTCTCGTCAAGACTCCGAAAATCTTCCTCAACGACACCGGGCTCGCGGCCAACCTTCTGGCCTTGGACGCGGCCCGCCTAGAAGAGAATGCGCCTATGGCCGGGCCGCTCCTTGAGACCTTCGTGATGGCGGAGCTGACCAAACAAGCGGGATGGAGCCATGTAAAGCCTCGGCTTTATCACTTCCGGACGGAAACCGGAGCGGAGGTGGACTTCGTCATGGAAGACGCGCGGGGGCGGGCCGTCGGCGTCGAGGTCAAGGCGGGCTCGGCAGGCACCGGAGACTTCAAAGGGCTCAAGGTCCTGGAGGAGGCGCTCGGTAAAAAGTTTCTGGGGGGAGTGGTCCTTTATCTCGGCCGCGAGGCCGTCCCGTTCGCCAAGAACATGCACGCCCTGCCGATCAGCGCCTTGTGGCGCACTCCGGCGCCCAAGCACTGACGCCTTCATCAAAAGTAAAATCTGGATATGCCGAAATCCAAGGGGCTCAAGTTCTGGAACAAGTTCGAGCGCTGGGCCTCTCACGAGGGGATCGTCCAGGCCGAGGTCGCCCAAGGCATGGAGGAGTTTTTCGTCGATCCCAACCGGGTCCCCCATGAAACGCGCCAGCAGTTGCGCCAACTCTTCACGGACTGGTTCCTGCTTGACCGCAAGCTCATCCGCGCGCCGCTCACGCCCATGGGGTTATATCTCAAGGCCCAAGAGCGCAGGCTTGGGGCCGAGGAACTTGCGATCTATCGGCGCTTCTCCGACAAGAATCAGTTCGGCCTCTTCCGGGTCGACGAGACGCGGCCCGGCGAAAGCATGGATATCTCCCTTATGCCGGAGGGGCGGCGCTTCCATGTCGTGGAGATGGCAGGGTCCCAATCGGCCAAGAAGGGCGATTACCTGATCGTGCGGCTCCTGCCCTTCGAGGACCATTGGGCGATGACCGGCGTGACGGGGGCCTTCCCGAGCGAACATAGCTACTCTCTCGACCGCGCCTTCAGCGGGAAAAAGAAGGACGATCCCGGGAAGTTCGGGCCCCGAGACGCCCTGGGGCTTTTCATGCCGAAAATAGACTGGATGCGGGAGGGCCTCCCCAGGGTCAAGGCTAGGCTCGCGATGCTCCTTCAGCGCTGGGGAGTCTCGGACATCACGGCGACCTCCGTGGGGGCAGATATCGAGGCCGCGCACAAACGGAAGGCGCTGGAGCTGCCGTCGCTCAAGGACATCCTCGGCCGCGCGCCCTCTCTTGCCGAGGCCCAGGAGATGACCGCCCTGCTTACGGCTTGGTGGAACCTGACGCTGCTGGAACCGGAAAAACACTTTCCCCGAGGGCCCAAGGAGACAACGCTTCTCGCCGACCTGCGGCGCGTCGTCACGGAGAAGCTGCGCGGACTGCCCGAGGAGGATGCCGACGCGGCCGCGGAGCTGTCGCGCGAAGCGACCAAGGAATGGCTTGACGCCCCACAGAAGGAGCTTGAAGGCAAAACCCCAATGGAGGTCATCCGGGCCGAACGCAAGTCCCTGGGGAATCCCCGGGAGGAGTTTGGCGTCTCGCTGCTGCCGACGTCGATCCGGCTGGGAAAGCAGGCCGCCGAGGGCCAACGCCTAGCCAACGAGGGGCGCGATCACCTGATGAGCCGGAAGCCCCGGGAGGCGCTGGAGTGCCTCGAAAAGGCTTACCGCCTCATCAAGGATTACCCGGAGTCGTTTCGGATCCTGGGGAACATGGCGACGGCCAACGTGATGCTGGGCCGTCGCGATCAGGCGATGGAGATGCTGAGGGCGGCATTGAAAGCAAACCCCGACTACGATTTGGCCCGCAACAACCTGCGGCTTTTGGAGGGCATGTCCCCCGCAGAGTTCGATCTGCGCCACCGCGAGGGGTTCTTCGAGAAGATGAACGTGGTCCGGGAGAATGGCGGGGCATGAGGGACCTACAAGCGTCCACTGCGCAGACGGCCCCACCCCGGCGGCTGCTATCCGACGCGCAACACGCCCTTTGACACTTGCGGGGCGATGACGCCGCTGAAAGGGATGGTCACGCGCGTTGCCAATCCCCTGGAGAGGTCATCAGCGGCTCCCGACCACAGTTCGTTGCCGGCGGCATCAAAGGCCGTGTAGCGGCGACTCCCCGCCAATAGAGGCCCGGCATAGGTGGCGGTGAACTGGAGGTTGGTGATCCCGGCGTCGCTCCATCGGACGTCCGTCACGTCGAGACCGTCTCCAAGGACGACCGGAGTTTTCATCGAACACGCTTTGACGATGGTCCGCGGGACGCGCGGACAAGCCTAAAGCCCAAGAACGGCCGGCGGAAATCTCTCGGGCCGTAACCGTAGGTGGCCGTGCCGGCGCGCGAGAAAGCGGCGGAAGTCATCCAAAAAGCGCCGCGCACGACGTGACGGTCCCCCTTCGCGGCGCCACTAGGATCGATGGCAGGCCCCTGCGCATACGGATCGTTCATGTCGACGCGGTCCCCAGTCCACATCATGACGTCGCCCAGCATATCATAAAGCCCCCAGGCGTCAGCCTGGAGCCGCGCCACCGGATGGATGCGCCCGCCCGAGTTCTCGGCGGCCCAGGCGCCGCCCTCGGAGCCTCCACCCGCCCTCGCGGCGCGCTCCCATTCGGCCGCGGTCGGCAAGCGATACGCGTATTGCTCCTGCATGGCGTTGAGCCGCGCCAAGAACCGGGCGACGTCCTCCCAGGAGACGCTTTCCACCGGGTTGTCCGCGCATAGTTCCACCCCGTCGAGCCGCAGGAAGCGGCCCTCGCCGCAGTCCTGCGCGCCATGGAACCGCGCCGGATTGCCGCCCATCACGAGGACGTATTGGAGCTGCGTCACGTCCGTCGCCTGCATGTCGTAGGAATGCGTGAGCGTTACCGGGCGCCCGATATCCGCCATCTTTCCGCCTCCCGCGTCCACGGAGACGCCCATCATGAATGTCCCCGAAGGGATCGCCACGAATCTAGCCGCGGCGCCGACGAGCCGCTCGTCAAAAGCGGACAAGAATGCCTCAGCCTCCGAAGCCGCCCATGCGGGCGCTGCCAATATTCCCGCGATGAGCCACCCGGCGACGCCGGTCCCCGCCAATCGATTCATATCTCCCTCCCCGTACAATGCGACAGCCTCCGATACTTTCCATTTGGCGCCGAGCCGCAAACCAAGGAAGGGACTTTCGGTCATCCGCCGGTAGGCCATTGGGGCCAACG
>DAHVWT010000019.1 GCA_027327915.1 Elusimicrobiota bacterium
AACGGTATAATGCCTTACGCACGGGCGGTTAGCTCAGCGGTAGAGCACTGTCCTCACACGACAGGGGCCATAGGTTCAAATCCTATACCGCCCACCATCTTGGACACCTTTCGAAACCCATCCATGGGGATGGTCGTGCCCGGCAGCGCGGGCAAAGGATGGAGTTTCAGCGTCACGCGGCCGCCGCGCTCGTCGTAGAGGACGTTTTCAATGAACAGGTCGGCCAAGCCCTTGCGCTCTTCCAAACTGAGCTTGTCCGTCATGACGGCGGCGGGCAGCGGAATTCGTGCTTGTCAGAAACCCATCGTCTGTTCGGTTGTTCAAGTATTTACCGTAGCGAATAAAATGTCTCATCGCCGCGCGCATTGGGCCGCGATTTCTTACTGGAGGGCCTGCGGCGCGGCGGGCGGCGTCCATGGCCGCGGCCTCAAAAAGGCACCCGCGCCGATCCCAAGGCCCTTGACGGCCAAGCGCTTCTTAAGTCGCAGCCTTCCAGAGCGCTTGTCGATGGCGAAGTCGATCAAGTCCTTGTCCTTGAAGGCCCAGCCGCGCCCAATCTTTTTGGCCGGAATAATTCCCTCTTCGGCAAGCTTGGCAACCGTCACCGGCGTTTTTTCCTTATAGCCCAAAGCCTTCGAAGCTTCCGCGCTCGTCCGGTATGAGGCGAGAGCATCCACTTCGGTTTTCAGAAAAGCCGTAGTCTTACCAATCTTGAGTGGGTGGAGCCAGCCTCCGGCGATCCAGCCCTTATAAAGCTGCGTCCGGCCAATCCGCAGTCGCTCGCAAGTTTCGTGAACGGCATAATAAAGGTCTTGGGAGCTCCCAGGCTTTAAGTTTTCGGCCAGCCTCGCATACATCGCCTCCATGGCCGCGTCGTCGGACTCTTGGCCCGCGTTTTGGAGGGCATGGCGCAGAATTTTAATGCAAACTGATTTTTCCGGAAGCAACAGCATCTTAACTGGCGCGGTGGCCGGGACAGAGCCGAAGCGCTTGTCGAGGTCCAGCAGCAATTCTTTTTCGTTGAAATGATAATACTTAAGCGTCATCTCCAGGCTTTCATGCCGCGCCAGCTTCTGCACCCGCTTAGGGTCTAAGCCCGATTCGACCCACTCTGTAATTCGAGTATGGCGCAGCCAATGGGACGTGCATTCCTTTGAAAGTCTGGCCTCATCGGCAAGAGCCCGGAATATTTTGGTGTAACCGTGTTCCTTGATGGGCGCCACCGTTTTCTCCGAGATGAAGAGTGCCTCGCCCATGGGCCTCCTGGATTTCGGCGAGAGCGCCTGCCCCGGCCTTAGTCCGGTAGCGGCCAAATATTCCTTTCGGATTTCAAGGTAGCGCTTAAGCCACGCCACGCCCCATGGGGTCAAATAAACGATCTCCTTCGTTCCTCGTGGCCGCCACTTTCCTTCCCATATTTCAAGCGGAACGATGCCGCCGCGGCTTCGTTGATTCCAAAGAATATTGTCGAAACCGAGATGGCATGGCTCGGAAATGCGCAAAGCGACGTCCTTTTGGATCACGGCCATCGTTTTGTTTCGAAGGCAAACAAATCTATCTTTCAGATTCATTTTTTCGAGTCGTTTTTCATCAAGAAAAAACAACTTCTCTAATTCATCCTGGTGGAGGCGGCGATACTGTTCCTCGCCCTTCGGCCAGTACACCTTGTGATTGATCTTGGTGGGAATAATTTTCTGAGCGAACGCCGCCTTAAAGACGCCGTTGACCGCCATGATGCGGCCGATAATGCTATTGGGCTTTAACTGCCCTGGGTCTCCTTCGAGGACGCGGTTGTACTCTTCAATGTCTTCAGCGCTGAAATCCGCGAGTCGCGCCAAAGTACGGCCGGGGGCCCGCGCCGCCGTCGTTGCATAAAATTCTCGAAACACCTGGCGATATCCGGTCTTAGTATTATCGCCCAGGGGGTCGCCGGTTCTCTTATTTCTGGCGTTTTTTAGGACTTCTTCAACTTCTTGGAACAGACTGGCTGGCAGTTGTGTCATGGTTTACCTCTCGATAGGTCCCATTCCGTCCAGCCTTCCCAGCGGCTGTCTTCGCGGCGGCAACCCCATCCTCGAAGAGGGGGGGTATGATTTTTTTGCCGTAACGGTTTCGATGGACCTTGATCCGGCCAACGCGCCGCTACTCCTCCCGAACCCGCCCGCGCGCTCTCTTGACCGCCGCGCGCCGCCGCTTCTCCTCGAGCATCCGCTCCTTGCCGGCCTTCGTGCGGCTCCGCTTGCGCCGCCGCGCCAGTTCCCTCTCATGCCGCTCCCGCGCCGCCCGCTCGCGCGAGCGGGCTTCAAGCCGTTCGGCCAGACACAGCCGCGCGGCATAGCGGTTCAGCCATTGCGAGCGCTCCTGCGCGCATCTCACGACGATCCCCGTCGGCCGGTGAAGAAGCGCCACCGCGGTCTCCACCTTGTTGACGTTCTGGCCGCCCGGTCCGCCGGCCCTTGAAAACCGCTCCTCCAGGTCCTCCCCGCGCACGCCGAGCGCCCGAAGCCTCGCTTCGACGGCCGTCCATTTCTCGGGAAAGCTCACGACGCCGCCGCGGCCTTCCGGGCGAGCTCATAGGCCACGACCGCCACGGCCTGGCTAAGATTGAGGGATGGGAATTCAGGCGTCGTCGGGATTTTGAGCCACGCCGCGCAGCGCTCAAGCGCCGCCCTCGACAGCCCGGTCTTCTCCGAGCCGAAAAGAATCGCCGCGCGCCCCGAGTCCCCCAGCCGCTTCCTCAGGAAGCCAGGCAGTCGCGGAAGGATCAAGAGCGGCCGGTCGACCCGGCGCCGCCGCGCGGTGGTCGCCCCCACGATCGCGGCGCAGCCCGCCACGGCCTCCTCAAGGGGCATCTTCCGGGCTCCGCTCATGACCCTCTCGCCCCCGACCGCGGCGACGGTCTCCCGCCAGACGGGCTCGTAGGGATCGACCACCACGAGGTCGTCCAAGCCGAAATTCGCCATCGCCCGCGCCGCCGCCCCGATGTTGTTGGGGTTGCGAGGCCGAACGAGAACGATCCGGATGCTCCGCATGCGCGCTGGAAGGGTCCGGCCGCTACCCTTTCTTAAGCACGATCCACTGCCGGGCGAAGGCCGCGACGCTCTCCCGGTAGCGCTTGTAGGCCGCGTAGTCGGACGCCGGAAGCTCGACCGCCTCGCGCGACATTCCTTCCCTGAAGTCGATGCGGCCGGTCGACACCGCGTAGGAGGCCCGATAGGAGGAGCCGGGACCCTGGATGTTGACGGCCGGCGGCGCGAATTCGACGGCGTAGCCTCGCGGCAAGGCGAGGGAGTCCTCCCGCTCCTCGTGGTCGCGAGTGAACCAGAAAAGCGGGGACTGCCGCGTGGGCGCCCCCACATCGCCGGCCCCGCGCTGGGTCCAGGGAAGGCGGAAGGCCATGTAGCGGCCGACCGCGAGCGCGTAGCGCTTGACGTCGTAGGAAACGCGCACCCGGACCCCGCGGGTCAAATCATCGAGGTTCTCAAGCGCATAGGACTTGAGGCGAGCCCCGGGGTGGATATCGTGGACGAACTCCGCGAAATAGCGGTCAAGCTCCTCCTTTGGCATGTCCTTGAGCCCCCGCCAGGACGCGGCCTCGGCGCCGAGCGGCGAGAGCGTCACGTCTCCGTGAAGATTGCCCGAGGCGTCAAGCGCGTACCGGGACTCCTGCCGGGCTCCCTCGCTTGCGGAGGGAAGAAGCGGAGTCTCGACGATCTTTCCCGCGTCGCGGCCCGCCACGACGAGACCCTGGACGCCCTGCAAGGCGCCCGGAAGGTCGAGCCATCCCCAGACGTCTTCTCCGGGGGCGATGAAAATCCGGCGGCCGTTGAGATCAACCAGCACGGCCGCGGCGGAGAATTGGCGCAGACTGGGCAGCGACGGCTCGAAGGGCCCCGAGCCCTTGTCCTCCACGTAGACGAACTCGGGGTCAAGCCCCGCGATCTTCAGCATGACATAGAACAGGAAAGGCTTGTCGAGGCCGTTGCCCAGCTTCGCGTTGAAGATCTCGTCGGCCGGCTTCGGAACATAGGAATAATCCGGCATCGGGACGCCCTGATACTTGATCTCGCGGCCCAGCCACTGGTAGACCGCCTTGACGACGTCCTCCGGGCTCTTGGCGGCGGCGGCGATCTCGCGGGTCTTGGCCAGGAGCTCCGGGCCCGCCCGCGCGCGGCGGCCGATGAGGCGGGAGAGGCGGGAGGCGATCTTCTTCCATGAATCGGGCGGAGCGTAAAAGACGGCCGGCGCCAGCCTTGAGAGCGGCGGCATCTGATGTTCCGGCCGGAAGGAAGGCTGGTCGCGCAGCTCCCAGACCAGGCGCGTCGAGCCGTCCTTGAAACGCCGCCGTCGAAGCGAGCCGGGGGGCATCTTGTAGGCGGCGTAGCGGATGGAGAATCCCCGCGGCACGTCGAGGACAAGCCGGGTCGCCACGGCGGGTTCCATGCCGCGAAAAGACATGGCCCCGAAAGCCGGATACGTCGAGACGGCGACGACGGTCCCGACGTCAAAGCGGTAATCGATGAGGGAGCCCGTGTTGACGTCGGGGATCGCGAATTTGAGGCTCTTCAACCGGTCGTAGGCGGGGGAGCCCGCGAACTCCGAGCCGCGCTCGATCGAGGTGTCGTCGAGATAGGCGACCTTGCCCGACGTGACGGAGCGGGCGTAGTCGACGGACGCCTTCTGGATGCCGTCGAGATAATAGAGCCTTGGGTTGGAGGCTCGGTCCTTGGCCCGCTCGCGCAGGATGGCCTCCACCCGGCGTTCCGAACAGCGAAGCGTCCTGTCAGGGCGGAAGCGACAGCGCCTCTCGTCGAGGATCTTGACGTAACCGTCGTCCGGATAGCTCTCGGGGAGATAAGGAGAAGCCAAGGCTTTTTTCAAGACGGGGTCTTGGATTCGGCCCGGGCCGTCATCCCCCGGGATGTCGAAAACCTTGACGAGCTTGATCTTGAGGACGTCGGAGCGAGGGTAGTCCCGGAGCTTGCCTTCCTCCTCGAAATAGACCCTCGACGCGTCCATCCGGACCAGGCGGCCCGAGATCTCGTTGCCGGCGTTGAGAAAAAGGATGTCGGCGCGCGCCGGCGCGGCCAGGGCCAAGAGCCACGCCGCGAGGAGAGGGGTCATCGCGGGGAAACCTTCAGGAAGATGCGGTCCTTCGTGAGCCGGGAGACGCGGTCGAGGAACTTCCTGTGTTCCGCGTAGTCCGAGACGGCGATGACGCGCGCGGGGCGCCGGAAGTCCGATTCGCAGACGAAAGCGCGGTTTTCTTGACGGCATTTTTGCGCGTAGCGCTCTCCCGAGGGGCCGCCGAGCTTGACGCGAGGCAAAAGCGCCGCGGCTTTCCAACCGACGGGCAGCGACACGCGCCAGCGATAGCGCTTTTCCTCGGAAGTCGGGTAGACCACGGCGTAGCGGCGCGCGGGAAGGGCCGCCTCGGGAAAGTCGCGTTCGTAATTCGGCAGGGCCAAGAGATAGACGTTTCCCGCGCGGACGGCATAGCGGCTCAATTGGCAGACAAGCGAGAGCGTGAAGGGCCGCGAGATATCGTCCACATGCCCGAGCCGCCAGCGAAGGAGGCGGGAGTCCGGGCTTAAGGCGTTGACCCAGTCCTCCAACGATCTCTCCTGCTCGTTGCGCTTGAGGGACTTGTAGTAGCGGCGAAGACCCGCCTCGGGCGCGCCGGTGTAGCTCGCCGAGAACAAGACCGAAGCGCCGCCGTCGGTCGAGAGCGCGATCGCGAAGTCATAGCGGCTCTCATTGTCCCGGGGACGCGGCACGGGGACGGGGACGACCTGGCGCGGGAATATCGCCAAGGTCTTGGCGCCCTGGTCCATGGCCGGGAAGGAGGGGAAACGATAGTCGTAACCCGTCGAGTCTAGAAAGATTTGCCGCCTTCCAAGATCAAGCAGCGTGATCGCATGCTCAAACCAAATGCTGGGGACCTTGAAGTCCACGAGGTCCGATTGGTTGGTGCTGAGGAGCGCCGGCGTCGAGCGGATGCCCACGGCCTTGAGCATGGCCGTGAAGAGAAGGGCCTTGTCGATGCAGCAGCCGTAGCGCCGTTTCCAAGTGAGATTGGCGTCGTAGCCGCCCCAGCCGGAGGCAACCCCCATCTTCACCGCGATATAGCGGATCTCCTTCTGGATATAGTGGTAGATCTTGGCGACCTTCTCCTCGGGCGTGCGGCAGTCCCGGACAAGACCTTGCGTGAAGGCCGCGAGCTCCGGCCCCGGCTTGGTTCGCTCCTCGTACATGGGGCGGAGCCAATCGAAGATGCGGTCCCAGCTCTTGAATAGCGCGCCCTCGACGTTCGGGGCGTAGTCGAAGTAAGGCGGCATCGCGGGCTCGGAGACGATGGGGGGGACGTCGCGCAGCGTCCAGACGTAGCGCCGCTCGCCCCCGGCGGCGCTCAACTCGGGTTTGGCGAAACGGGAGAAGGGGCCGTTAAAGTTCCGCGCGGCGTAGTCAAGCTTTTGGGAGCTCGGAACGGCGACGCTCAATCGGGACACGGCGATGGGCTGCTCGGCTTGAAAGCCGTCGGAAGGGAAAAAGAAGTCCTTGCGAAAGGGGTTGTAGGTTTCGACCTCCGTCTCCCATTCGATAATCGAGCCCGGCTCGAGCTCGGGCAAAGAATAGCTCAACCGTCGCTCCTCGGTAAAAAAGAGCGTTTCCGCCTGCGGAGCCACGGTCTTGACTTGAGCGGAATTCAAGGGAAACGCCTTCCCGTCGGGATGATAGACGGTCGCCTGGACGATCCGCGCTCGCGACCGGCCTTCCTCGAACTCGGCCGTGACCTGTCCCCAGGCGCCCCTCAAGCCCTCCTTAAGGACTTGGCCGATGAAATGGTTGCGCTCGGTCCACGTGCCGTCCTCGCGCAAACGATAATCGTCGTCGCTGAGGAGAATAAGGCCGTCCATTCCGGGATAGCGCTGGCCCAGGGCGGCGGCTTCCTTAAAGAGCTCCCGCCAACGGTCGGCGGCGGCATTCGAGACCGGAGCCGCGGCGGGCCCCTCCTTCTGGGCGAGCCGTATCTCGCGCACGTCGGCGCGGGGCAGGACGCGGCCGCCCTCCAGCACGACCGACGCGCTCCCGATGGAAACGACCCCCGTCTCGATCGTCCGTCCCGAGCGCAACTCAACGCGCTGGGGGAAAGCGGGGGAGGCCATGCCGCCCAAGGCAGCGGCCGCCGGAATCAGGATGACAAAAATCTTGCGCATGAATTTTTACATTATCAAATTAGCTATGCTTACACAGCGGCTTTGCAACCACTCCCGTTGCGCCGCGGCGAGATCCCATGACCGAATGCCACGGCTACGCGGCTAAAAGCGCGGACTCCCCTCTGGAGCCATTCCGCTTCGAGCGCCGCGACGTCGGCGACGAGGACGTCCGCCTCGACATCGCCTATTGCGGCATCTGCCATTCCGACGTCCACATGGCCCGCAACGAATGGAGTTCGACGCCGACGACCTACCCCCTGGTTCCGGGCCACGAAATCGCCGGGCGAGTGAGCCAGGTCGGGAAAAAGGTCCGTAAATTCAAGGTCGGGGACTTGGCGGGAGTGGGATGCCTGGTGGATTCCTGCCGCCGATGCCCGAACTGCCGCAGAGGCCTCGAGCAGTTCTGCCATGCTCCCGCCACCTTCACTTATAACAGCATGGGCAAGGACGGCAAGCCCACCTACGGCGGCTATTCCTCCGCCATGGTCGTGGACGAGGCCTTCGCGCTCAAGATCGCCGCGGGCCTGCCTCTCGAACGCGTCGCGCCTCTCCTGTGCGCGGGGATTACGACCTATTCCCCTCTCAAGCGGCACGGCGTCGCCAAGGGCTCTCGCGTCGGGGTCCTCGGGCTCGGAGGCCTGGGGCACATGGCGGTCAAGATCGCCGTCGCGATGGGCGCCGAGGTGACCGTGTTAAGCGGCTCGAAGTCGAAGGCCCCGGACGCCAAGCGCCTGGGAGCGCATGAATTCGCGCTCACCTCGGATCCCGCCGCCTGCCAACGGCTGGCGAGGCGGCTCGACCTGATCGTGGACACGGTGTCGGCCCAGCACGACCTCGACGTGATCCTCAACATGCTGGATGTCGAGGGGACGCTGGCTCTCGTCGGCGCCTCGCCGAAGCCGCTCGAATTTTCAGCCTTCTCGCTCATCGGAGGGCGGCGGCGGCTCGCGGGCTCCCTGATCGGCGGCCTCCCCGAGACCCAGGAAATGCTGGACTTCTGCGCCGAGCGGAAGGTCCTGGCCGATGTCGAGACGATCGGCGTCCGGGACATCAACGCCGCGTATGAGCGCCTCCTCAAGGGAGACGTCCGCTACCGCTTTTCGATCGACCTTAAGACTCTCCAGCCGTAAATCTCTGAAATTCTCCATGAATTCCCTCAGCGCCGCGGCGGCATCCATTCTACTGCTCCTTGCCGCGGCATCCTGCGAGATCGTAGCGCGTCTTTTCGCCTGGGAATGGATCCGAGCGGGGCGCGGCATCTTGTGGGGATGCGCCTCGATCGCGGCCATCGCGCTCTCCCTCGTCCTTCCCGCCTTCCAGGGGGAGCGTTTCCAGTTCGGACGGAGCACCGCGGCCTATGGCGCGCTCTTCGTGGCGCTGGCCCTGATCTGGAATTGGCGCGCGAGCCGCAAAATTCCGGAGATTTCCGACGTCGTCGGAGGGGCGTTTTGCCTGGCGGGGCTTCTCATCCTGATGTACTGGCCTCGCGGCTAACCTAGCAACCACGTGGAAGCCCCCGAGTTGAGCGTCGTTCTTCCCACGATCGACGAAGCCCCCAACCTTCGCCGCCTCTTCCCGCGGATCAAACAGGCGCTCTCGAAGATCGGCGTCTCAAGCGAAATACTCGTGATCGACGACGGCTCGACGGACGGAACCCCGGAAATCGCGCGAGAAGGGGGGGCGATTGTCATCGCCCAAAGGGAGGCCGGCTTCGGACGGGCGATCCGTGTCGGGATCAACGCGGCCCGAGGCCGCCATATCATGACCATGGACGCCGACGGCTCCCACCCGCCCGAGGCCCTGGAGGATCTCTGGAAGGCGCGGGAGGGTTTCGATCTCGTGATCGGCTCTCGCTACATTCGAGGCGGCTCCATCGAGACCTCGCCCCTCCGCCATCTCCTGAGCCGGGTCCTTCATCTCTTCGACGCGGCGGTGCTCGGGCTCCCCGTCGCGGATGGATCGAGCGGGCTGAGGCTTTACCGCGCCGCCTCCGTCAAGGCGCTCGCCCTTGAGAGCCGCAACGCGGCGATCCAGGAGGAAATCATCGTCAAGCTCCTCAAGAACGGAGGCCGCCTGCGGGAAATCCCTTTCCACTACGCCCCGAGGGCCGCGGGGAAGTCCAAGGTCAGGATCCTGGACTCTTTGGCGACCTATCTCCGGATGATCGCGAGCCGCGGGTGAGGGCCGCCGCGGCGCCCAGGTCAGGGAAAAGGCATGTCCGCGCGATCGTCCCGAGGGAGGCCGCCGCGTCGCGCCAACCGATCTTTTTGCCCTCGGCGTAGTTGCGGCCGCGGTAGCTGATCGGCACCTCGTAGATCGGGACGCCGAGCCTGGCCAGCTTGATCGTCACCTCCGGCTCGAAGCCGAAACGGTCGGAGGAAAGCGGGAGCGCCCGGATGAGGCCGCCCCGGAAGACCTTGTAGCCGGTCCAGACGTCCGTCAAGTTCAAGTTCGCCACGGCGTTCACGAGCAGGGTGAGAATCTTGTTGGCGATGGAATGCCAGAAAAGGAGCACGCGATGGCGGCCGCCGCCAAGGAACCTGGAGCCGAAGACGGCGTCCGCCTCGCCGTCGAGGATCGGAGCCAGGATGGCGGGGTAATCGCGAGGGTCGTACTCAAGATCCGCGTCCTGGACGATCACGACGTCCCCCGTCGAGGCGGCGAAGCCGGCGCGCAAAGCCGCCCCCTTCCCCTCGTTGGCATCCTTGAGGATCAGTCGTGCCGCGGGGCGCCCCGCCGGGCCAACGCCCTTCCCGACGGCCCGGGGGACGCTCGGCCTTCCGCCTGGACCGCGCCCCGCCGGGAGAGAGGCCATGAAACGCTCGATGATGGCGCGCGTCCCGTCGGTCGAACCGTCGTCGATCACGATGATCTCGTCGGGTTCCGGGCGCTCGAAAACCCGCCTGAGGGATTCCTCGATCATCCGGCATTCGTTATAAACCGGCATCACGACCGAAATGATCATCGTTGACGCCTCGTCCTCAGAACCGGCGCCATCGCCATTGGGCGATGGTCCAGAGCATCCTCGCGCCGTGGTGCCATCGGATCTTCTTGCCCTGCTCATAGCTTCGGGGATGGTAGCGGATCGGAACCTCGGCCATCCGCAGGCCCCGGCGCAGGAGCTTGCAGACCAGCTCGTTGTCGAACTCAAAACCCGCGGCCTGGATGGGGCCGGCCCGCCGCAGGGCCTCGCGGCTGAAGGCCTTGTAGGCCCCTTCGTAGTCGGTGGCGGATTGGCCGTAGAGGAGGTTCGTCAAACGGATGATGAGGATGTTGCCCAGGTAATGGGTGAAGAGGGGCGATCGATGCTCTCCCCGGAAGAAGGTCGGCCTTTCATAAAGGAAGCGGGAGCCCATGACGAAATCCGCGCGCTCCTCGAGGATGGGGGCGATCACGGCCGGGTGATCCGCGGGATCGTATTCCAGATCCGCGTCCTGGATCAAAAGGACGTCCCCGCCGGCGGCCGCGAATCCCGCGCGCACCGCGGCGCCCTTGCCGCCGTTGCGCTCCTGAAGGACGAGGCGCACGCCGTCGGCCGCGCGCAGGGCCTCGCGCGTCCGGTCCGTGGAGCCGTCGTCGACGACGATGATCTCGCGGTCGACGTCCTTCAGGGCGACGGCTTGGACGCGGCGGATCACGTCGAGGATCGTCGCCTCCTCGTTGAAGCAGGGGATGATGACCGACAGCTTGGGCCGGCTCACCGGTTCCCGATCTCCTCTGGCGACACCGTCCTTCGAAGGATGGAGCCGGGAAGAACTCCCGGCTGCCCCATGGAATGCTCGAAGCGGACCGCCGCGCGGGAGGGGTTGAAAGGGATTTTCAGGCTGCCCCGGACCTCGCGCTCCACCTCGTCGCGAAGGGCCACGAGGCGATCCTCGCTTAGATGGTCCGTATGGACGTAGGATTGATAGCCCCCGTCGGGATCGCCCTTGTAGTACTCGGCGACCTGCGTGTAATCGACCTCCCGTGAAAACAGCCTGTCGCCCGTCTTCTCGAAGGTGTAAACCCACAGGCCCGGCTTCCCCGGCGCCGGAACGGCGCGGTCGTAATAGGGGGTTCCCGGATACGTCGTGATGATCGTGAGATCGAAGTCATCCGGCTTGGCGGCCATCAGCCAATCGCGGGTCTCCCGGACGGTCTGCTCGGACTCGCCGGGGTGGCCGATGGACATGAGAGCCTTCACCTTGAGGCCGTGGCGGCGCGCGGTCTCGAGGGCGCGCGTATTTTCCTCGCGCGTCGCCCGCTTGTTGATGTTCTGAAGGATGCGGGGGGAACCCGACTCGAACCCCGTCAGGATCCAGCGGAAGCCCGCCTCGCGCATGGCGCGGGCCTGCTCGTCCGTGAAAAGCTGCGATTTGACGAAACCCCGAAGGCGGAACTCGACGCCCAACTCCCGCTGAAGGGCCTTGATGCCTTCCATCAGCTCGATCATTTTGAGGTTGACGTTGAGCTCGTCGTCGTAGAGCATGAAGCCGCGCACCCCGAAGTCGCGGTGCATCCGCCGCATCTCCTCGACGACGCTCGCCGTGGAGCGCATGCGGACGCGCCGCAAGGACGGCGATTCGCGGCCGCCGCAAAAACCGCACTCAAACGGGCAGCCCAACTGGGCGATGAGAGAGAGGGCCCGCAGGCCGTCGATCTCGTAGCGGTAGCTTGCGACGTCGACCAAGTGACGCGCCGGGAAGGGAAGGGCGTCGAGGCGCTCGTTGCTCAAAAAGAGCGGCGAGCGCGGCTCGTCGGCGTCGATGAACGGGGGGGCGTCCTTCTCCAGCGCGGTGAAGACCGCCTCCTCGCCGTCGCCCGCCACGAGCACGTCAAAGAGCCCGCTGAGCTTGTCGTAGGCCGCGGTGGCCCGGCCCGGAGCCCCGCGCGCCGCCTCGCGCTTGCGCGCGGCGTTGACCAATGTCACGTGGGGCCCGCCGAGCACGAAACGGGCCTCTGGGCGCCGGTCCCGCATGGCCCGCAGGATTTTCGCCGCGGCGGGAAGCTGCGGCGTCGTGGCGGTCATCCCAAAGGCGACGGCCGGGGAAGAGGCCGCGTAGAGGGCGGCGACCTCCTCGAAGTTGGCGATGCCGGAGAGATCGAGGAGATCCACCTGCCACCCCGCCGTTTCAAGCGCCGCCGCCACCTTGAGGACGCCCAGGCTCATGAAGACCCTCTCGTCGAGGAGAAAGACGGAGGGCGGGATGACGAGACAGACCGTCTTTTTCACGCCGTTGTCATGGGGGGAGGCGATTTCACATATTATCACATTATGTTAGAGTCTACTCTTCATGGTGCCAGGCGCCAACTCCTTCAAGCTCGGGGGGATCCTGGCGCTGGCCTTCCTCTCAAGGCTCGGCTATGACGGTTATCTCTACCGCCATCATTTCGCAAAGGACCCGACGGCCGCGGCCCGCTACGCCGGCCCGGACGGCTACTGGGCTCTCAGCCTCGGCCTGCTCCAGCGCGGGGATTATGCCTTCGTGCCGGGGCGCCCGGAAACGGGCCGGGAGCCCCTCTACCCCGTGGTTCTCGCCGCGGTCGAGTCGGTCTTCGGAACCTCCTTCTGGCCGGGCCTGTGGCTCAACGCGCTGCTCGGCGCCCTGACATCCTGGCTGCTCTACCTCCTCGCCTGGCGCCTGACGGCGAAGACCTCCGTCGCGCTTCTCGCGGCCCTGCTCGCGGCGATGGACCCGGAGTGGATCTTCTGGTCGGGAATGCTCTACCGGGAAACCTTCCTGACCTTCCTTCTCGCCCTCTGGCTCCTTCTCGACGCCCGCGCCCAGGTGACGCCGACGCCCGCGCTCTACGCGGCGATGGGAGCGGCCTTCGGGGCGCTGGCCTTGAGCCGCTCTCCGTTTATTCCCTTGGGCGCGGCCTATGTCCTCCTCGCGGCGAGCAGGCTCCGTCCGGCCGCGTGGTGGCGGACTCTCGGGGCCTTCGCCCTCACGGCGACGCTTTTTCAGATCCCGTGGGTGCTCCGCAACGAACGAATCACGGGACATTTCGTGCCCGGCGCCTCGATCGGCGGATTCCACGTCTATGCCCCGCTGCGGATCGATTACTCAAAACCCGAGATGCCGGTGGGGACGGAGCTCGACGATCCCCTGGTCCAATCCCTCAATCATTCCAAGTTGAGTCCGGAGCAGAAGGACCGCGTCTATTACCGCGCCGCCTGGAAGATCATCCGCAGGCGCCCCTTGCTCTTTCTCAACACGTTCCGGATCAAGGCCGTCAAGCTCTGGCGCCCGTATCCGCATCCGGAGTGGCGCTTCAACTATCCCCACAGCTTCCGCGCCATCGAGATCCTGGGGCTCCTGAGCAACCTGCCGCTGTGGCTTTTGGGACTGGCGGGTCTTTGGTTCATGAAGCGGGGCGGCCGCGACATCTCGCTTCCGGCCGCGATCCTCGTCGTGATGACCCTGATCTATGGCGTTTTCTGGGGAGCGGCGCGCTTCCACGCCCCGCTCGTCGCCGCCCTCGTCGTCCCCGCGGCCATCGCCGCCCAGCGCCTCAAAGAGGCCTTGGCGCCTTGATTGAGGATTTGGATGACCCGAGGAACGGGCCCCATGAACGGCTCCCAGGAACGGGGTATGAACGGGCCAAAACTCGAAATAAACGGGCCGTAACGGCTGAAACTCAACCAGAACGGGCTGGAACGGCCTCTAAACGGCTTGAACGGCCCTGAACGGCCTTGAACGGGCCTAACGGGCTCGACCCGCTCGCGTGACGGGCTCATATTTTTGATTTAATCTTCGCGGATGCCCCCGGCCAAGGATAACAAGCAGCTCCCGCGCGCGCTCATGGGCACGAGCCCGGCCGGCATTCTCGCCCATAAAGCCATCATCTACTGGCTTCCCTTGCTCTATTTCCTCATTTCGTCCTTGTTTTACCTGCGCACCTACGACTCGGCGCAGGTCAAGATCACGGTCATGCAGATGGGCGGGGTGGCGCTCCTGGCCCTGTGGTTCGTCCGCTTGCTCGAGGCCCGGGGCGCGGCCTTCACCAAGGACGACCTCGTCTGCCTTTCTCCCTTCCTGGCCTACTTGACCGTGGGCATCCTCTCTTTCATCCACGCGCCCTACCTCATGGCGTCCGTGGACTTTTTCCTGCGGCATTGCTTTTTCATGATCGCGGCCCTGGTCGTCATCTACGAGTTCGAGGCGGCGGCCGTCAAGCGCCTGACCTGGTGGATCATCGCCGCCGCCTGGGTCGCGGTCGGCTACGGCGCCCTGCAATGGTTCGACGCCAAATTCTTCCCTCCCGGCATCGGCAACGGCATTGATCCCTTCATCTGGCGCGGAGCCTTCGGCAACCGCATCTTCTCGACTTACGGCAATCCCAACTTCTTCGCGGACTTCCTCGTGATCGTCTTCCCGATCCTCCTCTTCGAGGCCTTCAAGACCCGCAGCTGGAAGCACGCGCCGCTCATCGCGCTCCTCGCCTTCGACCTCGTCGCGACCTACACGAAGGGCGCCTGGGTCGCCTTCGGGATTTCTCTGATCCTGGCCGCGGGCATCGGCTTCGTCTATTTCGAGGGCCAGATCCGCGCCTTCAAGCGCTGGATCATCGGGGGCGTCGCGGCGGGGCTTCTCGTCTTCGGGGCCGTCTTTATGCGGGATCTCGAGGCGCGGCTGGGCTCGGTCAACTTCCGCCTCTTCACGTGGGAAGCCACTTGGGAGATCATCATGACGCAGCCGTGGATCGGCACCGGCATCGGGAGCTTCCCGCCCTGCTACCCGGCCTACCGCCGGCCGCCGATCTTCCACATCGAGGGCAAGCATAACACCGAGACGGACCACGCCGAGGACGAATACCTGGAGGAAATTCTCGACAACGGCATCCTGGGGTTCGGCGTCTTCATCTGGCTGATCGTCAGCACCGTCTGGGTGGGGCTCAAGTCGCTGCGCCGCCTGGTCACGACCTTCAAGCTCAAGGACGGACGGCCGCCGCCGGAGGCCTACGAGCTCGCGGGCTACCTCGTCGCCTTTGTCGGCATGCTCGCCCACAACTTCTTCGACGTCAGCATGCGCTTTGTCTCCTCGGGAGTCTACCTGGGCCTCCTCTCGGGGGTGATCGTCAACATGTCGCGCGGCCGGGCTCTCTACGAACTCCATCGCCTGCGCGACGAGGAAGCCCGCGGGGGCTCCGCGCGGCCGCCCGCCGCTCAGGAGCCGGCCAAGCCTTCTTCCCTCAAGGCGATCTCCGAGTTCCTCATTTGGCCCCTGAGAATCGTGGGCTGGGGGGCGCTCCTCTACGTCATCCTCGTCAAACCCGGGCATTCCGATCCGAGCCGCTTCAGCGGCATCATCGGCGATTTCAACCATCTCCAAGGGCCCGTCGACCAGCTCGCGCTGGGAGGCGAGATCCTTCAATGGTATCTCTCCTGGGGCGTTCTTCTCGCTTGCGTCCTGGGCCTGGGCTATGTCTTCGCGCGGCTCATTTTTCTCTCCGAGAACCCGCTCGTGCCCGCGGTCGTCGCTCTCTCCCTGTGGCCGCTTTACACTTTTTGGGGCTACTTCAAGGCCGACATCCACCACAACATGGCGATCTATCTTTCCAAGCAACGCAACTGGAACGCCGCCATCAAAAACTACAACGACGTGACCCGGCTCAACCCCTATTTCCCGATGTCGCGCTACTTCCTCGGGAACGTCTTCACGGACCGCTTCTCCATGGACAAGGTCTACAATCCGGAATGGGGGGACAAGGACAACGTCCCCCGGGACGACTACGAGCGGGCGCTCGCGGCTTACGACGGCCTGCGCCGCCTCGCCCCCAACTACGTTCAGATGCACTACCAGGTCGGCGTCCTCCATATGAAGAGGGCCGATTGGGCCGCGAGGCAGGGCCGCTCGGCGGAGGCCAAGGAGTATCTCGGGAAGGCCCTCAACCGCTTCAAGCTTTATTCGGCCATCGATCCCGTCTACGGCCCTTCCTTTTACCGGCAGGCGCAAATCTACATGATCGAGAAGCGCTACTCGGACGCGGCGCGCGCCCTCAAGGCGTATCTTTACGCGCCCCAATGCGCGGTGAGCCCCTCCTTGATTCAAAAGCCGTTCCTGAGGCGAACCATCCTCGCCTACCAGAAATACTACGATGAGCCCGGCGTCCCCTACCCGGTGCACCTGCATCCCGAGGCCGAGGGTTATACGGCGCTTGGAAACGCCTATTTCTTGATGGGGGATTGGAAGAAGGCGCAATGGGCCTACAACCGCTCTCTTGATCTCGATCCGAACTTCTCGGGCACGGCGCGGAATCTCGAGACCCTCTACCAAAAGGCGCGCGCCGCCCACCGTCTCAAGGCGTACCGGCCCGCCGGATCGACCGTCACGGTCTATGAAATCACGCCGGCCAAGGCCTGACATCAGACCGGGGCGCCTCCTTTTTCTCGTCTCCGTCCTCCTAAGTTCCACTCCCCGGGCGCCGCGCGCGGCTCTCCCGCCGGACCCCCTGGTCTTCGGCGTCATGCAGGCGGAGATGAATCGCTCGATGACGCGTCTCAAGCTCAAATCCTTCGGCCCTCCCTATTTCATCGCCTACCGCCTTGAAACCTCCGATCAAGCGGAGACCGAAGCGTCGATCGGAGGGGAAATATCGCGCAGCCGCTCCTTCTCCTCGACTCTCTACGTCGAAGTGCGCTACGGCGACCGCCACTTCGACAATACGGACCTGCGCTACCGGGGATGGCATGACTCGGGCTCGCTCAATCCCGACCTCCTAAGCCGGAAAATTTGGTGGCTGACCGACGAGGCCTACAAAGGGGCCGTCGCGGGCTATCTGCGCAAGAAAGCCCGCAGGCTCGAGCACCCCGAGGAGTCCGGGCTTGACGACTTTTCCGCGGAACCACCCGTCAAGGCCGTCATCCGGCCCCGCGGCCCGAGGCTCGCGCCCGAGAAGTCCGAGCGGCTCGTTCGTCTCTTGAGCTCCGTTCTCTTGAACACTCCCGAGGTCTATACCTCGAACGTGCAGATCGTCGAGAGCCGCGGCAGACGCTATCTGCTGACGAGCGAGGGGACGCGAATCGCCACGCCGACGGAAAACCTGCCCGATTTCCTCGTGGCATCGGCCTTCAGCCGGGCCGGCGACGGCATGGGCGTCTCGGACGAGTTGGCCTGGACCTTCCGCGGCCTCGAGAGCCTTCCCCCGCGAGCGGCGCTTCTCAAGGCCATGGACCGGCTCGCCTTGGAGACGAAGCAGAAAAGCCTCGCTCCGCTCCAGCCCCCGGTGGCCGCGCCGGCGCTCCTCGACCCCGAGTTCACCGGGGTCCTCTTCCACGAGGCCCTCGGACACAAGCTCGAGGGGGAGCGCCAGCGCGACCCCGATCAAAGCCAAGTCTTCAAGGACCTAGTCGGCAAGAGGATCATCCCGCGCTTCCTCAGCCTCATCGACGACCCGACTCTCGCCTCCTTCGCGGGGACGCCGCTGCACGGGCACTACGCCTACGACGACGAGGGGGTCATCGCGCAGAAGGTCGTCCTCGTCGACCACGGCATCCTTAGGAATTTTCTCATGTCGCGCTGGCCCATCCAGGGCTTTCCGCATTCCAACGGCCACGGCCGCGCCGACGCCTACAGCCGCCCCACGGGGCGCATGGCGGTGCTGATCGTCAAAGCGGAGCCTCCCACACCCGCCAAGACCCTCCGCGACAGGCTCCTCAAGCTCGCGCAGGACCAGGGAAAACCCTACGCCTTCTATCTCGTCGGCTCCTTCGGGGGCGACAACTTCACCTCGCGAGAGTCGCCCCAAACGCTTCAGGTCCAGCCGCGGCTCGTCTATCGCGTCGACGCGAAGACCGGCGCCATGACGCTCGTGCGGGGAGTGCGGATGGTGGGAACGCCCTTGGCGGTGCTCAACCGCATCGTCGCGGCGGGCGACGACGCGACGCTCGCCAACGCGTATTTCTGCGGCGCCGAGTCGGGCTTCGTCTCCGTCTCCCAGATTGCTCCCAGCGCGCTTATTTCCCAGGTCGAGCTCCAAAGGACGCCGGAAAACCGGGCCCGCCCGCCCATCCTGCCGCCGCCGTCCCCGGGAAAGCGATGAGGCTGTCGCTCCCGCTCCTCCTCCTGCTCCCCGCGGCGGCTGCCGCCGCGCCTGCGCCGCAGGCCGCCGCCAAGGACGACCCCTTGACGGACGCAGTCGTCATGGAGATGGACCGCGCGCTCTCGGGCATCGCGCTGCCGGGCTATCCCAAGCCCTACTTCATCGGCGTCAACGTCTACGACATCAACGGGAACCGCGAGATCTGCAGCCAAGGCCCCAGCTACTTCAAGGACCGCTACGCGGAGAGATCCGCCACCCCGGACGTGAGGGTGGGGAGCTACGCCTTCGACAACCAGCCCCTGGCGCCGCCCGATCGCTACGTCTTCGCGGGGCTCGACATGAATGCCGGGGAGGGGCCCTTGCGCCATGCCCTCTGGCTCACGCTTGACTCCGCCTATAAGGCCGCCGCGGCGGACTATCTCCACAAGGAAGCCAACAACGTCCTTCGCGGGAAAGCGGAATACGACACCGACGATTTCACCCGCGAGGCCGTCGTCCGAAGCACGGCTCCAGCGGCCCGCCCGGCATGGAGCGACGGCGCCCTGGACCGCCTCTGCCGGGCTTCCGCCGAGCCTTTCTCCGGCGCACCGTGGCTTTTAAGCGGCACGAGCTCCGTCGATTTGTCGCGCAGGCTCCTGCGCCTCTTCGACACCGAAGGCCGGCGGCTCGCGCTCGACCGGGACGTCCTCGAAATCAAGCTCTCCGCCGTGGCCCTCTCCTCGGGCGGGGTGCGCGTCGAGGCCCTGCGCCGCCACGTGGCCGTGGCGCTCGCCGGCCTCCCCAGCGCGGCCGCGCTGAGATCCGAGTCGCAGGCGATCATCGCGGATCTCGAGGCCCTGCGCGTCGCGGAAACAACCTCTCCCTTCGCCGCGCCCGCGATTCTCGATCCGGACGCCGCGGCCGCCGTCGTCTTCGCGATCGAGAGCCGCATGAGCGGCGAGGCCGTGCGCGACCCTCACGGAACGCAAATCTTCATGGGAAAACTTGGCCGGGCCGTCCTCGACTCCGCTTTCAGCCTGACGGACGACCCGGGTCTTGCCGCGTTCGGAGGGCGGAGCCTGGCGGGCCATTACGAGATCGACGACCAGGGCATCCCCGCCCAGCCGGTCCGCCTCATCGATCACGGCGTCCTCAAATCCTTCCTGCTGTCGCGCTACCCCGTCCTTGGATTTACCCATTCCAACGGCCACGGGCGCGCCGCCCCGGGCTATCTGCCCGTCGGCCGGCCGGGCGTCGCGGTCTTCACCTCCAGCCGCCCGCTCTCCGGAGCGGCCCTCCTCGACCGGCTGCGCCGCGAATGCGTCCGTCGCGGCAAGCGCTATGGACTCTGGGTGGTCCAGGCGCGCGGCTTGCGCCAGGAAAGGCACGTTGAAGGCCACGGGTCCATCCGCATCCTCCCGGGCAAGCTCTACCTTGTCAACGCGAAGACCGGCGCCAAAACCCTGGTGCGGGGGCTCGACGTGGTAGGGACCCCGTGGTCGCTGCTCTCTTCGATCATCGCGGCCGGCGACGACCCGCGTGCCGCCGACTTCCTCGACGACGGCGTCCCCGCGAGCGTCGTGGCGCCGAGCCTCCTTTTTGGCGAGATCGAGCTCCAGCGCTCCCGGGAAACACCCGAACGCCCGCCCATCCTGCCGCCTCCCTGATCGCGACCGTACGCTTAAATATATAATGGTAAGCTAAATGAATGGATAGGAAACAGCTTGTCCGTCGGGCCAGCGTGGCGGGCATCGCTTTCCTGTCGGCCGCCATCCTCGCCTTCGTTTTCCTCGCGCACCTGGACGGCTGGATTCTCGAGGCCGCGACCACGGGCTCCTTGAGCACCCTCAAAACCCTCGAAGCCGTCCGCGGCCTTCCTTTGATGGACGTGGGCATCGAGTTTAGCGGACTCCTCGCAAAAAGCCTTGGCGCCAAGGGCCCGAACGGTTCGCATCCCGTGCCGATGCCGGTCTTCCGAGGGGAGGCCTGTTCCGACTCGGGCGCGACGACCAAGCCCCGGAGGCGAGCCGGCGCGCCGATGCCTCCCGCCGGGCCGCATTCGGCGACCGGGGATACGCCCCTTCACCGGGCGGCGCTCATGGGGAGGCGGGAATTCGTCGATTACCTGTTGGCTCACGGGACGGATGTCTCCGCGCGCAACATCTACGGGGAAACGCCCCTCCATTTGGCGGCCTACGGCGCGACGAAGGATGGCCAATACACGAATGTGATCACGGATCTCGTCAGGCACCACGCCGACCTACTGGACCGCGACAACGCCGGCTGGACGCCGCTCCATCACG
The DNA here is from genome assembly GCA_027327915.1 of Elusimicrobiota bacterium. Classification (GTDB taxonomy): domain Bacteria; phylum Elusimicrobiota; class Elusimicrobia; order UBA1565; family UBA9628; genus JAJZAK01. The sequence goes on from DAHVWT010000019.1 coordinate 20,525, forward strand.
CCGCCGCCGCGGGGAAGCTCGATATCGTGAAAGCCCTGATCGACGCCGCCCCCGCGAGGGCTCCTCAGGAGATCTCGGCGAAAGACGCGGAGTGCGAGCCGCCGCTTTACTACGCGGCCTTTGCCGGGCACGAGGATGTCGTGAGCTATCTCGTGGACAAGGGCGCGACGGTCGCCGACTTCGCAAGCCACGGCGAGGAGCCCTTGGGACGCATCATCTGCGGGCAGTCCAAGGACAAGAATTGCCCCAAGGACAAAATCCTCAAACTCCTTCTTAAAGGGACTAAGTTCTCGGCAAATTAGCAGGCCGGAAAGAGCCTACCGCAGCAGAGCCTCGACGCAACCCGCCACGGAGGGGGAAAGAGGGTCCTCCGCCGGCCCGAAGCGTTCCACGACCCGGCCGCCCCCGTCCACGAGAAATTTCGTGAAGTTCCAGGCGATCGCCCCCGCCTTCTCGGACTCCTTGGTCAGGTAGGCGTAGAGCAGATGAATGTGCTCGCCCGCCACGTCGATCTTGGAGAAGAGATCGAAGCTCACGGAGAATCGGGTGCGGCAGAATTCCTTGATCTCGGCGTCCGTCCCCGGCTCCTGGCGGCCGAAATTGTCGGAGGGAAAGGCCAAAATCTTGAGCCCCCGGCCGCGGTAGTTTTGATAGAGCTTTTCGAGCGACGCGTACTGCGGCGTATAGCCGCAAAGGGAGGCGGTGTTGACGATGACGAGCGGGCGGCCTTTGTAATCGGCGAGGGATTTTTTCTCCCCATCAATACTGGCGGCGACGAAGGAATAGAGCTTCCCGGCGTCCGGCTTTGTCCCACGTAGCGTCATGAGGGCGGCCTCCTTGATTCGAGCGGCGCGATCCATGGCTCCAAAGTAAAGCCCGGCAGCGCGCGACATCAAGCCGCCTCCTCCGGATGCCATGGCCCGATTTTACTAGAATTTCGCCGGTGACTTCCCACGAAAACCGGGCCGTCTTCCTCGACCGCGACGGCGTGCTCGTCGAACACGTCCACTACCTTTCAAAGCCCGGCGATCTGCGGCTCACGCCCGGCGCCGCGCGCTCCCTGCGAAGCCTGCGCGCCGCCGGGTTCAAGACCGTCCTCGTCACGAATCAGTCGGGAGTGGGCCGCGGCTACTTCACTCTTCGACAGCTTCACAAGGTCCATCGGCGCCTGCGCGAGATGCTGGCGCGCGGGAAGGCCAAGCTCGACGCGATCTACTACTGTCCTCACGCCCCGCCGGGCCAAAGCCTTTCCCGACGGCCCGGAGGGCGCTCGGCCTTCGCCCTGGACCGCGCCCCGGCGCCGAAGCCCCGGGCCTGCTCCTGCCGCAAGCCCGCCTCCGCGCTCTTTCAAAAAGCCGCCAAGCGCTTCGCCATCGACCTCAAGGCGAGCTTCGTGGTGGGGGATTCCACCTCGGACATCATGGCCGCCCGCAACATCGGAGCGACGGCGATTCTCGTCAAGACGGGCTATGGCGGTTCGGACGGCCGCCACCGAGTCCGGGCCGACAAAACCTGCCGCGACTTGGCCGGGGCCGCGCGATGGATCCTTCAAACGGCAAAAGCGGCGACAGAACGCCGCGGAAAGGAAAAGAAGGCTATGGAAAGCTCGCGCCTCGGCCCATCTGCGGCATTCCGCAGCATTCCGTAGCATTCCGTGGCCTTGCTTATCCGCCGGGGCCGCGACGGTTCCGCCGACCGATGGCTCAATGCGACTGTTCTGGGGGTGGGACTCGCTAGCCTTTTCGCGGACGCCAGCCACGAGATGGCGACGGCGGCGCTTCCCGCCTTCCTTGCCTCCCTGGGCGCGAGCTCGGCGGAACTAGGGCTCATCGAAGGCCTCTCTGACGGGCTCTCAAGCCTCGCGAAACTCTTCTCGGGGTACTGGACGGACGGCCTAAAAAGACGCAAGCCCCTGGCCGTGCTGGGCTACGCGGTCACGGCCCTCGCGATGGCGAGCCTCTCCCTTGCGCGCTCCTGGTTCCAAGTCCTTGCCGCCAGGATGACGGGCTGGATCGGGCGGGGCGCCCGAGGCCCCGTTCGCAACACCCTTTTGACGGAGGCGACGGCCCCCGAGAGCTACGGGAGAGCCTTCGGTCTCGAGCGGGCGATGGACAGTCTCGGCGCGTTCCTAGGACCTCTGCTTGCGCTTTTCGCGATGCGCGCCTGGGGGCTTCGCCCGACCTTCGCCTTGAGTTTGATCCCCGGGCTGCTCGCCTCCCTGGTCTTCGCGTCTCTGGTCCTGGAAAAGCCGCGCGAGCCCCGCGAGGCGCTGCCGGGGCTGTGGCTCTCCGCGCGATCGCTTCCCGCGGCCTACAAGCGCTTCCTCGCGGGAGTCGGACTCGCGGGCGCCGGCGATTTTTCGAACACGCTCCTCATTTTATGGGCGACGCAGGCCTGGACACCGCGGCTTGGAACGGCGAGGGCCGCGGCGCTTGCCATGCTCTTCTACGCCGGCTACAACGCCGTCTACGCGCTTTCCTGCTACGCTGCCGGCGTCCTGGCGGATCGTTGCCCCAAGAAGGCCGTGCTCGCGTCCGGCTACGCGCTCGGCGCCGTCCCGGCGGCGCTCCTCCTGGCGCCCGGCGCGGGTTATGCCAAATTCATTCTTGTTTTCGGCCTTTCGGGGCTCTATATGGGCTTCTGGGAAACAGTCGAGGGGGCCGCGGCGGCCGAGATCCTGCCGCCGGAGAAACAGGGGCTTGGCTTCGGGAGCCTTGCGGCGGTCAATGGGGCGGGGGATTTCGTATCGAGCGCCGTCGTAGGAGGGCTCTGGGCCCTGAGCCCAACCGCGGCGATGTCGTTTGTGATCGCAACCTCGCTTGCCGGCGCGGCCTTGATCGCCGGCTCTTGACGCCGGAAAAAAACTTGCATTTAAAAAAGATATCTGCTATATTGAACGCGTTATAGGCGATGGAGTTCGCCTAAACCGCCTCGGCGCGACCCCGAGGATAATAACTCCTACAAAATCGGTAGGAGTTATTTTTTTAGGGGGTTATCAACCATGATCCCGAGGCGGTTGCGCATCATCTTGAGACTGTGCCCGCTCGTCCTGAGCGCGGCCCTATGCGCCTGCGATCCCCTAATTGAGGTCGGCGGCGCCTATTTCCCTTGCTGGCTCTTCTGCCCCATGGTCGGGGCGGCTGGCGTCTTCGGCGTCCATCTGGCGCTGGCGGCGCTGCGGTTCGAGCGCTTTCTCTGGCGGCCGAGGGTTTTCTACGCCGGAGTCTTCACCCTCCTGACCTCCCTGATCTATCTCGTCTTTTTCAGGTAACCATGACCCCGGACGACAACAGCCCGCGCCGATCAGGATTCGCCCTAAGTGCCGCGGTGCTCATGGCGGCCCTCCTCGCCGTCTATCGCGTCGTCTGGCTCTATTTCGAGCGGCCGCGCACTTACGACGCCAGCGTGAGCGCCAACGCCATCCAGCTCGCGCCGCATGTCAGCGGCTGGGTCATGGAGCTCCCTATTATCGACAACCAGCATGTGAAAAAGGGAGACCTACTCTTTCGCGTAGACGACCGTCCTTACAAGGCGAAGCTCGCGCGGCGCGAGGCGAACCTCGCCTACTCCCGCCAGTATCTCGCGCGGCTCCAGGGACTCCTGGGCAAGCATTTCGTCACGGAAAACGACGTCTTCCGGGCCAAGTCCCAAGCCCAGGCCGACGCGGCGGCAGTCGACCTCGCCAAGCTCAATCTCGAATATTGCGAGGTCCGCGCCCCCTTCGACGGCTACATCACCAACCTCAATATCTCCATCCACGAGTATGCCAACCTCGGAAAACCCGTCCTGACGCTCATCGATGACAGTGTCTGGTACGTCCTCGCGAATTATCGCGAACAGTTCCTCCGCGCCATCCGACCAGGTATGCCAGTGAAAGTCTATGTGCAAAGCTATTCAACGCCATTGCGAGGGCATGTGGAGGGACTCGCCTGGGGCGTCCATCAAGGGGAGACGTCGACACGCCCCGAATCCCTCCTGCCGGAGGTCCAGACGACCCTCGATTGGGTGATCCTTGCTCAGCGCTTTCCAATCCGCGTCGTCATCGACGAACGGGATCCTCGACGGCCGCTCCGCATCGGCCAGACGGCGGTCGTCACGATGGGGAACTAATGGAACCGGCCGGCGTCCTGCCTCGGCCATGGAGCCGGGAGCCCGGCGATCTGGAGCGGCTGAAAACAGCGATGGGGCTTCCATCCCGCCGCATCCAGAGCGCCATCGAGGAGTTCGCTTCCTTTGTCGCCGTCGAATTGCGCGCCTATCGCCCCGGCCGCACGAAAACCGCGGCGCGCATCGCGACCATCGTAACGGCATACGCGGCCGTTATGGCGTGCCTCCACGTCCAGAGCCCGACGGCCCAGTACGCCCTTTGGCTCTTGCTCGCGCCGCCCAGCCCGATGTTGAAGCCGCGCCAAGCCCTAGCTTTGGCGGCATCGACCGCGGCCCTCTGCGCCTTGTCGGTTCCCATAGCCGGGGCGCTGTCCGAAGCGCCCGGTCTCATGATCGTAGTCATTGGGGCCTTCACCGCGCTGACCGTGTATGCCGTCAATGCTCTTCAAATGGGCGCCCGCGGCTTCGTGCTGCAGCTCGCGTTTCTCGAGGCCTTCTACAATAGCGTCGTCGTGCCGGAAAACGCGGGATTCCTCGCGGCGAACACCTTCGCCGGCTACATACTCGCGATCGGAATCATCTTCCTTTTCGACGCGTGGCTCTGGCCGAACCCCGCCGAGCCGATTCTCGCGCAATCTCTTTCTTTCACCCTCCGGAAAGAAAGCCGACGCCTCCTGGATGCCGCGGGCCTGCGAGGGGAGAAGTCCTCTGCGGGACGGATCTCCCAGGCGGCGGAATCGGACTTGGCTGCGCACCTGAGCCTCTTACAACGCGTCGCCCAGGAATCGGGCGGCTCATCCCGCCGGGATGTCCTGCTGGGGGAGATCACTCGCGTGGAGAGAATCTTCACCCATATCGAGCATCTATCGCGATTAGCATACGATCTCCAATCCCATCCCATCGATCCTTCGCTCGCCCAGCGCGTACGGCACGCGATGGAAGCGGCGGCTCAAGCCGTGCGCGAGCACGCTCAAAGCCTGCGCGAACACATCAAGTTCCTCCCACGCGAGGCGCCAACGGCCTCAAAGCTTCAAGCCGCTCGCCGCGCCCTTGTCGGCGAGGCCTCAAGCCTCGCCGTCGCACGCGGGGGAGAGGGAGGATCCTCCGCGCCATTGCCGGCGCTGGGCGCCTTCGTTCACGCGCTCGAAGAACTCGATTCCCTGCTGACGGATCCGCATCTTGAGACTTCCGCCGAGACAATCGCGCAGGAAGCGATCTTCTCGCCGGCCCGCCTGATCCAAGAGCCTTTCGACCCCACCTTATGGCGCTTCAGCCTGAAAACGGCGGCGGCTGTCGTTCTTTGCTTTATCCTTGGATTCGCGTCCCATGACCCAAGGCTTTGGGTGGCGCCCGTCACCGTCTTTACGGTAGCCTTCCCGGCCTATGGGACCGCCATGCGCCGGATGCTCCTGCGTCTTGGAGGAAGCGCCTTGGGAGGCCTTCTCATGGTTGTGATCCTCACCCTCTCCGTGAGTCCCGGGGTTCTCAGCCTTCCAGGCTACCTCCTGGTCATTTTTCCCATGGTTTTTCTCGCGGGCTACACCGGGCTCAGCAGCGAAAAGATCGCCTATGCCGGCCGCCAGATCGGCGACGTCTTCATCATCCTCTTCATGGGGATCAAGCCCCTGGCCAACATCTACGATCCATTCTGGCGGGCTTGGGGCATTTTCCTCGGCATCCTCGTGCCGGGCCTGATCTATTACTGCGTATGGCCCCAACACGCCGGTGAGAAGATTCCGGCGCTGCTGGCGCGCCTTCTCCGGAATGCCGCGGCCGCCGGACCGCACGGCCGCCATCGCCTCTCAAAGAATGCGCTCTCTGGCGCCGCCAAGGACAATATAGGGATCGAGGCGGAGCTTCTGGCCCTCGCCGCCGACGCCCGGTTCGAAGGACGCTCAAGCGGCGTCAATCCCAATGCCGTCGTGGAATCCATCGGTTCCCTGCGAGCGCTCTCACATCACTTCATCGCCATGACGGCGCGACGCCGGGAGGGCTTGGAACGCCTGCGTCGTGCCGATGAGGCAAGCTTTTCCGCCATCCAATCGGAGCTCTTGCTCCTGACGGCCCAACTCGAGTTATGGAGCGACCTTTTCAAAAAGACCGGCCCCGAGCTCTCCGCCGTGTCGTCCTGGAACCTGGCCTGGGCCTTGCGGTCAACGGAAGAAAGCTTTGAGGAAACAGGGCGGCCCCTGGATAAAATCGAGCGTGCTCTATCGGCGCACGAAAAGTCCCTTGGCGAGCGCGTGGACGCCCAGGATGCCCTGAGCCTCCACGGGGAGATCGCTCGCCTGCGCGACCTAAGGAAACTCCTGCGCGCCCTCAACGAGAGCCTGGCGATGATCCCGATTCCGGCGTCCTCATGAGGACAGCAGCGCGATTCGTCTTCGCTGCGCTTTTTTCCGTCCAGATCCTCGCCGCGAACATCCCAGCTGCCGAGTGGCCCGAGATTCACCCCGATGCGTACGTCTCCAAGGCGCCTGGAGCGCCCTGGGCTCCTCCTCAAGGCAAGCCGTCCGCCGCTGCCTCGATCCCCCTTCCACTAACCGTCAATGGAAGCACCAAAACACTTAGTCTGCGCGATCTCATCGAACTTGCCTTAAACACGAACCCCAATCTTAAAAGCGCTTGGCAGATGACACGCGCCCAGGCCGCGACGTACGGCATGGCCTACTCCGCCTACTACCCGCGCATATACTACATGTCCGATGGATCTTTCAGCCGATTCCTGTACAACTCCATCGTCCCTCCAGGAGACGATAGGCTCGGCAGCGTCAACGCTGGAGTCGGACTCCATTACATCTTAAACGACTTCGGACGGCGCAAGGCCCAGGTGCGCGTCGCCAGCGAGAAGCTAGAAGCGGTCAACTGGGCCTTCGATAGAAAGCTTCAAATGGTGGTTTTCGACGTCAAGAGCTCTTTTTACGCTTTCGCCGCAGCGCGGGCGTTGCTTGAAGCGACGATCGTCAACAAGACTCTCGCACAAACCGATCTCGCGGCGGTGCGTGCGCGCATGATGCGCGGCCTTGCCACGCTTCCTGACTTCAAGTTCGCGGAGGAAAGAGAATCCCGCGCCGAACTGGAAGTGGACGATGCTTACGCGAAAGTGGCCGTCGAGCAGGCGGCCCTCGCGCTTGCGCTCGGGCTTCCCGCCGACTCAAATCTGAAAACGGAGGGCCTCGAATTGCAGGCGGTCCCGCAATCCCTCAAGATGTCGGTCTCGGATTTTATCGCCCGGGCCGTTCAGTCCCGCCCCGACCTCGCCTCGGAAGGGGCGCTCTTGCGCGAGCGCGAGGCGGCCAAGGCTCTGGCCAAAGCCACATGGCGTCCCGAGATCGATGTCAATGGCTACTACGCCGAAACCAGTTGGTGGCTCAACCTGCACCATCCCACGCCCGTGCCCGCATTTGGCGGCAGCGCGGTGCAGACACCCGGGTTTTATAACACGGTCCAGCCATTCTACTCCGCCGGCCTCTCGATCCGTTGGGACATGTTCGCGGGCTTCAAGCATCTCAACGACCTCCGCCGCGCCGAGGCCGAGCGCCAAGCGCAGAAGGAGACCCTGCAAACGCGGGTTCTCGACACCATCGCGGACGTCTGGAGAAGCTATTTCGTATTCCAGGCCATGCAGCAGAAATACCGCGACGCCCGCCGTCTCCTTGACGCCGCCGCCGAGTCACACGAGATGCACGTCGAATCTTACCGGCAGGGTCTTGACACGATCGTAGACCTCCTGGCCGCCCAGAGGGACCTCGCCCATGCGCGCTACACGATGATCGGCGCGACCGCGGACGCCCTGACCGCCTCGGCGGCGCTCGACTACGCCGTGGGCACGTCCTCCTCGGCGCCGGCGGAGTCGGGGACGGGGCGATGATCGTCCCAACGCCCGCCGCCTCCTCCACGATTGCGGCAACCTTGGAGGAGATGACCGGCGTCCTGCGCGCAGCGGGAGATGAAGCCGCCGCCCTTGAGACGCTAGCCCTGTGCCGGAAGCTGAGGGATGAGCAGCTCCAAGTCGTCGTGATGGGGGAATTCAAGCGAGGCAAATCAAGTCTCATCAACGCGCTTCTTGGAAAGCCCCTCCTGCCGGTCGCCTCCGTTCCCCTGACGTCCGTCGTCACGACCGTCCAGGGAGGAGAGCGCGACGAAGCAGCCGTCGTGTTTCATGATGGCCGCAGGCAGGACATCCCGCTTTCGGCCGTCGAGGATTACGTTTCCGAGGAACACAACCCCAAGAACCATAAACAGGTGGAGCGAGTCGCCGTGACCGCCGCCGCCTCCTTCCTCGGAGCCGGGACCTTCCTCGTCGACACGCCTGGCGCGGGATCTGTCTACCGGCACAACACGGAGGTCGCCCAGAAGTACTTGCCCAACAGCGATGCCGTCGTCCTCGTGCTTTCGGCCGACCCTCCGATCAGCCAATCGGAGGTTGAATTCCTTCACTCAGCACGGCGATGGGCCCGGAAGCTTTTCATCGTCTTAAATAAAATCGACTATCTTTCCGCATCAGACTTGGCCCGCGCCGTTTCCTTTAGTGAAAAAGTCCTGCGAGACGCCCTGGACGATTCCGGCGCCGTCCTCTTCCCAGTCTCAGCCAAGCTAGCGCTCGAATCTGCGCTTGCGGGCGACCGCGCCAGCAGCGAAAAAAGCGGATTCGCCGCCTTCAGGTCGGCTCTGCGCATTTTCCTCGAGCGGGAAAAGAAAGCCGTGGTCCTTGAAGCCGCCCGGTCGAAAGCCCGAAGCCTCCTCGA
>DAHVWT010000001.1 GCA_027327915.1 Elusimicrobiota bacterium
GAAGCCGCCGAAATCGTGGATGGTCTTGGGCTTGGGCATGTGCGTTACCATAGTCCCCTCCGTCAGCCAATGCGCCGACACGCAGACGACGGCCTTGGGCCGGCCGATCTCCCGACCCAACCGACCCAAGGCGCGCGTAAAGTCGTTGTCATGCAGAGCGTGCATCGGGCTTCCGTGGCCGATGAACAGGACGGGCATTTTTTTCATGATTCCGCCTCCTGTGAGGAGCCTACATATTCCATATGTTCCCTTCGTGACGTTCGTATCATTACTTGCACATGCGCACGATGCCTGAGTCTCGAGTCCATCGATAGACCGGTTCGCAATCCGCCGCCGGAGCAGGCACCGTATTGACAGGTTCTGGAGACGCGCTAGGGACGATCATCGCTCGATCCTCCTGGCCAGCAGGCCGTCGATTGAAACCCCGCCATGATGACAAGCCATTTTACAAACTCAATATAACCCTCCACGCCCAAGATGCACGGGACACTTCGCCCCACGCTGACACGCATCGGCCCCATGCGTGTCGGGGAGGTGGGTAGGAGCCTGATCGGGGGCCGTTGCGGCCGGTGAGAATGCCCAAGTCCGGACACCTCCCCCAACGCTCCCTACCTCAAGGACTCGGGCAGGCGGCTTAGAATCTCCTCCCTGATCTTCTCCGCCGAGGCCAATGCCGCCCGAGCGTCGCCTTCGGTCGGCTCCTCCGCGAAATCCGGATACCTCGAGTCGACCGCATGCTCAGAGAGCGCGCGGATGTCCGCATCCGAGAGGCCGATCCCAAACGATATGGCCGCACTTTGGCCGCAGTGATTCGTGTAAACCTCAAGCTCTGAAAACCATGAGCTTGATATTCTCGGAATTTTGATTCATAATTCCTTAAGAGAATTGAGGTTTTATACATGGGGAAATCAAGGGCCGCGTTCAATCGACTCTTTGAAATCGTCCTCGACCAGCAGGGGTACTTCACGGCCAAGCAGGCCGTTGTCGCGGGCTACGCCGACAACGTGCACCCCTTCCACGTCAAGGCCGGAAACTGGATCCGCGAGCGGCGCGGCATCTACCGCCTCGCCAAGTTCCCCCCGACCGACCGTCCCGACCTCATGCTATGGTCGCTGTGGTCGCGCGGCCGCGACGACAGGCCGCGGGGCGTTTTCTCCCACGAGACCGCGCTCAGCTTCTACGATCTCTCGGACGTCAATCCCGCGCGCCTCCACATGACCGTCCCGCCTGGCTTCCGCAAAGGGACGCCCCTACCCAAGGGCCTCGTCCTCCATCGCGCGAGAATTCACGAGAGCGATACGCAGGAAGTCCTTGGCGTGAAGGTGACGACGCCCCTGCGCACCCTCGCGGACATGGTCGAGGAAGGCGTTGTCCAGAAGGACCATCAAGAGCAGGCCATCAAGGAGGCGTTTGCGCGCGGGCTTGTTACGGACACTCGGCTTCGCGACGCCGCGCGCATACCCGAAAAAATCAAGCGCGAGATCGTTCGCCTACGGGACAATCCTCGTGGCTGAGCCGCAGCGCTACGAGAGCGCGTCGGCATTCCGTCGGGCCTTCGAGGACAGGCTCAAGACGATCTCGATCAAGGAGCGCATCCCCCTCGAACGCCTGCGACGCCAGGCCGCCTTCGACCGCCTGTTGGCCAGGCTTTTCGCCGCGCCCAACGCTCCTTGGGTGCTCAAGGGCGGCTACGCCCTCGAACTGCGCTTGAGAGATGGGGGATTTCTTCGAGTTCCAGGTCGGCGAGCCCATGATGGACCTTGACGCAGCCCCCTACGGCGGAGCGCGCCTCCCCGTAACGGCAATGATGGACAACCGCGTTTTCGCCAAGTTCCACCTCGACGCCGCGATCGGCGACCCCGTGATCGAGCCGCTGTCGACGACCTCGGGGCACGACTGGCTGGGCTTCGCGGACATCCCGGCCGGGAGCTTCCTCACGATCTCGCCCGAGCAGCATATGGCGGAGAAGCTCCACGCCTACACTCTCCCCCGCCTCACGCCCAATTCCCGCGTCCGCGACTTGGTCGACATGGAGCTCCTCATGCGCTCAAACGTCCTCGATCGCGGACGCGTCAAGGAGGCCCTGCGCGTCGTCTTCGCGCGGCGCAAGACGCACGAGCCGCCGGAGGCGCTGACGCCACCGGACGCGGCCCCAGGTACGTCACAGTGAACAACAAGGCCGGAAGGCCGACGCCCCAGGAGATTCCCCACACCCGGAAGCCATCTCCCTCAACGACAGGGATCATCCTGGTATTCTCTTGATGTCCGCCTTAACGCGCATCGCGGACGAGCCTAAACCCCAGATCAACGTAGCGCCCCTTCTCCTCGACGCAGGTTCGTTGCGCGGCGCGGGCGCCAACGGACGTGCCTGTCCAACCTCCGCCGCGAACGGCCCGGCACGAGCCCGTCGCGGCGCCCTGAGGATCGAAGACGGTTCCATGGGGATAGGGCCCGAACAGGTCCCGCGTCCACTCCCAGACGTTGCCCAGCATATCATAAAGCCCGAAGGCGTTCGGGGTGGGCGAGGCCACGGGATGGGGCTTGTTTCCCGAGTTCTCTAAAGTCCACGCGGCGGGTCGGGCGGCGTATTCCCACTCCGCCTCGGTCGGAAGGCGGTAGCGGTACTTGTCTTGAGCCGCGTTGAGCTTGTCGATGAAGATCTGCGCGTCCTCCCACGACACGTTCTCGACGGGGTTGTCGGCGCACACCTCCACGCCCATGACGACCCGATGACGGCCCGCCTCGCAGTCTCCGGAGCTTTTGAACCGCGAGGGGTTCTCCCCCATCACAAGAGCGTACTGGAGCTGCGTCACCTCGGTCGCCTGCATCTCGAAGCCCCGGGTAATGGCGACCGTATGAAGGACCTCGTTGTCGCCGCGCGGGACGGCGCCCTCGGGAGTCCCCATCTCAAACGCGCCCGGAGGCATCGCCACGAAATGCGCCGCGACGCCCGCGACCTTCTCGTCCAGCGCGGACAAGGCCGCAGATTCGTCCGGCGGTGACGTCCACGCCGTTTCCGTCAGAAGGCCCGCGAACAGGATCATCGCGTTCCGTCCAAGCAACGCGCCTCTATTCATATCCATCTTGTGACTCGCAAGTCCCGAGGGACGGCAGGGACCTAAGGGAATGGTCCTTGGGGCCAATGGTCCCGGCAAGGGACATCCCGCGTTGGCGGAGACTTAAGCTAGTGGGTCCCTGCCAAGATGTCGGCGGTCGTGCGGACGAGGCCCCTGCGCGGAAAGGCCCGCTTGAACGCATGCTCGTGCCCCCCGGCGGTCATGCCGGCCATGGCGTCGTGGGCGAAGACCTGGCGGAAACCGCGCTCGTAGGCGTCCCGCGCCGTGCCCTAGACCCCGAAGCAGGTCGCGATGCCCGCGAGAATGATCGTGTCGAGGCCCCGTCGACGCGAACGTGTCTCCTTATCCACGTGCCCCTCGCGCCCCAGGATCGTCATGTCGCGCACGTCGACGACGGCGGTCGAGTCCATGCCCGGAACGTGTCCACGCACCCCAGCATTTTCTAATCCAAGAATGAGCCTGAAATGGCGACATTGAATCGGTATCGGGCCGTGGCATACTGGGGGCGCTAGGCTTGCGAACGGCTCGATTTGAACCCGAACGAAGAAGACCGGCCTACGGCAGTTCCCTCTCCCGGCAAAAGCGCTCGAAAGGGATGACCCGCACTCCGCTGCCGGCGTGCGTGAAGTCCTTTGACCCCAGGTGCACCTGGTAAAACGCCGGGATCGCGGTGCGCGCCTTGAAATAAGCGGCTGCCGGGGAGACGCTCCGCTCCCCGGTCTTGCACTCCACGGCGAACTCCGCGGCCCCGTCGCGCAGGACCACGAAGTCCACCTCGCGCTTGTCCGTGTCGCGCAGATAGCGCAGCTCCATGCGGCGGCCTTGCGTGTCCTCCAGCCGGTGGCAATACTTGAGCAGCTGGGAGGCGACCATGTTTTCAAAGCGGGGCCCCCCCTCGGGCGCTTGGGACCAGTCCCATAAGTAGAGCTTGCGCTCCTTCTTCACCGCTCGAATCCGGGCGCTCCCGTAGGGGGCGATGCGGAAGCAAAAATAAAGCCGCTCGAGAATCGTCAGCCAGCGCTCCGCCGTCTCCTGGGCCACCTGGAGCAGCTCGCTCAAGCTCCTGACGGACAGGGGCGAGCCGATGCAGCGCGGAAGATGGTGCACGAGAAGCTCGATCAAGGACACTTCGCGGACCTGCTCCAGGTCCCGCAAATCGTCGCGAACGACGCGATCCTGATGCTCCTTTTCCCAACGGCGATGCTCCTGGTCGCTTCCCGCGAACAACGGCTCCGGGAAGCCTCCGAACCGCAGCAGAAGCCGGACCGTTTGGGCGTTCGCCGAGGGGTCCAATTCGCGCAGCGAGATGGGATGCAGGCGGTAGTAATGGTAGCGCCCCTGGAGGGAATCGCCGCCCTTGCGGTAGTAATCCAGCCGGGCGGAGCCCGTCACGAGAATGGAAAGTTTCGATTTCTGCGTGTCGTAAAGCCCCTTGACGAGGTTGCGCCAGCGCGCGAACTTGTGAATCTCATCGAGCAGCACGATCTCCTCGCCTGAGGGCAGTTCGCCGTTGAGCAGCCGCTTGCGGTGCTCATCCCGGTCCCAGTTCATGTAGGCCGGATGCGTCTCGTTCTTGGGCGGAGTCTGAAGCAGGCTGAGCGCGAACGTGGTCTTGCCCACCTGGCGCGGCCCGCCGATGAACACCATCTTCCGGGCCAAGTCCTCGCGCACGGGCGTCCAGAGATAGCGGCGCAGGGGCTGTTTCGGCATATGAGTAATACCACGCATATCTAATTATACTCATTAGTCTTGTCGTGTTCATACGATATTGCACGGATCAAGCCGGCAATGCGCCCGGCCTCGCTCCCTCCGCAACGTGCCTCAGACGGGGCTGCGGCCGCCGCAGCCGCGTCATGGCTCCCGCCCGCCGCCGCCGGGGCGGGCTCGGAGAGCGCTGGCGGAGATCGCCTGCACGCAAGGGACACTTCGCCCCCCGCTGACACGCATCGGCCCCATGCGTGTAAAAAAGGGTAAAATCCCAACACGCATGGCGGACACGCATTCCCGGGTTTGGCCGCATTTTAGCCGCAATCCGTGTCATGCGGGAGCCCCAGTCTTTTCCAATACAGAATGAGCCCCAAATATTCCGTGATTCCAATGCAAGATGAGCCCCAAATAGGGCGTTGGAGCCGCCACAGGCCTGCCGTCATAATCGGAGGTTATGACGCTGACCATGGACGACACCAGCATGCAGACCCTCGCGGACCTGGCCCGATTCTTGAGCGGCTCGGCGCGAGTCAAACTCAAGGCCGTCTCGCGTCGAGAACGTTATGCCTGGGTCAGCGCGACCCTCGCGAAGTTCAAGTATTGGCATCTGCGCAAGAAGGACAAGAGCATCGTGAAGGGCTACGCGCTCCGCATGACCGGCTTCTCCGACGCCCAGATGACCCGTCTCATCGCCAGGCGCCTCGCCCAAGGCCGCCTCAGTCGACAACGGGGCCGTCGCCACGGCTTCCCCCGCCGCTACAACCTCTTCGACCTCGCGCTTCTCGCCGAGACGGACAACCTTCATCAACGCCTCTCGGGGCCGGCCATGAAGAAGCTCTTCCAGCGGGCCCATGCCCTCTACGGCGATCGCCGCTTCGAACGGCTCAAGGATATCTCCGTCGCGCACTTATACAACCTGCGGGCGACGCCCCAGTACCTCCGGCGATCCGCCGTCTTTGCGAAAACGCGATCGGTGAAGGTCGCCATCGGCCTGCGCCAGAAGCCGCGGGCGCTGGGCCGGCCGGGCTTCCTGCGCGTCGATACGGTTCACCAAGGCGACCGCGACAAGGCCAAGGGGGTCTATCACATCAACATCGTCGACGAGGTAACCCAATGGGAGATCGTCGGCGCCGTCGAGGGCATCTCCGAGGCCTTTCTCATCCCGCTCATCGAGGCGATGCTGGCTCTGTTCCCCTTCGAGATCCTCGGCTTTCACTCCGACAACGGCTCCGAATACATCAACGACAAGGTCGCCCAAATGCTCAATAAGCTCTTGGTCGAGCAAACCAAGTCCAGGGCCAACCGCACCAACGACAATGCGCTCGTCGAGGGCAAGAACGGCAGCATCATCCGCAAGCATATGGGCTATTGGCACATCCCAAGCCGCTACGCGGCGAAGATCAATGCCTTCTACAGGGAGCATCTCAACGAGTATCTCAACTTCCATCGCCCCTGCGGCTTCCCGACCAGGATCATCGACGAGAAGGGCAAGGCCAGGAAGGTCTACAAGAGCTGGCAGACGCCTTACGAGCGCCTCACATCGCTGCCTCGGTGGTCCCAATACCTGCGTCCCGGCGTCGATGCCCAGGCGCTCAAGGCCATCGCCTCCCGACGCAGCGACAACGAGCAGGCACGCTTGATGCAGGCCGCCAAAGCGAACCTTTTCGCTTCGTTCGAATCTTCTTAAAAACGGTGAACGACTCCAACGACTACAGCTTCCGACAGCATCTTCCTTCGGTTAACGGCATCTATGTCTAGATTTCAACAACAACGGCACGGCTTACGGCTATCTCATTTGGGGCTCATCCTTGGATTGGAAAATGCTGCCCCGGACCACAAAAAAGTGTTGAATTTCCTTTACGGGCAGGTGGCGGAACTGGCAGACGCAAGGGACTTAAAATCCCTCGGCCGCAAGGCCGTGCGGGTTCGATTCCCGCCCTGCCCAGCTCGACGGGCCCCATGAAAATCGCCCAGCCCGGGGAAAAACCCGTCCTGCTCGCCTTCATCGCCTCCGGCACGATTCTCATCTTCTTCCTGGCCCTGCTCTCCATCGGGGGCGCCGCCAATTGGGCGACGGTGATGGCCGGCCTCCTCGCCCTGTTGGCCCTCGTCGCCTCGGGGCTCCTCTTCTACTTCTACCGCGACCCCGACCGGACAACCCCGGAAAACCCCGGCATGATCTACGCCCCCGGGGACGGCCGAGTCTTGAGCGTCGAGCAGGAGCGCGAAGGCGGCGGCAAGACGGTGCGCATTTTCCTCTCCGTCTTCGACGTGCACGTCCAGCGCCTGCCTTGTTCGGGTCGAGTCCAAGCGATCGAATACCATAAAGGCGCCTTCAAGGCCGCGATGGCCGCCGCCGCGCGCGAAAACGAGCGGCTTGCGCTGACGATCATCCCCGACGGCCGTTCGGAGCCGGTCGTCGTCGAGCAAATCGCGGGGCTGCTGGCGCGGCGCATCGAGTGTTGGATGAAGGAGGGCGCCGGCGGCCAGGCGGGCGATCGCTACGGCATCATCCACTTCGGCTCCCAGGTCGCGGTCCACCTTCCTCCGTCCGCCGCGCCGACCGTCATCCCCGGCGTGCGCGTCTCGGCCGGCGTCACCCCCATCGCCCAATGGCGCTGATCGAATTCGGGCGGGCAAGCCGGGTGCTGGCGCCCTCCTTATTTACCTTGGGCAACATGGCCTGCGGCTTTTACTCCTTGGTCGCCGTCGGACGAGACGAATACGGGCCCGCGGCCGTGGCGATCCTTCTCGGCATGGTTTTCGATTCCCTGGACGGGCGCGTGGCGCGGCTCGTGCGGGCGGAGTCCACCTTCGGCATCGAGTTCGACTCCCTCTCCGACTTCCTCAGCTTCGGCGTGGCCCCCGCGTGGATGATGTTCTCCTTCATCCTCAAGGACTACGGCGCCTGGGGCTATCTCCTGGCCTTCCTCTACGCCCTCTGCGGAGGCCTGCGCCTGGCGCGATTCAACGCCGTCGCCCACGGCGCGGGCTCGAGCAAGACCCATTTCACGGGGCTCCCCATCCCCGCCGCGGCCGGAGTGCTGGCTTCCTTCGTTTGGCTCTACCAAATCATCGAGGAAGGGCGTCCCGCCCGGACCTGGAAGTTCCTCATGTCCGAGGTCCCCTCCCTCTATGGGCTTATCCCCTTCGCCACCTTGGCCCTCGCCTTCCTCATGATCTCGACCATCCCCTACCCGGCGTTCAAGGACCCGGGAAAGCTGCGCCCCAAGTCGCCTCTCATGATCCTCTTCTACGCGCTTTTGCTCGCGACCCTGGTGCTCTATCCCCAGAACGCGGTCTTCGCCGTCTTCGCGGCCTACGCCCTCTCCGGCCCCCTGGGCTATCTATTAAGGAAGGCGCGGCAGATCCTCAGGCCCCGCCCCGTTCTTTAAGCCGCGGCCCTTAAATCTTCCTGGGAAAGAGCGGCTCTCCTTTCTTGATCGAGCCCGCCGCCACGGGGAGGGCGTCCTCGGGGGAAATCGGCCATTTCGATCTCGCCGCGCCGATCCGCTCGTGGATGCGCGCCGAGGTCTCGGGCATAAATGGGGCGATCCAACAGCCGACGGCTCTCAAGGACCACAAAAGCTCCGAGATCACGGCGGCGGCGCCCGCGGGATCGGTCTTGGCGAGCTTCCACGGCGCCTTCTCGTTAAGCCACTGATTCAGCCTCCCGACCGACGCCCAAAGTACGGTCAGAGCCATCCCAAAATCAAGCTTTTCGATTGCCGCGATGGCCGCTGCGCCGGCCGCCACATGAGTCTCGCGTTCAATCAAGGGCGTTCCAGGCAGCTTCTCGGGGATCTTCCCGTCCAAATAGCGCGTTCCCATGTCGCTGGCGCGGTTTAATAGGTTGCCGAGATCGTTGGCCAGGTCGGCGTTGTAGCGGCGCTTTAAAGAGGCGATCGAGAAGTCCCCGTCCTGGCCGAAGGGCATCTCGCGGAAGAGAAAAAACCGGAAAGCGTCCACTCCGAACTCCTTCGTGACAGATAGCGGATCGACGAAGTTGCCCTTGGACTTCGACATCTTCTCCCCCTCGACCGTCCACCAGCCGTGGGCGAACACCTTGCCCGGAAGCTCGCGCCCCAGGGCCATGAGCATGGCGGGCCAGACGACGGCGTGGAAGCGGTAGATTTCCTTGCCCACGATGTGGACGTCCGCCGGCCAGAGCGCGGCGTTCTTCGAGTCCGCGGCTGCCAGGTAATTGAGCAGCGCGTCGAACCAGACATAAACCGTATGGGACTCGTCTTCCGGCACGGGGACGCCCCACTTGACCTTGGCGCGCGAGACCGAGATATCCTGCAGACCCGCTTTGACGAAATTCCTCATTTCCGAGGCGCGCGACGCGGGCGAGAGGAACTCCGGATGGGCGTCGTAATGCTTGAGAAGCCGTGGGCCGTATTGAGAAAGCTTGAAGAAATAGCTCTCCTCCTCGACGCGCTCCAAGGGCCTTTGGCAGTCGGTGTTGGGGCATAGTTTGGCGCCGCCGGGGCCCGCGAGGGTCTCCTTCTCCGTCCAGTAGGTCTCGTCCGAGACGCAGTAGAAGCCGCTGTAGCGGCCCTTATAGATATCTCCCGACCTGAGCATCGCGGCGAAGGCGCGCCTCACCGTCTCCTCATGGCGCGGTTCGGTCGTGCGGATGAAGTCATCCGGCCGAACGTCCAAGGCGGTCCACAACGCGCGGAACTTGGAGGAAACGCCGTCGGCGTATTCCTTGGGAGAAAGCTTCGCCTCCGCCGCGGCCTTCTCGATCTTGAGCCCGTGCTCGTCGGTGCCCGTCAAGAAGTGAACGGGGCGGCCCGAGAGCCTCAGCGCCCGGGCGAGCACGTCCGCCGCGATCGTCGTGTAGGCGTGCCCGATATGCGGCGCCGCGTTGATGTAGTAGATCGGCGTCGTGACGTAGAAAGGCTTCATGAATCCAGGCCCTCGATGGCGATCCGAGAGAGGACCGTGGCCGCGCGGGGGTCCGCATGGGACTTGAGGGCCCGCAAGAGGCTCTGAAGTTCCAGCAGGGCGGGGCCCACACTCGAAAAGGGCACCCTCCCTTCCAGATGGGCGAGCCTCAACTTCTCGATCTCCAGCGCGATCATCCTTTCCGCCTTCTTGCGGGCAAGCGCCAATTCCCGCGGCAGGGATTCGGCGATTTCGAAAGGGGCGAGGGGATCGCCCTTCGCCGGCGCTTCGTCATCCTCCGCGGACTCCTCCCACATCTCGACCGCCCGGCCCGCCGACCCGCCGGAGAGCCGCGCGATCTCCCGCGCTTCCCGGGCCAAGACGCCCCTCGCAACGAGAATCTCCTCGACGGCGCCGGAGCGTAAAGCGTTGAAGGGCACCCGGGCGCAGCGGGAGACGATCGTTTGCGGGAGGGACTCCGGCGACGCGGCGAGAAGGATCCAAAGAGTGCGGGGCATCGGCTCCTCCAAAATCTTGAGGAGGGCGTTCGCCGCGGCGGACTCGAGCGTCTGGGCGTCCTCTAGGATGGCGATCTTCCAGCCGCCCCACAGGGACGTCGTCTCCATCTCCCGGCGCAGGTGACGGATGGTGTCGACCTTGATCGTCCGCTGCGTCTCGGGCTCCTCCTCGAGGAGAGCCGCCTGATAGGCGGCCCCGACGAGCTTCAAGTCGGGATGGGCCCCCCGGCCCGCGGTCGAGCAGCCGCGGCAGTTCCCGCAAGCGGCGCCGGCCTTGGCGGGGCTCTCGCAGAGAAGAGCCGTCGCCCATTCGAGAGCGCGCGTCCTCTTGCCGACCCCGGAGGGGCCGTGGAAAAGGACGGCCCGTGGCAATCGGCCATCGCGGCGGAATCCCGCGATCATTTTTTGGGCCCTCTCCTGTCCTGTCATGGCCGCCGTTTGAGCATGGGGTCGAGCCGGCGCATGATCTCGGCCGCGATCTCCCCGGAGTTTTTCCGGCCGTCGATCAAAAAAGCCTCGCGGTGTCGGCGCACGTAGTCCTTGAAGCCCTCCCGGACCCGCCGCCGGAATCGCGCCCCTTCCCTTTCAAGACGGTCCTCGCGCGAGCGGCTCCCCCGCTTCTGGAATTCCGACTCCGGCAGGTCGATCACGGCGGTCAGGTCGGGTTCGACCCCTTCCGTCGCAACGCCGTCCACGAGATCGATCAATCGTCGCGGGATCCCCCGCGCGGCTCCCTGGTAGGCGTAGGTCGCGGGGCTGAAGCGATCGCAGAGCACCACCTGGTATCGGGCGAGAGCCGGGAGAATCAGATCCCGCGAATGCTGGGACCTGGCCGCCTCGTAGAGAAGAAATTCCGTGAAGGGCGCGATGTCCCGGGTCTTGTCGAGGAGAACGCGGCGGAGCGCCTCGGCCAGGGGCACGCCGCCCGGCTCGCGCGTTCGCAGGCAGGAAACGCCCCGGCGGCGCAGTCTCTCCCACAGAAGCCCGGACAGCGTCGATTTCCCGGAGCGGTCGGGGCCGTCCAAGACGACGAAGAGCCCCCGCTTAAATCTCTGGGATGCCAAGCTGCTTGCAGATCTTGCGCGCGGCGTAGCCTTCCAGCTCCGGATGCCGCGTCACCGCGGCCTCGGCCCCGGTCGCCTCGTTGCGGTAAACGGAGTATTTGCCGCCTTCCCGCAGCAGGACGCAGCCGTTGTCGGTCAGATGCTTGATCAACTCCCTTCGTTTCATGACTCTCCTTTGGCTTGGGAACGGCGGCGCTCCACGACCTGGAAGACCCTCTCGATCTTGGCCTTGAGCGTGTCCAGTTCGATGGGCTTGACGAGATAGTCGGCCGCACCGCTAATGAGGGCGTCGTTCAAGGTCGCGGCGTCCGCGAGTCCGCTCACCACGATGACGGGAATATCGAGGGTCCGGCGGATCTCGCGCGTGAGCGCGATGCCGTCCTCGCCCGGCATCATGATATCCATCAGGATCAGGTCGGGCTTGTCCTTCTTGAGCCATTCCCTGGCCTTTTGGGCCGACGTCGCGCAGGCCGCGTCGTAGCCCAGGGCCGGAAGCCCCTCGGAGTAGAACTCGCAGATCGAGGCGTCGTCGTCGACGGCCAGGATCAATTTCCTAGCCATGCTGCTCCCTCGCCGTGCCGCCGGCCCACCGGTCCCAGCTCCACAGCCGCTCTCCCCGGGCATACGCCGCATAGGCCAGGATGAAGAGGGCCGCGTCCATCGCCAGGGCGTGTCCCAGGCTCGGGTGGAAGGCGGCGCCGAAACAGCCGCAATCGGGGAGTTCCATGTGCCGCATTTTCGCCGATAGGAGAGAAGCCATGAAGGAGGCCACGAGGCCGCCCGCGACGGCCGCCGCGGGCCTCGTGAAATCGCCCAACAGCAGGCAAAAACCGGTCACGAGCTCGGCCCAAGGGAGGATCGCGGCGATCGCGAGGCTCGCCGCCGGCGAGACGATCTGGTAGGCGTCGATCACGACCGCGAATTCCTGATAGGGCGCCGAAGCCTTCAGGGCTCCGGCCGCCACGAGCGCCCCCCCGACCGCCAAGCGGCCAAGAAAGCCCAGCCAGTCGCCAAGCTGGCCGCTCACGGCGAGATCCTCTTTTTCAGGATTTGGTCGATCCAATGAATCCCCAGAGAGGCGAACTGGTTGCCCCCGACGAAGCGGCGGCCGTTGATGAAAAAGGTGGGGGTACCGCTGATCCACCTGTTTCTCGCCTGCTGCATGTCCGAGCGCACGGAGGAGGCGGCGTCGGGGCTTGAGAGGCAGGCGTCAAAGGCCTTTGGCCTCAGGCCCAGCTTTTGAGCGTAGGAACGAAAAAGGGCCTTCGGGTCCTTGGAGGACACCCACTCGCCCTGTTTGTCGTAGAGCATGTCGTGATAGGGCCAAAACGTCCCCATCCGCCCGGCGCATTCCGCCGCCACGGCCGCATCGAAGGCCCACGGATGAATCCTGGTCAAGGGATCGTCCCGGAACACAAGCCTCACCTTGTCCCCATAAAGGCCCAAGGCCTCCTTGAGGGGCGTCTCGGCCGCGCGGCAGGCGGGGCATTGAAAGTCGGAATACTCGACGATTTCGATCGGCGCCGAGGTATCTCCCTTGGCGCGGAAGGCGGGCGCCGGGATCCTCAGCTCGACGCGCCCCGCGAAGCCTCGGGCCCCGTAAGCGGAGGCGAGAGACGCCGCGACAACGAGGAGAAGCCCCCCCAGCCTGCGTTTAAGAGCTCGGTTCACTGTCGTGATTTTATCAAAATGAGCCCCCTAGCTTAGCGGCGTGGCCGGGAAATTCCAGACGGGCGGCGAAGGACGGAAGGCTACGGCCTACGGCAAGGCCGCAGCCTTCCGCGGCTTTCCGCTTCGATCAGTGATGCTGCGGCGCGTTGGCGCCTTGGACCAGGACTCGGGCGTCGATGACGCCGTTGCCCTGCTCGGCGCGATCCGCGCCGGCAATCGGGGTCGCGGCGGACTTCAAGGCCGCGAGCACCGCCTTGTAGCCCGAGATGCCTCGGGAGGCGATCGCGAGAGCCGCCAAGCCCGACATATGGGGCGTCGCCATGGAGGTTCCCGAAAGCTCCCGGTAGCCTCCTCCCATGTAGGTCGAAAGAACGCCGACGCCGGGCGCGATGAAGGCGACCTGGGGGCCGCGGCTTGAGAAATCGGCCGTCTTGTCCGAGCTGTCCATCGCCGCGATCGCGATCGCGCCGGGGTAGCCCGCGGGATAGCCCACGGTGCCGGCTCCGGGCCCGGAGTTGCCGGCCGCGGCGATGAGGGCCACGCCTCCCTTCGCCATCGCGGCCACGGTTTCCTTGAGAGAATCGTTGCCCTGGTCGGCGCCCAGGGACATGCTCGCGACCTGCATATGGTGCTGCACGCACCACTGCATGCCCGCGATGACGGCGTCGAAGCTCCCGGAGCCGGAGGCGTCGAGAACCTTCACGCCGTAGAGGGAGGCCTTCGGGGCGACGCCCACCACGCCGATCTTGTTGTCGACGGCCGCGATCGTGCCGGAGACGTGGGTGCCGTGGCCGTTGTCATCCTTGAAATTGTCGCTGTTGTCGATGGCGTTCCAGCCGCCCGCGACGTTGCCCTTCAGATCCGGATGAGTCATGTCGATGCCGGTGTCGACGACGCAGACCTTGACGCCCTGGCCGGCCGTCTTCGCCCACGCCTCGGGGGCATGGACGCGGCTGATGCCCCAGGGTGTCTGTTGGCCCGCGGTCTTGGCATGCGGGACCGGCTGCTGGAGCGCCTTGAGGGCCGAGGCCGCGGGACCGAGGACATCGGCCGCCGAAGGGACGGAGAACTCCCCCATCCCCCGGTCGACGGAGACCAACCAGTTGACGACCGGGTCCGGGTCGACGCGCAGCACCTCGGAGCGCTTTGAAAGCTCCGTGGACGTGTCCAAAATTTGGGCCGAGTCTCCCTCGATGACGACCGCGTTGATGAGTGGGAGCTCACGGACGACCTGGCCTCCTTGGCCCTGGACGATCGAAAGACGCGCGCCGCGGCCGGTCCCGGGCTTGAAGACCACGATGTGCCGGACAACGCCCGGCGGGAGGGCCGCTGACGAGGCGGCGGACGCCGGAACGCCCGGAAGCCACGCGGCGAAAAACAGCGCCAGCGAGGAGATGACGGCGGCATTCAATCTTCGGATCATGGAAAAACCTCCCTTAACAAAAGACCTGGCACGACATGCGCGAATCATACTAAATTAACAGCGACGGATGCTTACTTCGGATGAATCTTGTCCGCGCCGAAGTAGGAGACGAGCGGCTCCGGGAGGCGCACGCCGCCGTCCGCTTCCTGATAATTCTCGAGAATCGCCGCGAAGAGCCGCCCGACCGCGACCCCGCTGCCGTTCAAGGTGTGAACCCATTCGAGAGGCTGCTTCGGAGCCCTTCGAAAGCGCGCGTTCATCCTGCGGGCCTGGAAATCGCCGCAGTCGGAACAAGAGGATATCTCTCGGAACTTCCCCTCCCCCGGCATCCAGACCTCGAGATCGTAGGTCTTGCGCGAGGCGAAGCCCAGGTCACCGGCGCAGAGCTCGATCACCCGATAGCGCAGGCCCAGGCTCTTTAAAACTCCCTCCGCGTCCGCCGTCAGCGCTTCCAGGGCGGCAAGGGAGTCCTCTGGCTTCGTCACCCACACAAGCTCCACCTTGTCGAACTGATGGTTGCGGATAAGGCCGCGGACATCCTTGCCGTAGGAGCCCGCTTCCTGGCGGAAACACGGCGTGTAGGCGCACCACTTGCGGGGGAGATCCGCCGCTTCCAGGACGCTTTCCCTCGCCAGATTCGTGAGAGGCGCCTCGGCCGTGGGGATGAGATAGAGCGTCCCTCCTTCTTGCGCCGAAGTCGAGCCGGTCTTATACAGATCCGCCTCGAACTTGGGCAGCTGCCCCGTCCCCTCCAAAATCTCCGGGCGCACGAGCGCCGGGGGCCATATCTCCTCGTAGCCCGCGGCGACATGGCGTTCGAGCTGATAGCGGATGATCGCGCGGACAAGCTTGGCGCCGTCGCCCCGCCAGAGGCAGAACCGGGAGCCGGCGAGCTTCGCCGCCGAGGCGAAATCAAGGAGGCCGAGCCGCTCGCCGATCTCCTGGTGGTCGCGCTGCTTGAATCCCGCCGCGGGAGACACGCCCGCGGATTCCCGCACGACCTTGTTGTCCTCGGGGGTCAGACCCGGCGGCACGGACTCGTGAGGCGGGTTGGGCAGGCCCAGGGCCGATTCCTTGAGCTCCCGCTCCAGGCCCGCCAGCTCTTCTTCTTTCCGGGCGAGCGCCGCCTTGTCGAAGCCGGCCGTCTCCGCCGCGCCCGCCGGAGCGGCGGCCGATCCGCCCTTGAATTTAAGTTCGGCCATGCGCTTGGAGTAGGCGTTTCTCGCCGCGCGCATCTCATCCACTGCCGCGCGGACGGCCTTCTCGCGCGCGGAAAGCTCCAGAAGGCCCTCGAACGGCTCGACATAGCGCCCGCCGCGCGACTTGAAGGCCGTTCTCAGAACGTCCGGGTTCTTCCTCGCCAAAGCCAGGTCGATCATCGGTCCCAATAGCGAAGGCGCAGGTCCCCGGAGACCGCCTGCAGCTTCTCGACGAGGTCTCCGCGCGGCTTGAGAACGACCTTGATGCGGACGGAAAGCGGACGCGGGAGATTCGATCCCAGGGACTCCCTGAGATTGGAGCCCAGGTTGGGAACCTCCAGGGAAAGGCGCAGCGACTCCCCGGCTTGGACCATGGGAACGCGCCGCTCATCCAGGAAAAAGGGAATGCTTTCGGATTTTCCATCCGGCGAGTCGTACCGCATGGAGACGACGTAGCGCAGGACCAAGCCGAGCATGGCGCGGGAAGAGGCGTTGTCGAGCGTCGCCACGGCCCGAAGGCGTCCCGGAAGCTTCGACCCCCGTACGACGACGCTTGGGGCGTCTTCCCAGACTCCCTTGCGGCTTGAAGAGCTGATAAAGAGCTGCCACGAGACCGCTTCGAGCCCGACCCCGCGCGACGGCTCGGGGTCCCGGGCCAAGGCGGCGCTCGGAGTGGAGGCCGCGGCAACGAGGCAAAAAACGGCGGTCGCCGCCTTCATCCCTTCCATCGCGCGGACGCCGTTAGGACGGCTTTTTCTCCCCGTTGCGGGACGGTCCCGAGCCGTCGATCGGCGGCTCGGAGGCGACGGCGGCCACGCGGGAGACCTTGTCCCCGTCCTCGAGACGCACGAGACGCACGCCCTGGGTGTTGCGGGAGATGGTCTTGATGTCCCGGCAACGAAGGCGAATCATCTTCCCTTGGGTCGTCATCACCATGAGGTCGTCCTCCGCTTGGACGAGCTTGACCGCGATCACCGGGCCGTTGCGCTCCCCCGTCTTGATCGTGATGACGCCGGAGCCGCCTCGATGGCGTATCGGGTACTCGGAAAGCTCCGTTCTCTTGCCGAAGCCGCGCTCGCAGACGGTGAGTATCGTCTTCTTGCAGCCGGCCGGGAAGGTCTCGAGAGCGACCACCTGGTCCCCCGGCTCAAGGCGCATGCCGCGCACGCCGCCGGCGTTGCGGCCCATGGAGCGCACGTCCTTCTCCGAGAACCGGATCGCCATCCCCTCGCGCGAGGCGACGAGAACCTCGTCCAAGCCCGAGGTATGCTGGACGGCGACGAGGACGTCGCCCTCCGAGAGGCTGATCGCGATGATGCCCGAGCGGCGGATGTTGGCGAAGTCCGACAAGGGCGTCTTCTTGACCGTGCCGTTTCGCGTCGCGAGGACGAGGAAGGTCGACTTCCCCTTGGCCTCCTCGAAGGAGCGGATCGGGATGGTCGAGGTGATCTTCTCCTCGCCCGAGATGGCGAGCAGGTTCACGACGGCCTTCCCGCGCGAGGCGCGGTTGCCCTCCGGCACCTCGTAGGCCTTGAGCGCGAAAACCCGGCCGCGGTTCGTGAAGAAAAGGAGCGTCGCGTGGGTGTCGGTGACGAAGAAGTGCTCGATAAAGTCCTCTTCCTTCACGTCCGCCGCGGTGATCCCCTTGCCGCCCCGTCCCTGGGCCTCGTAGGTCGAGAGCGGTATGCGCTTGATGTAGCCGCCGTTGGAAAGCGAGATCACGGCCTCTTCCTTGGCGATGAGGTCCTCGAGCGAGAGTTCGCTCGATTCCGCGGTGATCTGGCTCTTGCGCTTGTCGCCGAACTTCTCGGCGACCTCCCCGTACTCCTTGACGACGAGACCCATGAGCTTCTTGGAATCGGCCAGTATCTCCTTCAACTCCTTGATGCGCTTCATGAGTTCCGCGTGCTCCTTGGCGATCTCATCGGCGGAGAGGCGGGTCAGCTGGTGCAGGCGCATGTCGAGGATCGCCTGGGCCTGGGCCTGCGTGAGATCGAACTCGGAGACGAGCTTGGCTTTGGCCTCGGCGGGATCCTTGGCGGCCCGGATGATCTTGATCACGCGGTCAAGATTCTTGAGGGCGATGAGGAAGCCCTCGAGGATGGAGGCCCGTTCGGAAGCCTTGCGCAGCTCGAAGCGGGTTCTCCTCTCGACGACGATGCGGCGATGCTCGACCGTGTGAACGAGGACGTCCCGGAAGCCCAAAACCCTCGGGCGCCCGTCGACCAGGGCGAGAAGGATCACCCCGAAGGTGGTCTCGAGCTGGGTGTGCTTGAAGAGCTGGTTCATGACCACGTGGGCGTTCGCGTCGCGCTTGACCTCGATGACGACGCGCATGCCGGAGCGGTCGGACTCGTCCCGGATGTCGGAAATGTCGGGGATCTTCTTGTCCCGGACGAGTTCGGCGATGGTCTCGAGGAGCGCCGCCTTGTTGACTTGGTAGGGGAGCTCCGTCACGATGATCGCCTGGCGGTTCCCCTTGATGTCCTCGATCTCGGTCTTCGCCTGGACGCGCACGGAGCCGCGGCCGGTTTCGAAATAATCCCTGATGCCGCTTTTGCCGCGGATGATCCCGCCGGTCGGGAAATCGGGTCCCTTCACGATCTTGAGCAGTTCCGCGGTCGCGATCTCGGGGTTTTTGGCGACGGCGATCGCGGCCTCGCAGACCTCCGCCAGGTTGTGGGGCGGGATGTTGGTCGCCATGCCGACGGCGATCCCGGAGGAGCCGTTGACGAGGAGATTGGGGGCCTTCGAGGGGAGGACGACGGGCTCGACCGTGGTGTTGTCGAAGTTGGGAGTGAAATCCACGGTTTCCTTCTCGATGTCGGTGAGTACCTCCTCGGCGAATTGGGCCAGGCGGCACTCCGTGTAGCGATAGGCGGCCGGGGGATCCCCGTCGATGGAGCCGAAGTTGCCCTGCCCGTCAACGAGGGGATGCAGCAGCGAGAATTCCTGCACCATGCGCACCAGGGCGTCATAGACCGCCATGTCGCCGTGGGGGTGGTACTTCTTGAGCACCTCGCCCACGACGCCCGCGCACTTCGTGTATTTCCTGTTGGAGGCGAGGCCTTCCATGTGCATGGCGTAGAGGATGCGGCGGTGAACCGGCTTTAAGCCGTCGCGGACGTCCGGAAGCGCGCGCCCCACGATGACCGACATCGCATAGTCGATATAGGACGATTTCATCTCCGCGCCGACGTCGCGCGGGATGATGCTTTCGGGCGGCTCTTGCGGCAAGCTCATCTGGGAATCGGCCATGTTCTTTTTCCTCGATCTCCTCTGTTATACGTCGAGATTGCGCACCTCGCGCGCGTGCCTCTCGATGAAAGCCCTCCGCGGCTCGACCCGGTCCCCCATGAGGGTGGTGAAGGCCGCCTCCGCGTCCGCCGGGTCGTCCAAGCGGACTTTCAGGAGCTTGCGGCGGGTTGGATCCATCGTGGTCTCCCAGAGCTGCTCCGCGTTCATCTCGCCCAAGCCTTTGTAGCGCTGGATGGAAGCGCCGGCGCGGCCCGCGTGCCGGGCGGTTTCCAGAAGCTCCTTCAAGCTGTAGCCCTCCGTTTGCGTTTTTTCCGTCCTCGCGACGAAGAGAGGCTTCGTTTTTTCGTCCCTGGCCGCGTCAAACCATTTGATGTCCAGACCCATCTCCTTGAGGAGGCGGTCGGCGAGCTTGTCGAGCTTGGGCATCTCCCAGAGCTCCTGCATGTCCGGCTCGAAAGAGGAGTCGTCGGCTTCCGCGGGAGCCTCCCCCTCGGATGATTCGCCCTTCCGAACCCCCGCCTCGGCCCTTTTGCGCACGACGAATTCCTTGCGGTAATCGAGCCACTCCTTGTCGTTCGAGAAGAAAAGATGCCGGCCCGGACCTTCCTCGACGCGAAAGAGGGGGAGCTTCCCCTTCGACTTGAAGGAGAGAAAATCCTGGAGGCCCAACCCCTTTTTCTCAAGATGCCGCAGGATGTTTTCCAACTCGGCCAGCAGCTTGAGAAGATCCTTGAGTTCCGCCGAGGTCAGCTTCTTCGACTTGCCGGTCGCGGGGCTTATCGCCGTGATTTCGAGGGTCCGGATTCCTTCGTCGAGGAGGTATTTCTCCATCTTATCCTCGGTCTCGACGTACATCTCCATTTTGCCGCGCTTGACCTTAAAGAGCGGCGGCTGGGCGATGTAGACGTGCCCTTTGTCGAGCAGCGGTTTGAGCTGCCGATAGAAAAAGGTGAGGAGCAGCGTCCGAATGTGCTGGCCGTCGACGTCGGCGTCGGCCATGATGATGATCTTGTGGTAGCGAAGCTTGTCGAGCTTGAAACCCTCATCCCCTTCCTGGCCGACCCCGGTGCCGATCGCGGCGATGAGCGTCCGGACCTCCTCATTGGAAAGGATTTTGACGAGCCGGGCCTTCTCGACGTTAAGAATCTTCCCCTTGATCGGGAGGATGGCCTGAAACCCGCGATCTCGGGCCGTTTTCGCCGTGCCGCCGGCGGATTGTCCCTCCACGATAAAAAGTTCGGATCGCTCGGGGTTGCGCTCCTGGCAGTCGGCGAGCTTGCCGGGAAGGCTCGAAGAGTCGAGGACTCCCTTGCGCCGCGTGAGCTCCTTGGCGCGGCGAGCGGCCTCGCGGGCCTCTCCGGCCGCGATCGATTTCTGGCAGATCGCCTTCGCCGTCGCGGGATTCTCCTCGAAGAAAGTCGTCATGGCGTCCCCAGCGATCGACTTGACCAAGCCCTCGACCTCCTGGTTGCCGAGCTTCGTCTTGGTCTGGCCCTCGAACTGCGGGTTGGGCATCTTGACCGAGAGGACGAGCACCAGGCCCTCGCGCACGTCGTCTCCCGTGACGTTGTGGTTCTTGCCCTTGAGCATGTCGTATTTGCGGATATAATCGTTGATGACGCGGGTCAGGGCCGAACGGAAGCCCGAGAGATGGGTGCCTCCCTCGGGGGTCTTGATGTTGTTGACGAAGGAATAGACGTTCTCGGAATACTCCTCGTTGTAGTGGAGGGCGAACTCCACGGAGACGTCCTCTTTGGTCTTCGATAGGGAGATGGTCTCCGGGTGAATCACCTTCTTATTCGAGTTGAGGTGCTTGACGAACTGGGCGATGCCCCCGTCGTAATGGAAAGTCTGCGTCTTGTCGTCGCGCTCGTCGATGAGAGTGATCTGGGCCCCGGCGTTGAGGAAGGCGAGCTCGCGCAGCCGATTGGCGAGGACATCGTAGGAGTAGGCATTGGCGCCGAAAATCTCGGCGTCCGCCTTGAACGTCACCTTGGTCCCGTGCTCATCGGACTTCCCGGCGTTGACGACGCCCGTCTTGGGCTTGCCGCGCTCATAGCGCTGCTTCCACACGCGTCCCGAGCGGTAGACCTCCACCTCCAGCCACTCGGAAAGGGCGTTCACCACCGAGACGCCGACGCCATGGAGCCCCCCCGACACCTTGTAGGCCTTCCGGTCGAACTTGCCGCCGGCATGAAGGACCGTCATGACGACTTCGAGGGCGGATTTTCCCTTCAGATTGGACGGCAGCTTGGGGTCCTTCATGGGGTCGACAGGGATGCCCGAGCCGTTGTCGAGGACGGTCACGACGTTGTCCTGGTGGAGTATCACCTCGATCGAGGAGCAGCGGCCCGCCAGGATCTCGTCGACCGAGTTGTCGACGACCTCGTAGACGAGGTGATGGAGGCCCGCGGCGCCCGTGGAACCGATATACATGGCCGGGCGTTTGCGCACGGCATCGAGGCCCTCGAGGACCTGGATTTTTGAGGCGTCGTAAAGGTCCGTCGGCGCTCCCGCTTGAGGCTCCCTTTCCTTGACCGTTTCCTCTGGCATTTTTCTCCTCCCCTTTTGGCTTCTCACGCCGAACGCGTCAAAGTTGTTTTGATCCTCTTGATCCACGGCTTGGAGAAATAGCGGTTGAGGGACTCGATTAACTCCGCTTCCCTCATGTGAAGCTCCTGGGCCGCCGGGGCCGATCCCGGCTTGACGAAAAGGACTCCTCTCTTAAGCCCCACCAATTCCCAGTGGCGCGACCACGTTCCTATCTCCCTGTCCCAAGCCGCGTTCAAGATGGCCGCCCTGTCGACGCGAAACTCGGCTCTCTTTTTAAAAGCCCCAAGAAGGGCCGCCGGCGTCACCAGTCCCCGCACTAAATCCTCATGGGCATGATGATAAAGCGGTAATCCGCGCCTCCCGCGGGCTCGATAAGAGCGGGATTCATCGAACTCGTGAGAGTGAAGGACGTCTCCGGCGCGTCCACTCGCTTCAAGGCGTCGATCATGAACTGGGGATTGAAGGCGACGACCATCTCCTCGCCCTGGTAGAGCGCCTTGATCTCGTCCTCAAACTCGATATAGGGGCTCGACGCCGAGACCTGGAGGCTCCCCGCCTTGAGAACGAATTTCACAGAGCCTCCTCTCTCCGCCGCGCACAGGGCGGCGCGCCTGGTCACCGCCAGGAAATCCGCCGTCTTCAGGACGGCCGACTGTTCCTTCTTGGCCTTGGACGGAATAAGCTGGTCGTAGCGCGGGTAGGGCCCCCCCACCAGCCGCGACAATAAAGTCGTTTCCCTGATCTGGAAGGCGATCTGGTTCTCCGAGACCGCGACCCAGGCGCTTTCCTTGGAGTCCGCGGGAAGGTCCCAAGATCCCAAAAGCCTCATCAACTCGTTTAAAATTTTAGTCGGAACGATGATCTGGAATTCCTTGTCCTTGGGGAGGACGTTTCGGCTCGACACGGCGAGGCGGCGGCCGTCGGTGGCCGCGAGCTCAAGACACCCCCCCTTCGCCGTCCAGCAGACCCCGTTTAAAGCGTGCCTCGTCTCGTCGCTGGCCGCGGAAAAGATCGTCCGGCCGATCATCTCGCCCACGGCGGCCGCCGAAATCGTGAAGGCCGCGTCGCGGCTGAACTCCGGCAGCAGAGGGTATTCGGACTTCGGCGCCCCCAAAATGTCGAATCGAGTGCGCCCGCACTTCAGCTGGATCTTGCCGGCCGCGTCGGCGGCGATCTCGATATCCTGGTTTTCCGGAAGGCTATGAAGAATGTCGGCGAATTTCTTGGCCGGGATCGTGATGCTTCCCTCGGACTCGATTTCGACGGGGATATAGTGCTTGACGCCCATCTCAAGGTCCGTCGAGACCACCTTCAGTTTCGATTTCTCCGTTTCCATCATAAAGTTGAGCAGGATCGGAAGCGTCGTGCGGGCGGACAACCCCGACTGCACGGTTTGAACTCCATCCACAAGCTCCGATTTCTGACAATGAATTTTCATGATCATCCTAGTCTCTATTCATGCTGGGGATTGTGTGGAGAAGCCCGAAACATGGAGGAAAAACCCATGGGGACAAAAGGAGGAGAACATGCGCCGAATTATCCACGCCGTCCACGGGGAAGGTTGAAAACGCCGTTCATCCACAGTTTGTCAACCGGTTTCCACGGCCGTTCGGATGTCGGACTGGAGCCTGTTGACCAGCTCCAAGAAAAAGGGATCCGAGAGTTTTTCCTTGATTTTATCGCGGGCGTGGAGGACCGTCGAATGGTCGCGGCCGCCGAAGAATTCCCCGATCTCCTTCAGGGACAGTTCCGTCATTTCGCAGGCCAAATACATCGCGAGTTGTCGCGGCATCGAAACCGAGGAAGTGCGCTTCTGTCCCTTGAGATCCTTGGCATCGATCGAATACTTCTGGGCGACCATGCGCTGGATGGTGTCGACGCGCACGGGGCCCAAGTCCTCCGGGGACACGCTGTCCTTGAGAATTTCCTTGGCTTCGTCGACGGTCAGGGCGCTGCCGGTCATGGAAGTGAAGGCCTTGAGGCGAATGAGCGCGCCTTCGAGGGTGCGGATGCTGTTTTTGATCGATGAGGCGACATAGACGAGCACATCGTCCGGAACGTAGAAGCGTTCGACGTCCGCTTTCTTCCTGAGGATGGCGATGCGGGTCTCCAGATCCGGGCTCTTGATATCCGCCACGACCCCCCACTCGAGCCGCGAAAGAAGCCTTTTCTCGATCTGGGACATGTCTTGAGGGGAACGGTCGGAGGCGATGACGACTTGGCGACGCGCTCCATGGAGGGCGTTGAAGGTGTGAAAAAACTCCTCCTCGCTTTTTTCCTTGGAGATGAGGAACTGGATGTCGTCGATGAGGAGGCAATCGAGGCTCCGGTATTTGGAGCGGAAGGCGTCGGTCGTGCCGAGCCGGATGGCGTTGATGTAGTCGTTGACGAACTGTTCCGCCGTCGTGTAGAGAAGCCCCGCGCGCGGAGAAGAGCGCCGGATGTGGTTGCCGATCGCGTGGAGGAGATGGGTCTTTCCGAGACCGACGCCGCCGTAGAGGAAGAAGGGGTTGTACTGGGTTCCCGGCTTTTTCGCGATGGCCTCGGCCGTCGCGTGAGCGAGACGATTGGAGTCGCCGACCACGAAAGACTCGAAGGTGTAGCGCGGGTTGAACTCGGTCGAGGCGAAATCCGATTGCGGAGTCGGCGTGGGAATGGGGTCGGCCGCCGTCGGCAACGAGGCCAGGCTTTGGGATATCTGATAGTCGATGAGGATGGGCTCGCCGGCCAGATCTTTAAGGATCGCCTCAAGACGTTTTTGATAGCCGTCGCGGATGCCGTTGAGGAAAAATTTATTCGGGACCTTCAGAGTCAAAATGTGGTTTTCGAGCTTGAAGGCCTCGACCGGATGGAGCCATAAATCGACGGACTCGGCGCCTATCTCCCGCTGAAGCTTTTCAAGGGCTCCGCCCCAGAGTTCGGCGTGGGGGTTATTCACAGCTTATCAACAGGTGTGGACAGCGGCTCAAAATACAAATAATCAAGAAAATTAAAAGAAATATTTGGATGCTTCCATCGCCCACAAAGCACCTTGCAACTCGAAGAGAATCCCTCTTGGAACCAGAACGATTCTAGCTTATTTCTCATCCATCGTCAAACCGTCGCCGCTGTAATATCGGGTTTGGCGCAGGCAATGGATTCTCGCCGATGACGAGAGCATCGCGTCGCCGCAAACCTCCCCGGAAAGACGTACGCGGACGAGCACGCCGCGGCTGACCGCCTCGACCGCCTCGACGGCGGCTTCGATGGGAGAGGGGACGCCGTCGCGGACAGCGCCCAGGAGCCTCGCGAGGTACTGGGCGACGTCGCGATGGTCCGTGATGGAGATCCAAACGATGTCGCCCGATCTCAGTTCTCGCGCCGGCACGCCCTGGGAACCCTCCGTCATGCGGACGTCAAGAACGAGGAGTTCCGACTCCCGCGCCGCGGCGGAGGAAGAGCGACGCCGGGCGGCCGGGGTTTTGGAGGTCTTGAGTTCCCGATAATGGCTGAGGCTGATGAGCTTGCGCGTGAGAAGGACGGAAGCGTCAGGGGCGGCGAGGAGGGAACGCAGGAGACCGGCCGCCTCTCTTGAAGCGGCCTCCAAGGACCCCTCCTCAAGCACTCTTTTCTGCCGGCGCGGCAGGACGCGCAGCCGCTCGAGCAAGCCGTGCTCGAGAGAGAGGCTTTCCTCGAGCAGGCTTCCCTCCCCCAGGCGCAGGCCGTAGAGCTGGCGCTCGAAATCGAACCAGTCTCGCGAGGGGTCCGCCGCGTGGACGGCGGGGTCGAGGGAAAGGAGCGCCCGGGTCCGCAGCGGAGACGCCGTCTTGACGTCGAGAACGGCAAGGAAAAGCCCGTAAACGCCCCGCGCCCGGTCCCGGAATTTTCCGGAGAGGACCAGGATGTTCTTGAGCATGCGCTCCAAGAGGCGCACGGCCCGCGGGACGTCGAAACCCGAGAGGCTGAGCGCGAGCTCGGCCTCTCTCGGCTCGCAGCCCGTCTCCTCGATGAGAAGCGCGATCTTATCGTTCATCAGGCGGCGTCTTTGCGTCCCGCCGCGGCGAGCGATTCTTCGCCAGCGGGTGGGCCTCCCCATAGGCTTTTCGAAGCCTTTCGAGGGAGACGTGGGTATAGATCTGGGTCGTGTCGAGGTTCTTGTGCCCCAGCATCTCCTGGACCGAGCGCAGGTCGCAGCCGTTGTCGATGAGGTGGGTCGCGAAGCTGTGGCGCAGGGCGTGGGGGGAGACCGGCTTGGCGATAGGCGAGGCCAGCGCCCGGCGCTTGATCAGCCATGCCGCGGTCTCGGCCGAGATTCGAAGCCCTCGCGAGCTGAGAAAGAGCGGTTGGGCGGCGTCGAGATGAGGTCTCGTGTCCAGGTAGTCCCGCAAACGCCCCAGGGCCCTTTTCCCGACGGGGACGACGCGCTCGCGCCGGCCCTTCCCCCAGACGCGCAGGACGCCGGAGATCCAGTCCACGTCTCCCACGTTGAGGGCGCAGAGTTCCGCGCGGCGCAAACCGCTCGAATAGAGAATCTCCGCGATGGCGTTGTTGCGCGCCACGAGCTCCTTGGAGCGCTCCGGCGCCGATCCCAGGAAATCGTTCGTTTCCTTGGCCGTGAGGAAACGCGGCAGGCGTCTTTCCTTTTTGGGGAGAGGAAGTCCCACGAAGGGATCCTCCCGCAGGGCGCCTTCCTGGCGCAGGAAACGCAGAAAGGAGCGAAGGGCCGAGACACGCCTGAGGATGGTGTTGGGGCTCGATCCCTTCGCCGCGCCCAGACGAGCCAAATAGCTCCTCAGCAGAGGACGCCGGATGGCGTCCGGGCCGGACGGGTTTTCCGTGCGGAGGAAGTCCCGCAGATCCTTTTCGTAGGCGCGCAGGGTATGCTCCGAGCAGCGCCGAGACCATTTCATGTGCCGCAGGAAGCGGTCGAGCCAGGAATTCACGAGACCGGCGTGGTCTTGTGGCGGTTCGCTTCGAACTCGGCTTTCAGGGCTTCGCCCTCCTCCCGGCCGAGGCGCTTGAGGTTGCGGCACTTGGGATAGCCCGAGCAGGCGATGAAATAGCCGCGCTTGCCCAGGCGCAGCAAGAAGGGACTCTGGCATTTTTCGCAGCGCCGGCTGGTCGGGATGGGGCGCGAGGAATCGATCTTCTTGCCCTCGGCGTCCAAGGTGTAGGAATTCTTGCAGGCGGGATAGCCCGAGCAGGCGATGAAGCGTCCGCGCCGGCCGGTGCGGTAGACGAGGGGCTTGCCGCAGAGATCGCAGATGTCCCCGGTCTCCTCGGCCACGATCTTCTTGCCTTGGGCGTCGAGGGAGATTTTCCCCTTGCATTTGGGGAAATCGGAGCAGCCCAAGTATTTGCCGAAGCGGCTTTGCCGCAGGAGCATGGGCTTGCCGCAGATGGGACATTTCTCGTCGGTGGGCGCGGGCTTGACGCGCTCGTCGCGCATGACGCGCGCCGCCTCGGCAAGAGCTCGGGAAAAGGGATCATAAAAATCCCTCACGACCCGCGTCCAGGGCTCCTTCCCCTCGGCGATCGAGTCGAGCCGATCCTCCATCTTGGCGGTGTAGGCGAGGCTCGTGACGTCGGGGAAATGCTCCTTGAGCTTGTCGATGACGAGCCCCCCCAGATCCGTCGGAAGGATGCGCCGGTCCTTGGGCTGGCGTTCGGCGTAATGGCGTTCGAACAAGGTCGAGATCGTCGGGGCGTAGGTCGACGGACGGCCGATGCCGTGCTTCTCCATCGTCTTGATGAGGCTTGCCTCGTTGTAATGGGGAGGGGGGCTCGTCGAGATCTCCTGGGCCTTAAGCTCGTTGAGATGAAGCCGTTCGCCGTCGGCCAGCGGCGGGATCGGCGCCTCGGCGGCGGAGGCCGGCTCGGCGTCGAGATCGGCGTCCCCCTCCTGGGAGGCCTCGGCGGCCTTGAGGAAGCCGTCGAATTTGAGGGTCCTTCCCGAGGCGCGGAAAACGGCGTCGCCGCAGGAGATTTCAACAGACAGGGAATCGTAGACCGCCGGAGTCATTTGGCTCGCGGCGAAGCGGTTCCAAATAAGCCCGTAGAGCCGCGCTTGGTCGGGCGTCAGATGCCGCTTGACCTGGCCGGGCTCGCGCAGGATGCTGGTCGGTCGTATGGCCTCGTGGGCCTCCTGGGCTAGGGAGGATTTCTGCTGATAGACGGGCGGCTTGTGGGGGACGTAGTCGGGCCCGAAGCGCCGCGCGATATACTGGGCCGCCTCCTGCGCCGCGCTCGCGGCGACGGAGAAGGAATCCGTGCGCATGTAGGTGATGAGGCCGACCGCCCCTTCCTCGCCCAGATCGACGCCCTCGTAGAGCGACTGCGCGACCATCATCGTCCTCTTGGCGGTGAAACCCAGATTGTGCGAGGCGGCCTGCTGGAGCCCGCTCGTCGCGAAGGGAGGCGACGGGAAACGGCGCGTCTCCTTGCGCTCGGTCGCCGCGACCCGGATGTCCTTGCCCGCGATCTCCTTCTTGAGCTCCGAGACGCTCTCGGCGGTCCTCAGGATGGTGATCCGGACGCGGTAGGGCTCCGCGAAAAGCTCGAAGGTCTTCGACGACTCCACCTTCTCCCCTTTCCAGCGAACGAGCTCGGCCTCGAAGGGGGGATGTCCCGTCTTTTCAAGGATGGCCTTGACGGCCCAGTAGTTGTCTGGTTTGAAATCCTTGATCTCTCTTTCGCGCTCGACGAGGAGAGCGAGCGCCGCCGACTGGACGCGCCCCGCGGAGAGGCCGCGGCTGATCTTCTTCCATAGGAGCGGGGACAGCTTGTAGCCGACCAGGCGGTCGAGAACGCGACGGGCCTGCTGGGCTTGAACGAGCCTCTCGTCGATGGAACGCGGGTGCTGGAGGGCTTCGGCGATGGCCTGGGGCGTGATCTCGTGGAAGGTGATGCGGGCGGCTTTTTCCGGCGGGATGTCCAGGGCCTCGACAAGATGCCAGGCGATGGATTCCCCTTCCCGGTCTTGGTCGGTCGCGAGGTAGACGCGCGAGGACTTGCCGACCCAAGTCTCGATCTCGGCGAGAATCTTCTTCGCCTTCGGCAGGATCACATAGTCGGGCGCGAAGTCATTTTTTTCATCGACTCCCAGGCGCCTCTCCGGGAGGTCCCGGATGTGGCCGTAGGAGCTGCGCACGACGTAGCCCTTGGAGCCGAGGTAGCGGGCGATGGTCTTTTCCTTGGCGGGAGACTCGACGATGAGAAGCGCCTTGGCGGAGTCCTGGGAGGGCTTCTTGGCCGCGGCCTCCCTCGGCTTGGGCGCCGGTTTCGTTTTAGGTTTTGCGGGCATAGCGTCGTCCGGGAAGGGCGATGATGAGATCGGAGAGTTCCATGTCGACTAGATGTTGAATCAAGGGCTGCGCGTCGGAGTCCACGGCCTCTCGAAGCTCGTCGAGCGTCAGGGTCTCGGAGCCCAGGGATTCTAGAATTTTGGACCAACCTTGGGAAACCCGCCGAGCGGCGGGAAGCGCCGTCGGCGCCGCCGCGGCCGGGCGCGAGCGCGCCGCGAGCTTGTCCTCGAGCCCCGGGATTTTCCAAAGGACCTCCTCGGCGCTCGTCAAAAGGGAGGCGCCGTTTTCGAGGAGCCAGTGGGGGGCTTGGCTCAAGGGCGACGAGGCGGGGCCCGGCACGGCGAAGACTTCGCGTCCCTGCTCGGCGGCGAGCTTCGCGGTGATGAGAGAGCCCGACTTGAGACGGCCTTCGACCACCACGCAGCCCATGCTCAGGCCGGAGATGATCCGGTTGCGGCGAGGGAAGTGGGCCGCCAGCGGCGCGGCGTCCGGGGGCAGTTCGCTGATCAGGCAGCCGCCCGAGGCGACGATCCGTTCGGCGAGATCCCGGTGCTCCGGAGGATAGACCTGCCCCAGGCCGCATCCCAGAACCGCCCACGTGGCGCCTCCCGCGTCGAGCGCCGCTTGATGGGCCATGCCGTCGATGCCGCGCGCCAGGCCGCTGACGACGGCGATCCCCTTCGCGGCCATGCCGCGCGCGAGCGCCGCGGCGGTGCGAATCCCGTAGGGGCTCGGGCGCCTCGAACCGACGATCGCGACGGCGGGGATCTCTGGATCGAGCCGCCCCCGGATGTAAAGGGCGCCGGGGGCGTCGGGGATTTCCTCGAGGAGGCGAGGGAATCCCGGCTCCCCTCGCCGCAGGACGCAAAGGCCATCGGTCATAAAAGTTCCTCGGAGAGGGAGCTTCCAGCCCGAAATCGTTGCGGTGCCGGGAGACCGGGAGCTTTGAGTCCCGAGGCCGCCGCGCGAGCCGGGGGCCTGGCTCGGGCCTCCTGGAGCCGCGGGGGCGGCGACTGGGTCGGCTGATTTCCCGCGACGACGCTCGCGACGCGGCTGAAGACGAGCTTGTCGCGGCTCATGCTCTCCCATTCCGAGGGGATGCGTCCGGCGCAGACGATGAGCCAGCGCGCGTCGAGGGAAAGGACCCGGGCGAGGCGGCGCAGGGCGTCCTCGTCGGAGGGAGGGTTTCTCTTGCCGCCCAGGACCTTCGAGAAAAACGACGGGTCCAGGCCGGAGAGCCGGCAGAGTTCCCTTAAGGAAATCCCCTGTCGGCGCATGCTATCGAGGATCTCGAAGGCGAAGGGATGGGCGGCGTAGGAGCTCCTTCGACCGGCGCCCAGCGGGCGTTCTTCCTTCATGGAGAGGGCTCCTTTTCCAGGAGGTCCCCATCCGTCGCGGCGTCCACGGCCTTAACAAGGGTCATCTCGTATCGTCGCGGGCCGACTTTTTTCTTGACGACGGCGGTCGCGAACCACATGACGTGGCGCGAACCTGGAGCGTCGCCGGATTTCACGCTGTCCAGGCGCAAAAGCCGGAATCGTTGGCCCGCGGCCGGCCTGAGGCCTCGCCTCAGGATGGCAACGAAATCACCGCCCTTCTCGACCAGAGCCGGCGATTCCTCCGTCATGGGGGAGCCGACCTTGCCGTCCGGCTTCCAAGAACGGCCGACCCGCAGGCGCACCTCCGAGGGAGCATATCCCGGCTGCGACTTGGGAGCCGTCTCGGAAAGCCCCTCCCGAGGAGGGGGCGGGAGCTTGGGAGGCGCCGCCGTCGGGATGGAGAGGATATCGAGGGTTTGCCCGGGGTAGATCCAGTGCGGGTCGCGGATGACGGCATGGTTGGCGGCGTAGATGCGCTCCCACAGCCAGGGATCTCCGTAATAGCGCCGGGACAGATCCCAGAGGTCCTCTCCCCGTTCGACATGATGCTTGATCACTCCGGACGCCGACACGGCTGGCAGGAGAACGAAAGGGAGGAGATAAAACGCCTTTTTGAGAGTCATCATGGTCTGGGCCTACGGCATCGTCATAGCGGCGCCGCCAACGCCGCGGGATCGGCCCAGAGCCGCTCCAGGCGATTGAGATCGAGGGCCTCGGCCACGTGTTCGCTCCGGATCTCGGGGCTTTGTCCCAAATCCGCGATCGTCCTCGACAGCCTGAGCGTGCGGTCAAGGGTTCTCGCGGAGACGGACCATCTCCGGGAGGCGGCCTCGAGGAGCTTGAGTCCGTCGCCGTCCAAGCGGCAGAAACGGCGCAGCTCCCTCGCAGGGATGCGGGCGTTGACGGCGAAATCCATTCCCCGGAAGCGTTCTTCCTGTATCTTCCGGGCCCCGAGAACGGCCTGCCGCGTGGTCGCGGAAGAGGGCGCGGCCGTCTCCCGCGCCTTTCCGGACCATTCGTCGAAGGCGATGGGGTTCATCTCGGCTAGGATGTCGATGCGGTCGAGGAGCGGGCCCGAAAGCCGCTGAGCGTAGCGCCCCAGCATCAATGGAGTGCAGAGACATTCGCGTCGAGGATGCCCCCGGAAGCCGCAAGGGCAGGAGTTCGTCGCCGCGACGAGCATGAAGCGGGCTTGGTATTCGACGGCTTCCCGTGCGCGGGCGACCGTGATGCGCCCCTCCTCGAGAGGTTCCCGGAGCGCCTCGAGCGCCTGGCGGGAAAACTCGGCTAGTTCGTCGAGAAACAGGACGCCGTGGTGCGCCAGCGCGACCTCCCCGGGCTTGGCCCAGGGCCCCCCGCCCACGAGCGCGACGGCGGAGGCTGAATGATGGGGGGCGCGGAAGGGGCGTTGCCGGACGAGACCCGAGCGCGCCGCCCCGCTCCTCCCCGAGAGGGAGTGGACGCGCGTGATTTCGATCATCTCTTGGGTTTTGAGCGGAGGGAGGAGGCCCGGCAGGCGCCTGGCGAGAAGGGATTTCCCCGTGCCGGGAGGGCCGATGAGGAGGATGTTGTGCGCTCCGGCCGCGGCGACGGTCATGGCGCGCTTGGCGAAGGCCTGCCCCTTGATGTCGGATAGGTCCTCGGCGTCTCCGGCCTCCGGCTCGCCGCCCGCGGCGCCGTCGCCGCCGGGACCGGCGTAGGGCCGCGGCTTTTCGCCGTCGGGCGCCCCGAGGAGAGCGACCGCCTCGCGAAGGGAATTGACGGGATGGACGGGAAGGCCCGCCGCCGCGGCTTCCTCGGCGTTCGCCGCGGGGACCGCCAGCGCCGTGAAGCCGAGCCTCTTGGCCTCCAAGGCCAGAGACAGCGTCGATTCGATTTTCACGACGGTCCCGTCCAAAGCGAGCTCCCCCAGCAGGCAGAGGCGGGCTCCGGCGATGCTTTTCGGGATCTGCCCCGTGGCCTCGAGGAGGGCGAAGGCGATCGCCAGGTCGAAATGAGTTCCTTCCTTGCGGGCCCGGGCGGGCGACAGGTTGACGGTGATCCGTTTGGGAGCGAGGAAAAAGCCCGAGTTGCGCAGGGCGCCCATGAGCCTCTCCTTGGACTCCCGGACGGCCGCGTCGGGGAGCCCGACCACCGCGTAGGCCGGGAGGCCGTTGGCGACGTACGCCTCGACGGCGACGCAGTAACCCTCCAATCCCCGCAGCGCGAGGGAGTGCGCCCTGGCGATCATCGAGGCGTCCCTTCCCCGTCGGCGCCCGCGGATTCCCTCTGCCGGGCGAGCAGGAAGTGGAAGGTCGTCCCCAGGCCCGGCTGGGATTCGAACCAGATCCGCCCGCCGTGCTTGGAGATGACCTCCCGGCAGAGCGCCAGCCCCAGTCCCGTCCCCGGGGCCTTGACCTCGGCATGGTTGGAGGCGCGGAAGAACTTCTCGAAGATGCGGTTATGCTCCGAGGCGGGGATGCCGATGCCGTTATCCTGGACGGAGACGACGATGAATTCTCCCTTGTCGCGGGCCGCAATCCTCACCTGCCCGCCCGGCCGCGTGAATTTCAAGGCATTCGACAGGATATTGTCCACGACGAGGGAGAGCCATTTCGGGTCCCCCATGACAAGGGGGAGATCGCCCGGAATGTCCGTGGAGACGATCTTCTGGGCGCTTACGGCCTGTGGGGCGAGCGAGTCGACGCTCGATTCGACGATCTCCGCGATCCGGAGAGGGCGCATCTCCATGGAGACTCCCCCCTCGAGCCTCGTGAGATCCAAGAGCTCCAAAACGATCGCCTCGAGGCGCCTCACCGATTTCAAGGCC
The DNA here is from genome assembly GCA_027327915.1 of Elusimicrobiota bacterium. Lineage (GTDB taxonomy): Bacteria > Elusimicrobiota > Elusimicrobia > UBA1565 > UBA9628 > JAJZAK01. Next base: position 32,835 of record DAHVWT010000001.1, read on the forward strand.
ATGTTCAAAAATCCCGTCTGTTTGTCGGTCAACGGCCCCGCCTCGCCCTCCATGAGGATGGTCAAAAACCCTCCCAGCGTCGTCAATGGAGTGCGGAACTCATGGCTTGCCGTCGACACGAACTCATCTTTAATACGGTTGAGGGCCTCCAATTGTTCCGTGGCCCAGGACAATTTTCTGTTGAGCATGGCCGTTTCGACGAGGATGGCGACCTCGTCGGCGATGAGGCGGGCGAAGCGCAGGTCGTCCGGCGTGAAGGAATCGGGCTGGACGCTTCCCACCCTCAGGACGCCCAGGGAGTGGGACTTCGTCTTCAAGGGAACCACCATCAGGGATCGGATGTTCCAGAGCTTGGCGTATCCGGCGGTGACGGAGGGGTCGCTTTGGGCGTCTCCGGTCATGAACGGCTCTCCGGACTTAAAGACCCGGACCGACGAGGAATTCTCCGCGGAAATGGGGATGCGGTAGAACTGGTCCTCGCTGTCCAGGCCGAAGGCTCCGGGCTGGGTGACAAGCTCCATCGTCGCCTCGTCGAGCGCCATGAGCGCCGCGAGGTCCGCCTTGAGGTATCTGGCGACGATTGTGACCACCGCGCTGAAGGCCGGTCTGGCCTGTTCGGCTTCCGCGGTGAGCGCCGCGGCCACCACCCGTAGGGTCTTGACCTCCCGGCGGCGGTGGTGTATCTTGCCGCGCGCCTCGGTCAGGGCTTCCTGGGATTTGGATCGGGAGTCCGTGAGCTCGCGGCGCAGCCTCCGGTTGACGGCGAGCGCCCAGGCGGCGAGAGCCAGAGCCGAGAGCGTCGCGACGCCCCACAAGAGATCAGAAGGCGGCATCATGAAAAAAGGCGTGGAGAAGATCCGCGTGAGCCGCGAGATAGGCGTCCGATTCCGACTCCTGGTTTGCCGGGAGCGCCGCGCCGGCCAGGCCCAGGCCGGCGATGGCCGCGAGGAGACGGCGCGCGCGGGGGCTCCCGGACGCCGCGACCCAATCGTCGGCGTCGCCGTCCGCGACGACGACGGCGTCGCAGGAGGCGTGAGCGCGGCCGGCTGCGTCCGGAAAAACGTCCTCCTCGGATCCGTCCTTCTCGGGATACGGGCGCGCCGAAACCGGCTGATAGCGGGGGAGCTGGGGCCAGCGGCGGCCCTCGGTCAGGAACCGGTCCAAGGATGCCCGGGCATCGGCCTCCAAGCTTTCGGGATAGAAGAACGCGAGACGCCTCGGCCTTCCGCCGTCACGCGCGGCTCCCGCGTCGAGAAGGCCCGCCGCCTTGAGCGGTTCCAGGGACAAATCGAAGGCGCTTGAGAAGCCGGCCTGCCGCAAGGCCCCGAGCCTTCTGAGCCAGGGATAAAGGACGGGGAATCCCCCGTTGTCCGGAAGCTCCGCGAGCAGGGCCTCAAGCGCCTCGGGCTCGACGATGAGTCCGTTGCGGCTGAAAAAACGGTCCGCGGCGGCGAAGAGGATCTTTCCCGAGGGCGGGGCGGTCTCGACCTCCCGCGCGAGTTCTCCGGAGGGCGTCGTCAACTCGTTGGCTTGACGGCCCATGAGATCCGAATTCGCCGCGATCGCGACCTGGAGGCCGCGGCGGCAGTAGTCCGCGGCGATTCTCGCCGCCAGCCTCGCGCCCGCTCCCGGCCCCAGGAGATGGGCGTCGTCGATGAGGAGAGCGCGCCGCGAACGGAAGGCCGCGCCGTAGGCCTCGGCGCGGCCCGCGCGAAGGGCCGCCGCCGCCCCGAGATCGAGATCGAGGGCGCCGACGAGCATGGCGCTTCCAGGACCCCAGCGCCGCTCGAGTTCCCCCATGATGGCGTTGAGAAGATGGGTCTTGCCGGAGGAGGACGGGCCCCGGATGACGAGGGGATTGTGCAGAATTCCCGGAGAGGCGGCCGCCTCGCGAGCCGCGGCGAAAGCCAAGCGGTTGGCGGGGCCCACGCAAAAGGCGTCGAAGGTCTGGCCCGAGTCGTGGCGCCTGGGTCGCGGCCCAGCCGGAATGTCCGGCCCGGCGGGAGCGGGCCGAGGGCTTTTTCGAGGCGTCGGGAAGAGGCCCTCCAGGGCCTCGAGGAACGCCTGGCGCGCGCGTTCGTCAAGTTGATGGAGATAGAGCTTGTAATTGAAGCCCTCCGGGCATGACGAGGCGTCGGGCCTGCCGCAGAGGGCGCCCATCTTCGCCACGAGGGCCGATATTTCTCCGAGGTTCCCCTTGATGAAAAGCTGATGGCGGAGAGGATCGCGGCTTGACGGCGCGGGCTTGAGAAGCCAGCGTGGCGAAGTCACGGGAGCGCTCGACTTTGGGCTTGGCAAAGTTAGAATTGCAGCTTGAAGATGATTTCGATGACGGAGGCCTTGCGTCCCGCGGAGAAGGCGTCGATCTGGCGTCGGGCGATGCCCGCGGAGCGCAAGGCCTCCGCGAGAGCCTTGAGCCAATCGGCGCCGAGGCCGTCTGGAACGACGACGGCGAGATCCGCGCCGGCCGCCTTCGCCTCCGCCGCGACGGCGGAGGGGTCCTCGCTCCCCGAAACCGCCCGATCGAGACATTCTTCGATCGCGAGGGGGCTCTTTGTCGCACCGGAGGCGAGGGTCTTGAGAAGAGAAGTCAGCCGCTCTTTGGCGGCCGCGCTCTTGGCGGTGCGAATAAAAGCAATCAGTCGTGTCCCCGGGCTTTTGGCGGCGGGGTTCGTGGCGGGGGGCGGCGACGCGAAGACGGGAACGGCCGCCGCGGAGACGGAGGCGGCCGCCTCGGGAATCGACGGTTCAGTCTCGGGCGCGGTTGGGCGATGCGGGCGTTCGGCAGGCTTGAGGGCCGAATCCGGGACAGCGCGGAAAACGGCTTCGAGGTCGGTCCAGACGCCCAGGGCTTTCTTGGGCGGCAAGGGACTCATGCGCGCACGATGCGAACGCCCTGGAGGGTCAGCCAGTCCGCGGCCAGGGGGCTCACGATGGCCCCGGCGGGCAGTTGAAGCTCCTTGGCGCCCGGTTTGAGCATCTTCTTGATCTCATATTCCGACACAAAGATCCTCCCGGCGGGGCCGTCGGAGCCCTTTCCCGCTTTTGGCCGGTGGACGGGAGTGGACGGGTCGGGCGCGGGAATTTCGGCCTTGACCGGCTTGAGCTGGGAGACGATCAAATCGATGAGATCGTCGCGGGTCAGCATCGCGATTTATCGGCAACGCCCGCGCTCAACGACCCGCTCAGCGCGCGATCTTGATCGAGATCTGGTCAAGATACTTTTCCAAATCGTCGTGAGGGCGAGGGATCACGTGGACGCTGACAAGCTCGCCCACTTTCTGGGCCGCGGCCGCGGCCGCGTCGACGGCGGCGCGCACCGCGCCGACTTCTCCGCGGCACAAGGTGGTGACAAGCCCCGAGCCGATCTTCTCGTATCCCAGAAGGCGGACCTTGGCCGCCTTGGCCATCGCGTCCGACGCCTCGATCATCCCGACGAAGCCCTTGGTCTCGACAAGTCCCAGGGCCTCACGAACCGAAACCTCCGCCATAAGAGCCTCCTTTCACGTCGACATTCATCTCGCTTATTACGCCTCGCTCCAATCGTCCTCGTCCGCCTTCTTTTCCAGCTCGAGGATCGCCCCGCACGAGCCGCAGCGCTTGGCGGGGCTGTAGGTTCGCACGCATTCGTCGTCCTCCGGCCACCATTCCTCGAAAAACATGTCCGCCTTCTTGCGGCAGGCGAGGCAGAAGCGCTCCATGCCCGCCCCGCATCGCGGACAGAATTTGGGGGCGACCGCTTTTTCCGGCGAGGTTCCCGGCGCCTGGTGAATGAGGGCGCCGCAGGAGCCGCATTGATAGTCGATCGTGAGCTTGAATTTGGCGGGCTTATTTTTGGACATGGTGGTGATCGTTCTAATCCGCTCTAGTATTTTCCCGGGGCCGGCTCCGATCCCGTGACGATGGCGACGCTTGCCGAGGTTCCGAGCCTTGTCGCCCCGGCGCGCACCATGGCTTGGGCGGCGTCGGCCGACCGGATGCCGCCCGAGGCCTTGACCCCCATCAAGGGGCCGACGGTCTCCCGCATGAGCTGGATGTCCTCGACGGTCGCTCCGCCCCCGCCAAAGCCCGTCGAGGTCTTGACGAAGTCGGCGCCCGCCTTCTTCGAGAGGAGGCAGGCGCGGATCTTTTCTTCCCGGGACAAAAGCGACGTTTCAAGAATCACCTTGAGCACGCGCCCGCGTGTTGCCTCCCGCACGGCCTGGATGTCGGAGAGGACCAAGGCGTCGTTGCCGGACTTCAGGGCGCCGATATTGAGCACCATGTCGATTTCCTCGGCGCCTCCCGCGATCGCGTCGCGCGCCTCGACGGCCTTGACGGTCGAGGTGGTGGAGCCGAGCGGAAAGCCGATCACCGTGCAGACCTTGACGCCGCTGCCCGCCAGGAGCCTTGAGGACAGCGGGACATAGCTCGGAGGAATGCAGACGGAGGCGAAGCAGTAGGCTTTGGCCTCCTCGCAGAGCTTCGCGATCTCCTCCTGGGTCGCGTTGGGCTTCAAGAGGGTGTGGTCGACGAGCCGGGCGATGGGGGAGCAGTTTTTCGCCGGCTTGCAGACGGCGACGCGGTCGAGGCCCAATTCCTTCAAATCCTTTTCGCTCAAGCTCGAAACGTTGTCGCAGTGGGGGCAGGCGGCGCCGGATCCGGAATGGTCCTCATCGCCGGAAGATGCGGAGACCGCGGAAGAGCCGGGGCTCGCCGGAGCCTCCGGGGTCTTGCGCCAATCGCTCGAGAAGACCTTGCCGGCGGTCCCGATCGTGGTCCGGGCGCCGTTTTGCAGCGGTTTGAGCGACCCCTCGCCGTCTCGCCAATCGGTCCTCGAGGAGGGCGTCGAATCCGAGCCGCCGAGATAGCCCCTCTTGTGGAGGACGCCCACGATCTCCTCGACGATCTTCCTGATATCAGGCTCACTCATAGCTTTTGGCCTTCCTCCCCGACACCACTTTTTCGACGATGCCGCAGACGACGGCGCGGACCGGAGCGTTCCGGTCGCCTAAAATCTGGCGCGCGCCGTTGCCCTCGTCCACGACCAAGACGACGCTGCCGGGGCCCGAGTCGACGCCGCCGTCGATCGCCATGACGGCGTCTCCCAGGGGCCTTTCCGTCAAGGGGTCGATCGGTTGGACGAGGAGCAGCCGGCGCTTTTCCATCGAAGGATGCTTGCGCGTCCCCCAGACGTTTCCCACGACGCTCGCGATGAACATTACCGGCGGCCCCCCCCTGCGGGCGCCCTGAAATTCCTGGCCTGATGCCCGTCCACGATCCCGACGACGGCCGCGTCGACGGGCGGGACGTCCTCGAAGGCGACGGCCGCCTCGCGCGCGGCGACCCAGAAGACCTTCTCTCCCGCCCCCGCGCCGACGGCGTCCGCGGCGACGATGGAGGGCCCCTGCGCGGACTCGTCCTCCCACCGCAACGGCTGGATGAGAAGGAGTTTTTTGCCCTCGATGGCTTGGTCCTGCCGCGCGCAGAAGACCCGCCCCACGACCCGCGCGAGACGCACGTTATTGGCCTCCCCGGCAGCCGCAGGCGGCCGAGAGCGGCGAATACTTATGCTCGATCTGGGAGATCTTGGCGAGCCGGCGCTCATGACGGCCGCCTTCAAACGGTGTCTTGAAAAAGACGTCCAGCATTTCGGCCCAGGCCGCCTCGCCGTGGGTCTTTCCGCCGAGACAGAGGATATTCGCGTTGTCGTGGGCCGCCGCGAAGCGGGCGGAGACGGAGTTGTAGGCCGCGACGGCCCGGACGCCGGGGATCTTGTTGGCCGCAAGGGCCACCGCGCCGCCAAAGCCGTCCAAGAGAACGCCCTTCTCGAACTCTCCCGAGGCGACGGCCTCGCCGACCAGAAGCGCCACGTCGGGGAAGTCCACGGCCTCCGGAGAGTGGCATCCGAAATCCGCCACCTCGTGCCCCGCGGCCTGGAGTCTCTTCTTGACGAACTCCTTGGCGGCGAAGCCGCCGTGGTCCGACCCGACGACGATTCTCATTTTCCGATCGTCTTCAAGAGCTGTTCGTGGGCCTGCGGGATGACGACGTGGGAGACGAGCATCCCCTCGGGCAGGATCGAAACCCCGGCCGCGACGGCGGACTTGACGGCGCCCACGTCGGCGGTCATCGTGACGTAGCCCTTGCCGCCGCCCACGACGGTCTTGACCTCCAAGAGGTGGACGCGCGCGGCCTTCGCGGCGGCGTCCGCGGCCATCACGGTTGAAATCGCTTCCTTCGTCTCGATGATGCCGACGGCGTCGAGGCTCTCGACGGGCCGGCGCTTCTCGAGCGCCTCCAGGACCTGGGAGTGGACGTTGCGGATGATGACCTCGTCGATCCTCGTCTTCCCCGCGATCTCGCGCCCGGCGCGAAGAGAGCTTTCGACCTCCCCCACGGGGCCCGAGACGAGGATCGTGTATTTCCCGCGGGCGATGACGGCGGTCTTGACCAAGGACACCGAGGCCATCTTGCACATGGCGTCCGAGGCCTCGATCCCCTTGGCGATCGAGGAGGTTTCCAGAAGTCCGACGGCGAGGTGAGCTTGCATGGGGGATTCCTTTTTAGGTTAGGCGATCCTGAAGTAGCCGACCAGGCTGCAATGCAGCGGCCGGGCGAAGTGCATGGTTTTGGTGAGCCCGTCTCCCGTCGGGGTCCCGATCGACATGGAGGCGTAGCCCTCCCCCATGCCGAGCCCGAAGAGGTTCGGCGCGTTTTTGACGTAAATCGAGCACTGCATGCGCCGGCCCATCCGGGTGAGGTTGCCGACGTGGGTCGAGTGCATGGAGGCCGTGTGGTGGTTCTCCCCCTCGGCCGCGTAGGCGAGCTCGATCGCGGCATCGACGTCGGGAACCTGGGTCACGGGCATGACGGGCATCAGCTGCTCGGTCCAGACGAAGGGATGATCGTTGGGGACCGCGGCCCACAGGAGGCGCGTCGTCGGCGGCACCGAAAGGCCGATGCCTTTCGCGATGTAGGCGGCGTCCTTGCCGACGTACTGTCGGTTGAGCCGGGGGTCCTTGCAGCCGCGGCCTCCCTCGACGATGACGAGCTTCGTCAGGGCGTCGAGTTGGGCGGGCGAGAGCTCGCAGGCGCGGGTGTCCCGGCGCAGGCATTCCAGAAATCGGCTCCAGGCGGCCTCGACGACGATCGTTTCCTTTTCCGCGGTGCACAGGACGTTGTTATCAAAGGAGGCGCCGAAGACGATGTCCGAGGCGCATTGCGGGAAATTCGCGGTTTCATCCACCACCGCCGGCGGATTACCGGGCCCCGCCGCGATCGTCTTGCAGGTCTTGCCGACCGTCATCGCGACCTTGACGATGGCGGGGCCGCCGGTCACGAGGTTGACCCGCACGTCCGGATGGGCCAAGAGCGCCTTGGTCGTCTCCTGGGACGCGGGGGAGACCGTGACCATGAGATGGGGCGGCGCGCCGGCCTGGACGGCGGCCGCGCTCAGCACCCGCATCGCCTCGGCCGAGCATTGCGCCGCGGCCGGATGCGGCGAGAAGACGACGGCGTTTCCCGCCGAGAGGATCGAAATCGAGTTGTTGATGACGGTCGCGCCGGGGTTCGTCGAGGGGGTGACGGCCGCGACGACTCCGAAAGGCGCGTACTCGACCAAGGTGAGGCCCTTGTCGCCCGTGTAGGCGCGGGACTCCAGGTCCTCGACGCCGGGGGTCCTGAGGGCGCAGATGAGGTTTTTCTGGACCTTGTCCTCCGCGCGGCCCATTCCCGTCTCCTCGGCGGCCATGCGCGCCAGCCGCTCGGCGTTGGCGACCGCGGCCTTGCGCATCGCCTCGATGATCTTGCGCCGCGCCTCGAGGCCCAGGCGCTGGAACTCCTCCTGGGCGGCGCGGGCGGCCTTGACGGCGTCGTCGACGCTTGAGAAGACGACGCCGGAGTCGCGAGCGGAGCCCCCCGACGCGCCCCAGGCGGCGTTCATCGTGCCCTGGGCCTTGAGGCGATCAAGGACCTGCGCGACGACGCTCGCCAGTTCCTCCGGGGCCATGCTCAACGGGGACTCCTCGCCGGCTGGGCGTCGGAGGCCTTCTCGAAGACCCTGCGTCCTCCCTCCTCGACCGAGTCGACGATGGCGAAGATGGAGGCGTCCACGGGGCGCTCCTGCGTCCGGGCGGTCTGGCGCGCGGAGGAACCCTGGACGACGAGGACGAGCTCCCCCTCCCCCGCGCCCACCGTGTCGACCGCCACCAAGGGGTTGCCCCGGGGCTCGTTTTTGAGGTCGACCGGCTGGATGAGAAGGAGCTTGAAGCCCACGAGCTTCTCGTCTTTCAGGGTGCAGACGACGGTTCCCGTCACACGCGCGAAGATCATCGGTGGCCGCCACGGAAGGCTACGGAAGGCCACGGAAAGCCGCGGCGAGTCTCCGGCATGGCGGACTCATGCTTTCGAGCCTTCCGTCGCATCTGTGGCCTTCTTTTGCTTTCCGTTGCTTGGACCTAGCGCTTGCCGCGGCCCAGGGTCTCGGGGAGGGAAATGGGCATCTTCCCCTCGAGGTCCGGGTGGGGCTGCGGGATCACGTGGACGGCGATAAGCTCGCCCACTTTCTGCGCGGCGGCGGCGCCGGCGTCGCAGGAGGCCTTGCAGGCCGCGACCTCTCCGCGGAAGAGGATGGTGACGAGGCCCGTGCCGACCTTCTCGTAGCCGACGAGCTTCACGTCCGCGGCCTTGACGGCGGCGTCCGCGGCCTCGACGCAGGCGACGAGGCCTCTTGTTTCGATCATACCGAGTGCGTACATGGTTATCTCCTTGGCTTAGCTTGATGCGGCATGGAAATCAGACGATGCGGACCTCGTCGCCGCCGCGGAGCCAGGCGGCGTTGGCCTCGTCGGTGTCGACGTGAAACTCGAGGCTGAACTTGTCGGAGACTCGGCAGAGCACCTGCTCGAAGACGAGCTCGCGCGGCCCGTTGGTTCCGGCGCGCACGCGCACGACCTCGCCGTCCTCGATCCCCAGGGCCTTGGCCTCGAGGGGATGGAAATGGATGTGGCGCCGCGCGACGATGAGTCCCTCCTTGATCTCAAGCGAGCCCTTGGGGCCGATGACGCGCACGCGCGACGACCCGGCGAGATCGCCCGAATCGCGGATGGGGGGCCTCAGGCCCAGGGCCTGGGCGTCGGTCTGCGAAATTTCAATTTGGGTCTTGGAGCGGTGGGGCGCCACGAGGCGGACGTTTTTGATGGCGCCCTTGGGACCCTCGATGTCCACGGTCTCGTAGCAGGCGTAGAAGCCGGGCTGCTTGACCTGCTTGAATTTGCGCACCGCCGCGCCCTTGCCGAAGAGGACGTCGAAGTCCTCCTGCTTGAAATGGACGTGTCGGTTGGAGACCCCGACGGGGATCGCGGTCTTCGAGCGCTCCATGCGCGAGACGATCTCCGCCGTGATGCGCCGGGCGAGCTCGGGGTCCTGGTCCATTAGGGTCTCCGGGTCCCGGCGGCCGCGAGGGTCTTATAGTGGATAATGCGGAGGAAAGAGATCGGCTTGAGGCTTTCCCCGCCGACCAGGGCGCCGTCGACATCCGGCTGGGCCATGAGGGCGTCGATGTTTTCGGCCTTGACCGAGCCCCCGTAAAGGATGCGCAGGGCCGAGGCGAAACCCTCGCCGTGGGCCTGGGATGCGAGCTTGCGGATGAAAGCGTGGGCTTCCTCGGCCTGGGCCGGGGAGGCGGTCTTGCCGGTTCCGATCGCCCAGACGGGCTCGTAGGCGAGGGTGATCTTGGCCGCCTCGACAGGCGGCAGGCCCGTGAGGGCGGCGCGGAATTGCTCGGTGAGCGCCCCCCACGTCTTCTGGCTCTCGCGCTCCTCGAGGGTTTCTCCCACGCAGAGGATCGGCAGAAGGCCCGCGGCAAGCGCCGCGGCGAGCTTTTTCGCGACGATAGCGCTCGTTTCGCCGAAAAGCCGGCGCCGCTCGCTATGCCCCACGATCGCGTAACGGCATCCCGCGTCGGCCAACTGGAAGGCCGAAATTTCCCCCGTGAAGGCTCCCTGGGGCTCCCAATGAAGATTTTGCGCCCCGAGCTTGACGGGGCTTCCCTTGAGAATTTCGGCCACGACGGCCAGGGCCGTGAAGGGAACCAAGAGAGCGACCTCGGCATCTCCGGCCCCCACGCCCTCCCTGATCTCTCGCGCGAGCTTGGCCGCGTCGGCCAAGCCCAGATGCATCTTCCAGTTGCCGGCGATGAGGGGGATGCGTTTGGGGTTCATTCTAGTAGTGGCCAAATTGGCCACACGCTCTCGTTCCGGCGGCCGGGCGCCTTCTTAAGCGTGGCCATGGCAACCGATTTTAGCGAATGGCGGGGAAACGGGTCAATATTGCGACAAGGGAATCCACAAGGTCCCGGCCGTGATGCTCGGCTCCGGGCCGGGACCTTCGGGGCATGGCGCGGCGCCGCCGTCTCGAAGAATGCGCAGGGGGCGCACGCCGGCTTCCCGGGCGGCGCTCAATTCCCGCGCCGAGCTGGAAAAGAAAAGGACGAAGCGCCCCGTTTTAAGCTTATCGAGAAGGCCCTCGAGGGATCCGGCCAGGACAAAGCGCCCCGGGGGAAGCAGGTAGCGCCAGTCCTTGACGAGATGCTCCGAATCCTGTTCCGGGCGGGCGCTGACGACCTCGACGCGAAAACCCAAGAGCCGGAAAAGCCAAGCCAGGGCGTAGGGAACTATTTTCACGCGCTCCAGATCGTAGGAGCGATTGACCTCGGCCCAGAAGCCGCTCGAGCACGCGGGAGCGGCCATGGCGGCGGCTTTGGAGAAGGCCGCCCGGGATTGGACGAGGGTCCCGTCGAAGCCGAAGCCCACCGAGAGCCTGGCCAGCGTCGCGAAGCTGAAAAGCGCCGCCCAGGCGGCGAGGAGAACGAAGGACTTCTTGATTCGTCCTGTCATTTTGCCGATGAATCCCTTGGAGCTCACCGCAACCCCTCCGATTCGAGGAGAAAGCCCTCGATGGCCTCGTCGAGGGCCGCCGCCGCCTCGAGAAGCAGGCGCAGCACTTCGCCCCGCTCGAGACCCTGGATGAAAGGAGCATCCCCTTTCCAAAGCTTTTCCTGCCCCTCCCGCAGAATGCGCGCCAGGGCCCGGGTCGAGCGGCGGGAGTCAAGGAGCAGGGGCTCGCGCTTGGCGGCCGAGCTTGCCGCGAGAGCCCGGCGCAGCCCTCCCAGAGCGTCCTCGAGATAGGCTGACGCGCGCCCCGCCGAGCGGTCGCGGGGCAGTCGCCAGTAGGCGTTCTCCTTGACCGCCCAGCGCAGGGAGGCGAAGGCGGAGCGGAGGCGCTCAAGGGCGAGAAAGCCCGAAGGGCCGACGGCGCCCCCGGCCGATTTCGAGGCGCTTTCAAGGCGCCTTTGAGCCGTCTCCAGACGGCCGGCCGCCTTCAGGGCCGAATCGGGGGAGGAGTGGGCGAAATGGGAGCGCAGCTCCTCGGCGGCGCCGCCCAGTTCCTCCTCGACAACGCGCAGCACGGCGGCGGAGCGCCTTGCGGGTTTTTGTTTCGAGAAAAAAAGGTCTTTCAACGGAAGAAATCGGGCGCCTGGGGCTTGCGCCGCTCGATCGTTTCAGGAAGAAAGCGGGAATAGCGGCGGCAGGCCGCGCCCAGCCCCAGGCAGGCAAGGGCGTAGGCGAGCTCGAAGCCCCCGTAGCGCATCCATTGCTCGCGCGTGACGAAGGTCCAGGGCTTGACCGAATAGGCGTTCGCCTCCGGCTCCCCGACGAAGAGGTCGTAGAGCGACTTGGCCCCGACGAGGACGCCCCAGGCGATAAAGAGGTTCGCCAGGAGAAGAGCCAAGCCCCGGATTTTGATCTTTTCCGTCACAACAGGGGCCAGGGTTCGGGACTCGGGGGCGCCGTTAGCGCTTCGAGTATTGGAAGCGCTTGCGCGCCTTGGGCTGGCCGCTCTTTTTGCGCTCGACCGCGCGCGGGTCGCGGGTGAGAAAACCGTGCGCCCGCATGAGCTTGCGGTTTTTGGAGTCGAGCTTGACCATGGCCTTGGCGATGGCGAGACGCGCGGCCTCGGCTTGGCCGGTGATCCCGCCGCCGACGATCTTGAGGACGAAATCGAATTTCTGCGAGCCCTCGACGAGCTTGAGGGGCTCGGTGACCGACGTCTTCTGGCGGTCCTGGCCGCCGAAGAACTCATCAAGAGACTTCTTGTTGACCGTGACCTGGCCCTTGCCGCCGGGCACGAGACGCACCTGGGCGATCGAGGTCTTGCGCCGTCCGGTGGCCATCAAATGATTGAAAACCTGGGGCATGGTATTCCTTTTATTAGAGGCGTTCCGCTCCCGGATAGATCCGCAGCCGCTTCAGTTGGCGGCTGCGCAGGCGGTTCGACGGGATCATGCGCTTGACGCTCAAGAAGACGACCTTGGCCGGGTTTTTCTCCATGACCCGGGCGAGGGGCGTGGTCTTGGCGCCCGAGGCGTACCCCGAGTGGCTGAAATAGAACTTTTGCTCCATCTTGTGTCCGGTGATCTTGACGTCCTTCGCGTTCGTGATGACCACGAAATCGCCGCAGTCGAGGGACGGGGTGTAGAGGGTCTTGTGCTTGCCGCGCAGCAGCGTCGCGGCGCGGGTGGAGAGGCGGCCCAAGACCTGGCCCGCGGCGTCGATGTGGTGCCGGCGCCTTTGGTTGGGAAGGCTCGCGGCCTCGGGAAGAGGAGTCTTCTGAAACGATCGCTTCGGCGTTGAAGTGGTTGTCATGCCTTGTCAGTCGCCGCGGACCGACGCCCGCAACGAGCGATTACGATAGCAAATCCGTTAAGAATTCTTCAACTCGACCAGGCAGTCGCGGCAGAGGCAGTCCTCCTCGGTCGGCGGGTCGGGCGCGGGGAGCGCGGCGCACCAGCAAAGTTTTTCGCCTTTCTCCGGCCCGCAGACGAATTCCTTCCCGCAGCGGGGGCATCGGGTCCGTCGGCGCGGCGGCTGATCCATGAGATTAGAATCCGGCGTATTTTCGGATCGAGACAAGCCTCTCGACGTAATAAGGATCCCGGATCGACTGGATGTGGACGCCCTCGCTTACCGAGGCGTGGATGAAATAGCCCTTTCCTAGATAGACCCCCACATGATCGACGATTCGTTTTCTCGGATGGTGCATCGAGAAAAAGACGAGGTCGCCCGGCAGGACCCGCCGGGGTGCGAGGTAGCGCGTGGCGGCGAACTGCTGGCGCGAAACCCGCGGGAGATCAAACCCCGCTTTCCGGTAGACGAGTTGGACGAAAGCCGAACAGTCGAGCCCCGTGCGGGGGCTCATGCCCCCCCAGAGATAGGGGACGTTGAGATAGGGCATCGTCAGGGCGACGATGCGGTCGCGCGCCTGGGCGATCGTCATGGCGCGGCCGCTCGCGGGAAACGCCGCCAGCGCCAACGCTGCCAGGGTCAGCCGTGCCGTCGGGAACATCGGGAAAGGTATAATGCATCCTCCGTGCGATTTCAAGGCTGCTTCCTTTTATGGGCCGGCCTTGCCGCGCTTCCCGCCGCGCGGGTCGCCGCGCAGCAGATCCCGCCCCTCAACGACCAGAAGGACTGGACCGATCAGGACAAGCGGGAGTTCTTGGAGTACCTTCAGTCGAATCAACCCATGCCGAAAGGGAAGGCTCGCAACATCGCTCTTCCTCCGGGGGCCCTGGGGACGGAGAGTCCGGCCTGGGCTTTGGAATTGGCGCCGGAGACCGTGACGCTTTACCCTTATGATCAGAACGGCTACGGGCCCACGGCCGAGGGGCTCTTGGGCGCGCGGGCGCTTTACGAGAGGCATTTTTTCACGTGGATGAGGGGGTACGCGGGTTTTGAAGGAGTTCCCATGGACGAGAAAGAAAATTCCGGCGCCACGGCGGAGCTCGTCCGCTGGGCGATTCCCGTGGGCCTTGAGTTCGCCCTCGTCCCGCTGGGGACGTCCCAGACCCGCTACGTCATCCTTCGCGCGGGCGTCGAGGCCGCGGACATGACGGGCGCTCCGGCCGGCGCCTTCGCGGCGCCCCTCGCGGGGCCGTCGGCCGCCTGGGACGTCGCCTTGGGCTGGGAACGGCAGTTTCCAGACACCCATTGGCGCATGAACATCGCCTTGGACGGGCTCCACTCCATCACCAATCCCGGAGGGGTGGGCTACGTCGGCTTCGGCGCGACGGCCGAGTTCGCGTATACGTTTTAAAAAAGCTCCTACGGGCGACTTGCTACAATAAACGGATGCCAGAAGAGGCCGCGGCGCCATCGACGCCCCACTCCCGCCGCGAGGATATCCGCAACGTCGCGATCATCGCGCACGTCGACCATGGCAAGACCACCCTCATCGATTCGCTGCTCAAGGCGACGCACACCTTCACCGTGAAGGCCGACGAGGCCCAGGAGCAGGTCCTGGACGCCAATCCCCTGGAGCGCGAGCGCGGGATCACCATCCTCGCCAAGAACACGGCCGTTCCCTATAAGGGCGTCGTCGTCAACATCGTCGACACCCCCGGGCACGCGGATTTTGGAAGCGAGGTGGAGCGGGTCCTCAAAATGGTGGACGGGGCGCTCCTTTTGGTCGACGCGGTCGAGGGGCCGATGCCGCAGACGCGCTTTGTCCTGCGCAAGGCTCTCGCCCTGGGCCTGCGCCCCATTGTGGTCGTCAACAAGATGGACCGGCCCAACGCCCACCCCCACGACGCCCTCTCGAAGGTCTTCGATTTGTTCGTCGATTTGGGAGCGACGGACCCGCAGCTCGAGTTCCCGATCGTCTACGCCGCGGGCAAGGAAGGATGGGCGAGCCTCGAGGCCGAGCATCCCGGGCGCGACATGTCGCCGCTTCTCGACACCATCCTCTCCCACGTGCCCGGCCCGGCGGCCGATCCGGGAAGGCCCTTCCAGATGCTGGTCACCATGCTCGACTACTCGAGCTATTTGGGGACGATCGGCATCGGCCGCATCCAGAACGGGCGCATCGCGAAGTCATCCCCCGCCGCGCTCGTCAAGCCAGGAGGGACCGTTCTTCCGGGCAAGATCACCCTCCTTCAGAAACATTTCGGCCTCTCGCGCCAGGACGTCGAGGAGGCCCGGGCGGGAGACATCGTGTGCTTGGCGGGGCTCGACGGCTTGAACGTCGGCGACACCGTGGCCTCGGCCGAGAACCCGCAGGCGCTTCCGCCGCTCGAGATCGACGAGCCCACGCTTTCAATCGAGTTCACCGTCAACGCCAGCCCCTTCGCGGGCCGCGAGGGCCGCTTCGTCACGGCGCGTCACTTAAAGGAACGGCTTCTCAAGGAGCGCATGACGAACGTGGGACTGCGCATCGAGCAGCTGGCGGGCGAGGGGCATTTCAAGGTTTCCGGGCGCGGGGAGCTTCATTTGTCGGTTCTCATCGAGACCATGCGCCGCGAGGGCTTCGAGCTGGCCCTCTCGAGGCCCGAGGTCGTTTATAAGGAAGAGAACGGAAAGACGCTCGAGCCCATGGAGCATCTCGTGGTTGACGCGCCCACGCAATTCCAGGGCGCCGTGATCGAGAACCTGGGCCGTCGCGCCGCCCAGATGACGGGGATGACTCCCGAGGGCTCGACGCGCGTCCGGCTCGAGTACGTCGTGAGCTCGCGCGGTCTCATGGGATTCAAGACCGAGCTCATGGCCTTGACGAAGGGCCAGGGCCTCATGCATCACAGTTTTCACGGCTACGGGCCCAAGGGACCCGACCTCGCCAAGCGCCCGCAGGGAGTCATGATCGCCAAGGAAGCCGGCGAAACAACGGGCTACGCCCTCGACAATCTCCAAAACCGCGGCCGGCTCTTCCTGGGGCCGGGCATCCCGGTCTACGAGGGTATGATCATCGGCTCCAACTCCCGCGTCGGGGACATGGTCGTCAATCCCTGCAAGGCGAAGGCGCTCACCAACATGCGCTCCAAGGCCTCCGACGAGGCGATCCAGCTCGAGCCCCCGATCGAGATGACGCTCGAGCAGGCGCTGGAGTTCCTTGCCGACGACGAACTCCTGGAGGTCACGCCGAAGTCCCTCCGCCTGCGCAAGAAAATCCTGAAGGCCAGCTCCAGGAAGCGCGAAAAGGGAGACGAGGAAGAGTCGGAGTAGCTCGTCTCCCCCTCCCGGCCTTCGCCGGGATGACGGATTATAATTCCGCGCGCCGGGCGGCGTGTTTCCAGCTCTCAAGACGCCTCTCGCGCCGTTTTTGGGATAGGTTCGGCCGAAACTCCCTGTCCTTGCGCCATAACGCCCGGACTTCATCGAGGTTTTTCCACGCGCCGACGCCGAGACCGGCCATGAAAGCGGCGCCCAGGGCCGTGGTTTCGACGATGCGCGGCCTGACGCAGCGCGCGCCCGAGTAGTCCGCCTGGAGAGACATGAAAAGATCGTTCGCCGAAGCGCCTCCATCAACCTTGATGACCGCGACCCGCCGTCCCAGGTCGCGCTCCATGGCTCTCAGGAGTTCGACGTTCTGGAGCGCCAGGCCCTCGAGGACGGATCGGGCGATATGGGCCTTGGCGGCGCCTCGCGTCAGTCCGCAAAGAAGTCCTCGCGCGAGCGGCTTCCAGCGCGGCGCGCCCATTCCCGTTAAAGCCGGGACGAACTCGACTCCGGCCGAATCATGAACGGATCGGGCGAGGGATTCGACGTCGGAGGAGCGGCGGATGATCCCGAGGCCGTCGCGCAGCCATTGGACCGCCGCCCCGCAGACGAAGGCCGAGCCTTCGAGGGCGTAGCGGACGCCTCCCTTCCAGCTCCAAGCGACCGTCGGGAGGCAGCCGGAGCGGCTTGGGAGCGGGCGGCTGCCCGTGTTGATCAGGAGAAAACTTCCCGTTCCGAACGTGCATTTGGCCTCTCCCGGCCTGAAGCACGCCTGGCCGAAAAGCGCCGCCTGCTGGTCCCCGGCCATGGCCGCTATCGGGACGCCGTCCGGGATCAACGAGGCGCCGCGCGTGCGGCCGAAAATCCCGATCGTCGGACGGATCTCGGGAAGCATCGCCGCGGGGACGCCGAGGGCGCGGCAGAGCATGGGATCCCAACGAAGGCCGCGAAGGTTCATGAGGAGGGTCCGGGAGGCGTTCGTCGGGTCGGTCGCGTGGACGGCGCCTCCCGTCAGGCGGTGGAGGAGGGCGCCGTCCACGGTCCCGAAGGCGATATCCCCCGACTCGGCGCGTCGCCGCAGGTTTTTCGATTGGTCGAGGAGCCAGCGGATCTTGGTTCCCGAGAAATAGGGGTCGAGCCGCAGGCCCGATCGGGCCCTCACGACGGACTCCAATCCTCGGCGTTTGAGCGCGCCGCAGAGCCCGGCCGTCCGGCGATCCTGCCACACGATGGCGTTGCCGAGCGGCTTTCCCGTGCGGCGTTCCCAGAGGAGAGTCGTCTCCCTTTGATTGGCGATGCCGATCGCGGCGATGCCGCCGCCGCGTAGCCCCGCGGAGTTGAGCGCCTCGCGGGCGGCGACGAGGACGGAGCTCCAAATGTCGTCGGGGCGATGCTCCACCCAGCCGGGCTCCGGGAATATCTGGGGGAATTCCCTTGTCGCTTTTCCGAGGACGTCGCCCCGCGAACCGACGACCAGGACGGTCGTCCCGGTCGTTCCCTGATCGATCGCGAGGAGGTGTTTGGAGGGCAAGAACTTGTCGAGGATTATAGCACCCCATGGCCGAAGGTCAAGGGGGTGAGAAACCGGTGACACCATACTCATTGTCCCTTCGGCCCGCGCCGGCCGGCGGCGGCCCTTGGAAATAGGGATGGTGTCACCAGATTTCAAATGAACGGGTCCAATGAACGGGTCAAATCTCGAAATAAACGGGGTGGTAGAGTTTGGCCGTGGCGGAAACGGGACATGGAGGAGGGGCCCGGGCGGCCGTCTGGGACTACCTCAAAGCCCACGGCCGCGCCAGCCGCAAGGAGATCGAACAGGCGACCGACCTCCCGGAAAGCACCGTGAGATCGACGCTCACGATAGCGGCCGCCAAGCTTGCATAAGCCTTCTTTTTGCGGGCCAACTGAAGATCAGGCTAGCGCCGTCTAAAGTTTTGGAAGGATATCGATAAGGAACTGGTCCAAGCCGATGACCTCCACCCCCGAACCCAACGGGTAGCGTTCGCCGCCGTTATAAATAACCCAGGCCTTGGGCAATCCCAAATCTTTTCTGGCTTCGTAAAATCCGCGGCTTAGCGACGGCTTAAGTCCCATCTTGACCTCGACCAGCGCCAGGATTTTCCGCCCCCGATGGATGACGAGATCAATCTCGGCCCCGGCATGCGTTCGAAAATAGGAGGCCTCAAGGCGCCCGCGCGCGGTTTCTAGAAGCTGCTCCAAGACAAATCCCTCCCACGACTTGCCTGCGACCGGATGGGCCAGGAGGGCGTCGAGGCTGGAAAGGCCTAGAAGGGAATGCAGGATGCCGCTGTCGCGGATGTAAACCCGGGGCGATTTCACCAGCCTCTTTTTCAAGTTGGCATGCCAGGCCGGAAGAGCCCTGACCAAAAACATCTGCTCCAGAATGGAGCGGTAATGCGTGGCGGTCGGCGGCGTCACGCCGAAACTAGACGCCAGCTCATGGGCGTTCCAGCTCTGGCCGTGGTGATGGGCCAGCATGGTCCAAAATCTTCTAAGCTCGGGAGCGGCGACCCGAAACCCCAACTGAGGAAGGTCTCTTTCCAGGTAGCTCCGTATCAGCGCTTCCCGCCATCGCGCGGAGGCTTCGTCCGAGCGCGGCGCAAGGGCATCGGGATAGCCGCCCCGGAGCCAATGCCGCCTGAGCGGAACTTTCGGTCCGGTTTCCGTTCTGGAAAAAGGGCCGAGCTCCAAGAACTGGATGCGCCCGGCCAGGCTTTCCGAAATTTGTCTTAAGGCGAGGAGGTTCGCCCTTGCCGCGGCCCGATCAAAGCCGTGACCGGGAATTCAGCGACCGCCCGGAAAAGGTCGCGGGAAAGAAGGCGCTTAATCATCATTGAAAATACAGTATGTAGACTTTTGATTTTCAAGGATCGCTCTTTGGACGTGCGCCCTCATTTTGACGCCGGGGGAGTCAACGCCAAGCCCCGATGAAACCTCAGCGGTCGTCGAAGCGCAGGAGCCGGCCGCGGCGGGGATCGCAGACCCAGAACCGGCGGCCGTGGGCGACGACGCAATGAGCCCCCGGGGCCGTCTGGAACATACGGAGCGGAGTCAGATTTCCCCGACGGCCCACGGACGCGACCGCCAACGTGGAGTCTTCGGCGCCCGGCACGTAGAGATGGCGTAAACCGGGATCGTAGGCGATGATGTCGACTCCCCGGCCCGAGCCCATGCTTGAAAGCGGCTTGCCGCCGTGCAAGACATCCAGGGTAGTCGCCTTGCCCTCGCCGCAGCCGACGAAGAGGAAGCCGTCGGCCTCGTCCAACGCGAGGCCCCTCGATTTCGCGCAGCCGTTCCTCCAGCGGGCGATGATTCGGCGGCCGCTTAAAGAAATCTCGAAGCTCGTTTCCTTCCAGGAATTCGTGAAGGCGATCCCTCTCTCGGGGTCAATGACCAAAGACTCGGGCCCTCCGGGGACCTGGACGGCGCCCGAGCGCATGAGGCTGAGGGCTTTTCCCAGGCGCACGATCGAGAAAATCTCGATTTGCCGCGACTTCGGCTCCGTGACCCAGATTTCATGGGTCGGATCGACAAAACGGACGTAGTCGGGCTTTCCGTTGAGCGCGACGGCGGCCTCGACCCGCCCGCTGCGGGGATCAAGGGCCTTGAGGGACCGGGTGTTCCGGTCGGAGGCGAAGACGAGTCCCATCCCAGAATCCGCGGAGGTCACTCCCGTATCGTGCCCCTGCCCGCGGCCGGAGACGGATGGGAAAGCCCGAAGCGGCGCGTTTTCGCCGGTCTCGGGGTCTAACAGATAGACGGCGCCCGTGCGGCCGCACGGGACGAGAAGCTTGCCGAGGGAGGCGTCAACGCCCAAGTCGTCGAAGCCGATCTCTTCGCCGCTGATCCCGGCCAAGGGAACCGCTGTTCCCACGGGCAAGCCGGCGCAGCCGGAGACGGCAAGGGCCGCCAGCGCGGCCGTCACAAGGCAGGGGGCGTTCTTCAAAACCCCCCCTCGTTCTTGAGGGCTTGGCCGTCGAAATAGACCGCCATGTCGTCGATGGCCTTGTTCGCGACGACTTTCAGGCGGACCTGCTTGAGCTTTCTTTGCTCCAGGGGATATTTGTCGAACGTCTTATCGTGGCCGAAAATCTCGAAATTCATCTCCGTTTCCATGTTGGACGCCAAGCCGCGGCCGTCGGCGCCGCTGACGAGTTCTCCCTTGAGGATCACGGGGACGAAAAGACGGTTCGTGAACCACAAGGCGCCTATCCATTTGACGGTGTCCAACACCGTCTCCAGCGCCCCCGTTCCAATCCCGGCCCAGGGGTTCCCCGAGGCCGCGGCCACCGCGAAGCCCGTCACGCCGTTCTCCGCGTAGTCCGCGGCCATGACGCCGGCCAGCCAAACAGACTTGAGCTTGCCGTAGCCGCCCAGACGACTTTTCAGAATCACGTCCACCTTCATCCTTTGGGCCAGGCTTTTCATCTTCGCGGGCTTGAGACCCCAAAGATCGCTTTCCGGCGAGAGGCCCTCCTGCCGGAGGCCCTCCAGCACTTCCGAGTCCGGGACCACTTCGTAAGCATAGGTGCGGGAAAACCTTTCGTCGAGACTTTGGCGAATCCAGACAAGATCGGCGGCCATGGCCTTCTCCGTCATCTTTTTTTGCTCCGCCGGGGGCATGTGGCTCAGGTCGAGCCCCTGGGGTATCGTCTCGATGCTCGATAGTTTCGACAACTTGAAGTCCTGGGTGACGGGCAGGATGGCGACGCGCAGCTTCCTTGGCGGACGGACCGACACTCCGTGCGCGCTCCACGTCGCGCAGCCCGAAAGCGCCGCGGCGGAAATCAGGAGGATAAGGAGCGCTCTTCTGACGCGCGCGCTCATTGATTCTTGCCATCGATTTTGATCTTCGCGGATTCAAGCCCCTTTGCCGGCGGGGGAATCAACGCCAAGTCCCGAAGATAAAGCCCGAGGGCCTTGCCGTCGCAGCGATTATTGAGGCAGCACTCGGCCCTCGCCCGGTTGTCCCAGAAGTCGGGGAAGTTTTTTTTCACGCGCTCGAAATCCTCTCGGGCCAGGCTCGAAAGGCCCAGGACCTCTTCGGCGTAGCCGCGATAAAGATGAAGAGTGGAGAGCCAGGCCAGATGCTTGCGTCCGTCCCAGTTCGGCGGGAAGCGGCCGGGGCCGAGCGCGCTCTCGTCCGCGATCGCTTCGCCGAACCACTCGAGGGAATCCTCGGCCAGGGCGGGATCGGGGCAGGCCTTGTCGGAGAAGGAGCAGAGGAGGGTGAGGAGCTTGGGTTGAGAGGCCGCCTGGTCGCGGGAAAATCCGGCGAAGAAATCGCGGGCGGCGGCGAAGGATCCGGCCGGGTCTCCGGTTTTAAAGAGAAGAGCGACATCGACGAATTGAAAGTAGGGGCTGTCGGGATAGTCCCCACGCAACGCCTGGATGATCGGGAGAGCCTTCGCGTCGTCGCGCTTGAATCCGATGTAGAAGGAGGCCAGGACGATCGCCGCCTGGCGCCGGACGTAGACGGCGCGCCGGGAGGCCTCCGTGAGGAGCGCGATTCCCTCCGCCTCGTTGCCGCTGACGCCCATCAAGTGGCGGGCCAAAAAGCCCAGGAAGCCGGAATAGCGCGCGAGATCGCATTCAAACCAGCCCAGGCCGAACTTGGCGTCGATATAATCGGGGTCGATGTCGAGACATCGGTGGAGTTCGTCGACGACGTTTTTGCCCGCCCGGTAGGCCTGGAACCAATGCCTCGCAAGGAGGTCCGACTGGGCGCGGGCGCCGTAGGACAGGCCCAGGATGAAGCGGCCGTCCGCCTGGGCGCGGGGATCGGCCGAGGAGAGCAGCGCGGAGGCTTTCTTAATAGCCTGGCGAACGTCGTTTTTGAAGCGCCGGCGCAGCTCGGGGCGGATTTTGAAGAGCCCTCTTTCGTTGGAAGCCTGCCACCAAAGGGCCCCCGCGTCGAAGAGATAGCTGAAGGCCCGGTCTGGCTCGGCGCTCTCGAGCAAGGCGAAGGTCTTCTGGGCCTGGGCGTAGTCCAGGGAATAAAGCTCGCGGAAACCCTCGTCGGATAGGCTCCGGGCCACGGCATCGAAATTCGCGCCCGTCCCGGACGAGACGGCGGCATGCGCCGAAAGTCCCCCCAGGGCCAGCAGGAGCAAGACCGAAGCATTCACGGGCGCGCCACCCGGAATCCGAGGGTGTTTTCATGGTATCCCGGATCAAAGCTCGCGCGGTTCGCCGCTCGGGCGGCGTCGGCGCCGGAGTTCCACGAGCCGCCGCGGAACACCCGGGCGGAGCCCGCCGGATCGATCCACGCGCCGCCGTCGAGGGGCGCTCCCTTGTAGGAATCATGGAACCAATCCGCCAACCATTCCCAGGCGTTTCCCGCCATGTCGCAGAGTCCTTGCGCGGTGTTTCCCGCTGGCTTTGAGCATACGGGCGCCGTTGCGTTCCAACCGCAGCCCGCGATCACCGCGTCGCCGCAGTTCGCGTCGCCGTCGCCCCACGGGTATTTCCAATCCTTGCCCCCGCTCCGTGCCGCGTACTCCCACTCCGCCTCGCTGGGAAGCCGTCCCCCCGCCCATGCCGCGAACGCCTCCGCCTGGTCCCAATTGACTCCCACCACGGGTTGATCGTCGCCGTTAAAGCCCTTCATGTTGGGCGCCGTCGAGCAGGCCCCCGCGTTCACGCAGGCCCGGTATTGGCGGTTCGTCACCAAGGTCCTCGACATGTAAAAGCCCGCCAGCGTCACCCGATGCACGGGCTTGGCGTCGCCGAAATCCGGCTTGGGATCATTCGTTCCCATCAGGAACGTCCCGCCCGGAATTTTCACCCAGTCGATCAGCCGCCGGTCCTTGGCCGCCGCGGCCCGTTGGAGGATCGCCTCGATATCGCGCCGGCCCAGCCGCCGCGCGATCGTCATGGCGGTCGTGTCCTTGTCCGAGGTGGTGGCTTCGACGTCGGCTCCGGCGGCGACGAGAGCCTTGACGGCGTCCGTGCGGGCGTGGCTCACGGCGTACATCAGGGGCCGCCATCCGTCCGGCCCCGGGGCGTTCACGTCGGCCCCCGCCGAGAGGAGCATCTTGATCGTCGGGACGGACCCGGTCGATGCCGCCAGATCGAGGGCGGTCTCTCCGATGTTGCTCTTGGCGCGAAAGTCGGCGCCGGCCGCCAGGAGAATCTTCGCGACGTCCGCATGGCCCTCGTCGCAGGCGTCGAGAAGGGCCGTCCTTCCGAACACGTCGCTTTGGTTGACGTTCGCGTGCGCCGCGATGAGCAGTTGGGCCGCGTCCGGGTAGCCCCTGGACGCGGCCAGCATCAACGCCCCGCGCCCGGTCCGCGTCACGACGGCGTTGACGTCGGCGCCCGCCTTGAGGGCGTCCTCCATCCCCGGGAGGTAGTCATGCGACGTGTCGACGATCAATTGTTGGCCCAACTGCCTGGGGGATGTGAACAAACTATTCAGGCTGGCGCAACCCGAGAGCCCCCCCAGCGCGAGGAGGAGCGGCCATGCCGGCGCTTTCAAGGACATGATAGGAACCCCCTGATTTCCGCGACCCATCCCGAATTATTCCTCGTTTTTGAACGCGACCTTCTCGAGCCTTTGCATCATGTCGTCACGAGCCTTTTCGAACGTCAACAGGAGCCGGACCTGCTTTTTCTTTTGATCGGCCTTGGGAAGCTTCTTGACCGCCTCCTTGTTATCCGTGTCGATGAACCACCACCCCCAGATATTCTTGCCGGTCTTGCCGCTATAGAGATCGCCCTCCAAGACCACGGGGGCGTAGAAGCGGTCGAACAAGTATCCTCCTCCAAACCATTCAAGCCCTTCCTGCAGCACCTCCTCCGCCGCGACGGCGGCGCCCGCCCAGGCATTCGCCGCGGCTGCGGCGATGACCACGCCCTGGGCGGCCCCTTCCCCGAAGCTGCCGGCCCATAAAAGCATCAGCCAGGAGGTCTTGATCTTCCCATAGCCGTGGACCCGGACCCTCAACAGAGCATCGGCCTTGAGGCGTCGGGCGAGTTCTCGATACTGCCGGGGAGAAGGATCGGCGGCCGTGCTGAGGCTCAGAGAGGCCATGGCCTTGTCGATGTCGGAGGATGGGATGGGGCTGAAGACATAGCTCGACGACACCCGCAGCTCGAAATCCTTGTCGAGCGCCTCGTTGAGGGGGGCCTTCAAGGCCTGGGCCAGTTTCTTGCGTTCGGCCGCGGTCGCGGTGGACTTGGCGACCGTCGCGATGTCGGCCGGGTTGCTGATGCTGAAATCCAACTCCAACGGCAAAACCGCGAGCCGGATCTTCTCCGGAGGGGTGACGGAGACGCCTTGCTTTTTCCAGGAGGCGCAGCCCGAGAGCAGGAGGAGCAGGGCGACGGGAAGACGGCGGAGCGGCGGGCTCACGGGGATTTCCTCTCGGAGGGCCATTCGGCGTGCTTGAATCGGCGGTGGACCCAGAGCCACTGCTCGGGCCGCTCGCGGACGCTCTTCTCGACCACGGCCGCCAGGGCCTGGGTGGCCTTGAGCGGGTCGTCAAGGTCCGCGCCGAGATCGAGCTCCGCCCCGAGGAAGACCCGGGTGACGCCGTCCTCGTCGCGGTACGAGGTGGCCGGGATGATGGGGGCCCCGGTGCGCCGGGCCAAGAGCCCCACGGCGGAGAGCGTGTCCACGGCGGCGCCCAAGAAGCGCACCCGCAGACCCATCGGAGCGGGCGCGTACTGGTCGTTCATGAAGGCCACGGCCTCGCCCCGGCGCAGGGCCTTGAGCACGGTCGGGACCGAGCCCGGATGGAAGGCCGCGCGCACGCCGGTCTCGAGGCGCCGGGCCGTGAAGAGCTCGTGGAGCCAGGCGGGCTTGAGCACCGTCGTGACGACGGTGAGCGGCATGCCGGCCAGCCCGCCCGAGGCGGCTTGCATCTCCCACCAGCCGAGATGCAGGGAGACGATGAGAACGCCGCGGCCCTTGGCGCGGGCCTTCTCCCAGTTCTCGATTCCGTACAAGCGCGAGTTGGACGCCGCGTAGCGCCGGTAGTGGCCGGGTACGGGCGAAAAGAAATGCGCGTACTCGAAAAAAAGCCGGCCCATGTGCTCGAAGTTGCGCGCCAGGATCCTCTCTTGATCGGCGGCGGAGAGCTCGGGAAGGGCGCGGCGGATATTATCCGCGGCGATTTCGCGCTTGAAGAGGCCCAGGGCCAGCGCGGCGCTCCCGAGAAGGCCCCCCAGCGCCAACTCCATGCGTCGGGGCAAGACGGTGACGGCGAGGCCCAGCCCCCGGAGAAGCAGGCGCAGCGGAGCGGACTGCCAGAGAGGCATTAGGCGCCCCCGCCGGCCGCTGGGCGCATGATCCGCAGGTCCAGCGTCTCGATAAGATCGGCCAAGGACCGCGAGCGCGACTTCGTGCGCGCGTCGGCGAAGCCGCCGAGAGCCTGTCGGATGAGGACGAAGGCGCCGCGGTAGTCGTAGCCCGGAGCGGATCGCATCATGGTGATGGATCGGCGCTTGTAGTCTTCGAGGATGTCGTAGAGCGGCATCTTGAAGGCCGCGACCGCCTCCTTGACCCTTGTGAAGTCCGCCGTTGAGGGTTCGGCCATGTAGGCGCGCAGGAGGTCCGCGAAGAAGCCGCAGTGATGCGCCTCGTCGCGGCTCAAGGCCCGCATGATTCGCTTGAGAACGGGTTCCTCGCAGGCGGCGCCCAGGCAGGAGTAGAAGACTTGAGTGGCCTTCTCCTGGATGACGGTGTAGACCGCCATCTGCATGGGGTTTTCATGGGGGACCCGATAGGGCTTGACCGCCGCGCGGCGCATTTCGGCCGACAGCGACGCCTCGTCCACGCGCCCGCAGGCGCGCAGGTAGTTCTCCAGCGTGTGGGCGTGGCGATCCTCGTCCGCGGTCCACTTGAAGACGAAGTGGAGCATCTGGCGCCGCAGGTCAAGTTCGGCGTCGGGACGCCCCGGATCAAGCGCGAAGAGGCCGTGGTAGGCTTTCGCGTAATCGGGGATGTGGTCCTCGACGAGCATCGCGGTGCGCAGTGAATCGATCTGGCCTTCGGTCAGGGCTTCGGCCCGGATTTCGCCATAGGGGAAATCCAAGAAACGGTTCCAGCCCGAGGTCTCGAATCGCGTCAGGTACCGTTCGACGCAGGCATGGACGCCCTTTATCGGTTTCACGGGCGTTTTTTCATCGTCCAACCGGCGAATCCGAAACAGATCGCGGCGGCGATCACGGCCAGCAAGGCCAACTCGTGTTTAGACGGTCGCATCAATGTATTCTCCCCTGAAATAGCCCTAAAAATGGCACGGCTGCGGCTTTGGGCGCGGCGGGTTAGGCGGCGGGAGGGGCGAGGCTGAAGACGGCTGACGCCGCGAGGATGGAGACGAGGTGGGACTTTTCGATAAGAAGCGGAGGGCCGCTCCCTGGCGGGGAACGGCTCGCTTGCGCGACAACGATATCCCGCGAAGGCCCGGCGGTCGATAGGGAAGGCGCTAGGCTTGTTTGGAAATCGGTTTTTTCAACGCCCACCGGGGCGGGCAACAGCGTTTGGCCCAGCGTCAACGGAACCCAGTCATCGTCATCTTTGTCGCCGGGATGGGAGAAGGCGAGCGGAGATGTCTGCTCGGAATACGAGACGCCCAACGCGAGCGCCCGGGAAGTGTCGCCGTAGAGATCGCCGATCTGATAGAACGTCTGCCACGAGCACAGAAGCGCCAAGAGGAGGGCCGCCAGTCTGGCGATTCGCATTGATTCAAGTATGCCCCTAGTGCTCGGGCATTGTCAATAGCGCCGAGCGCCGAGCGCAGCTGAGCGCAGCGCTGAGGCGCTCCCTTCACGCCAGACGTTCAAAAGAAGTAATATTCGTCGACGGAACGGCTTCCCGGTTGGGTGGCTGAGCGGTCAAAAGCAACGGTCTGTAAAACCGTCGGGCTTTGCCCTACGCAGGTTCGAATCCTGCCCCAACCACCGGCCGGCGGGCCGCGCCGTCGCCAAAGAGGACAATAGCGCCATGGCTCTCAACATCGTCGTCTGCGTCAAGAACACTCCCGCCACGACCGCGCTCGCGGTCGATCCCTCGACCGGAAAGGCGAAATTGGACGGCATTCAATTCGCCCTCAATCCCTTCGATGAATATGCCGTCGAGGAAGCCGTCCGGATCAAGGAACGATTCCCCGGCGCCAAGACGACGGCCCTCGCGCTGGGCCCCGAAAGGGCCGAGGGGGCGGTTCGCGAGGCGATCGCCCGAGGCGTGGACGCCGGCGCCGTGGCGGTCCTTCCCGGCTGGGAAGAGAGCCCCTACGCGGCGGCGATCGGGCTCGCGAAAGCGATCCTCAAGCTGCACGCCGAGTCCCCCGTCCATCTCGTTTTGTTCGGCAAAAGCACCAACGACGTCGCCTCGGGGCTCGTGGGGGCCCTCGTCGCGGCCCGGCTCGACTGGCCGGCCGTCATCTCCGTCAAGAAAATCGACGCCGTGGATGAGAAGGAGGCGACGGTTCACCGCATGATGGAGGACGGCGTCGACCTCGTCAAGACCCCGCTCCCGGCGGTGATCGGTACGGTCAAGGAGATCAACGACCCGAGGCTCCCCTCTCTTAAAGGAAAGATGGCGGCCAAGAAGGCGGAACTCAAGATTTATAGGGATGCGGATTTGGGTGTCGGCGCCGAGGCCGACGCGGCCTTGAAGGCCGTGAGCCTCGCGAAGCTATCGCCCTTTCCCCCGCGTCCCGCGGGGGTGCGCGTGGACGGCGTCTCGCCGCAAGACAAGGCCCAGAAGCTCGTCGCGATTCTCGCCGAAAGGAGAGTCATCTGATGGCGAAGGGAACGCTCGCCGTCGTCCTCCCGATCCGGGGATCTCTGCAGCCGTCCGCTTACGAGGCGCTCACGGCGGGCAAGGCTTTGGCGGGTTTCCTGGGCGAATCTTTCGATGCCGTGGTCGTCTCGGGATCGAGGGGCGCCGAGTTCGCCAAGGACTTGGCCGCGCGCGGGCCGGGCCGGGTCCATCTGATTGAAAATCCCGCTTTCGAGAATTTCTCCGACGAGGCTTGCGCGGCGCCTCTGAAGCGCCTCATCGAGAAGGAAGGCTATGCCCGCGTTGTCGTCGTTTCCACGATCAACGGCCGCCTGCTCGCGGCGAGGCTGTCCGCAGCCTTGAACGCCGGGATCGCCGCCGACGTCTGGGGGCTCTCGGCCGAGGGCGGGCGCGTCACGGCGAAGCGCAGCCTCTACGGCGGCAACCTCATCGGCGACTTCGCGTTCGCAAGCGAGCGCCAGGTGATTCTCATCCAGCCTCTTTCCTTCGAGAGAGCCCAGCCTCAGGCAAGTCCGGGTCAGGTCGTCCCCGCGGACTCGGCTCCCGGGTCCGCTCGCGCCCAATTCGTCTCCTTCGAGCCCCAGCCGGCCGGGGAGATCGACCTGGGAAGCGCCGAGCGCGTGGTGTCCGGCGGACGCGGGCTCGGGAACGCCGACGGCTTCAAGATGATCCGGGAGCTGGCGCGGGTCCTTGGAGCGGCCGTGGGCGCCTCCAGGGCGGTCGTCGATTCCGGATGGATTCCCTACCGGCACCAAGTCGGGTTGACGGGGAGGACGGTGCGGCCCAAGCTCTACGTCGCCTGCGGCATTTCAGGGCAGATCCAGCACTTGGCCGGGATGTCCTCCGCGGCCAACATCGTCGCGATCAACACGGACCCGGACTGCCCCATGATGAAGCTGGCCTCGATCGCGGTTCCGGGCGACGTCAACGAGATCGTCCCCCAGCTCATCGCCGAGCTCAAGAAGAGAAAAGGCGCTTAGCGCCTCAAAACCTCCGCTTGACAGGGTCTGCGGCGCGGCATTTTTGCTATAAAATTTTATGGCGATAAAAAAATTAGTCTTGGGACCGATGATGGCGGCGATCCTCGCAAGTCTGCCAGGCGCGGCATTCGCCTCCTCCTCCCTCGATAAACTGAAAGCCGCCCTCCATAAGTGTCAGGAGGCGGAGAAGCTTCTCCAGCAGATTCCGCCGCGCTTTCAGTCCAAGATCAAGGCCCAGATGTTTCTTCACCAAGCCATCGAGCAGCTTCGCCTGTCCGTTGAAGCCGCTGATCATTGGCACAACCCGATCCATTTCATT
>DAHVWT010000020.1 GCA_027327915.1 Elusimicrobiota bacterium
CCGCCGCCGCGGCGATTCCAACGGCCAAAAGCCAGCAGACAGCGACGAGATACGGCGTCAGAAACCGGGTGACGTACGTCGCGGACAGCCCGAGCCCATAGGTCGTCGCGGCATAAACCGCCAAAAACGGCCCCCAACTCTCCTGGACCGCCCAGGCGGCCCAGGGGATGAATGCGAGAAAAAGGGGGCCCGTATCGTAGTAGGAAGGATGCTCGAACCCGCGCATGGCGTCCCTCCCTATCTTTTCCGCGTTCGCCAACGGGCGCAATCCCGGAGAACCGCCGCGCGCGTCCACGCGCCACGCCTCAAGCAAGGCCGGCTCGGCGTTCGGCCCCCCCCCAACGTCGGCAAGATAAGGATAAAGAGGATTTCCCGTGTAAACCCCGTTGCGGACCCACCAGGGGAGAAGCGGGACGAGGAGCAGGGCCGCGTAGAGCGTCAAGCTTCCCAGCCGCCTCCGCAGGCCCGCGCGCGACGCCGCGGCGAACGCCGCGAGCGCCAGGAACGCGACGCCGATGGCCGTCGTATACTTGGAGGCCAGGGCGAGCCCCCCCATCAGCCCCGAAAGAGAGAGCCAACGGCGGGAGTCGACCCCGCGGCGGCGCCACTGGGCGAAGCTCAAGATCGAGAGAGCGAGATAAAACGCCGCTCCGCAATCCGAGTTGCATTCCCAGAAGAGGAGCAGCACGAGAGGGGCGCCGAGAAAAAGCGCCGCCGCGACAAGGCCCGCGCTCCAGTCCTTGAAGAACCTGCCTCCGGCGGCGAGCGTCGCCACAAGGCAGACGCCCAGGAAAAAGGCGAAAATCTTCGCCGCGTACATCCCCCCGGCGGCGAGCGCCCAGTAATAGAGCATCGAGACGAAGAGCGGCAAATACGAGTAATGGTTATAGGGGAGATCGACCATGCGGCCCGCGGCCAGATAGGCCTGCGGGACGGCCAGATGATAAACCAGCGCATCATAAAAGACCTCGGGAACCGTGGTCCCCAAAAAGGAGTAAGCCAGGCCCGCGGCCAAGAAAATCAGCGCGACGCGCTCGACGATGCCGCGGCGTTCCGACAGCCACGAGAACGGCGCGATCCATGGCCTTTTCCCCAAGCGCCGGAGGCTCCAGGCTCCAAGCCCGGACATCGCCGCGAAGCCCGAGACGGCCCATCCGCGGCCCGCCAGCCCCGCGGCCGCCATGAAGAATGCGAGATAGCCGACGAAACCGAGCCCCAGGGCGATGGAAAAAAGAAGACGCAAGGGCTCCGTCTCCGCGTCGTGTTCCCTCCCCAGGATCCCCTCAAGCCCCCGCCGCCCGCAGGCATAAGCGCCCGCGAAAAACAGAAGGCACAGCGCCAGCCTCGCCGCGTGCGCCGCCCAGAAGGAAGCGAAGTGGGGGCCGACGGCGAGGGCGCCCGCCAACCGTCGCGCATACGCCGCCGGGCCGATCGGGTTTTTCGCGGCGGCGCTGACCGCCCTCGCGACGATCACGGCGCCCGCCCAGATCAGGGCGGCGAACGTCAAAGGAACCTCTTTTTTTGCGGCGGCACGGACGCGCTATCGACGCGCCACGGCCTCGATCTCGACGGCGGCGCCCTTGGGGAGCGCCGTGACCGCCACGGCGGACCTCGCCGGATAGGGAGGGGCGAAGAACTTCGCGTAGACCTCGTTGACCTCGGCGAAGCTCTTGATGTCGGCGAGAAAAACCGTCGTCTTGACGACCTGCGCGGGCGAAAACCCAGCCTCCCGCAAGCGCGCGTCCAGATGCCGAAGGCAAAGCTCCGCCTGGCGCGCGGCCGATCCCCGGACGAGGTTCCCCGACTCGTCCAGGGCGATCTGCCCCGAGACGAAGAGCCACTCCCCCGCGGCCCGGGCCGGAGAATAGGGGCCGATGGGCTTGGCCATGCCTTTATGAACCTCGCTCAACGCAGGGCCCCCAGGAGCGCCTTGTTCGTCTTGTAGCTGCGCAGGAGCTCCGTCAGGGCCTTGATGGCCTCGATGTCGGAGAGGCCCGCCATATGCCGGCGCAGCTTCCAGGCGCCCTCCAGGAAGTCCGGAGGGAGGAGTTTTTCCTCCTTGCGCGTGCCGGTGTCGCGGACCTTGAGCGCCGGGAAGATGCGCATATCGGCCGCGGGCCGGTAGAGGACGAGATCCATGTTGCCCGTCCCCTTGAACTCCTGGAAGATGATTTCGTCCATCTTGCTTCCGGTGTCCACGAGGATGGTCGCCAGGATGGTCAGGGAGCCTCCCTCCTCGAGCTTTCTCGCCAGGCCGAAGAAGCGCCGGGGAATCACCATCGCCCTCGAGTCGAGCCCCCCCGACATCGTGCGGTTGCCGGGCGAGAACTGGTTGTGCACCCGCGAGAGCCGGGTCAGGGAGTCGATGAGGATGAAGACGTCCAGGCCTTTGTTCGCGTCCTCGACGGCCTTGCGCATGAGCGCCTCGGCGACGACCACGTGGTTTTCGTAGGACTGGTCGCTTGAGGAGGCGTGCACTTCCGCCGGGACGCTGCGCTTGAAGTCCGTGACCTCCTCGGGGCGCTCGTCGACCAGCAGACAGTACTGCTGGATCTCGGGCGTGCTCTCCTTGACGGCGTTGGAGATCTGCTTGAGAAACGTCGTCTTCCCCACCTTGGGCGGGGCGACGATGAGCCCCCGGGTCCCCTTCCCGATCGGACAGAGGAGGTCCAACGCCCGCATCGAGGGATCGTTCGAGCCTTTCTCGAGGGGAATCCACTCCATCGGGTCGATGGGAGTTTTCGCCATGAACTCCTTTTCCGCGGGCCCCAGATCCACGGCCATGTCGGGGCCTTTGTTGAAGCGCTTTTGCGGGTGCTGTTGATGCTGCCCGCCTCCCTGGCCGCCTCCCTGCCAGCCGCCGTAGCCGTGCTTGGGTCTGTTCCTCGGCCTGAAAAACCTCGGACGATGCTCGTACCTTCTTGCTTCGCTCATGGACTATTCTCCTTGCGGCTTTGTTCGCCGGCCTGCCCGCGGGCAGGGCGGTTTTGGGGGCGGCCGCGGCCGATTTCGGACCACAGGTCCTCGGCCGCTCCAGGGAAAACTTTCGGCCAGCGGGTTTCGAGCGCCTTGAGCGCGTGCCCCATGGCCATCGCCGCCGCCTCGATCCAATCCCGTTCCTCGGCGGCCGCGGCCGGACGGGCGTCGAAGAGGTGGCTCCAGGGAAGGCCGCCGGGCCCCCCCCTGACGAAAACGATATGCCAAGAACGGAGGGCGTCTCGCAGCTCCTCCTGGAAGCCTAAACTCTTGAGCCGTCCGTCGAGTTCCAAGCAAAAGCGGGAGTCCCCGCACAGCACGACCGGTTCGCCGTCGAGGAAGCGCCGCGCGCGCGACTCGTCGGAATCCCGCGCGATCTCGCGCATCTCGGCCGCGAAGCCGATGAGAGCCGCGGACAAGGGGGGCGCCTCCGCCCCATGGTCGCGCAGACACAGGAGCGCCGCGGCGTCGGCGACGGACACCATCCGGGCCGTCAAGACCATGAGCGCCCTGTCGACGGGGTGGCTCGAATCGAGCGACTTCCCCAAGCGGCTCAACCCGTTGTCGATACGGGCCTTCGCGATCTCAAGCCAGCGCGGGTGAGCCTGTTTATCCCGATTTCCAGTCATGGCAAATTCGCGAGTTCGACGCGGAGCTCGCCCGCCCCGAGCCACCGCCGCGCCAGGCGCAGCACCCGGGGGGGGGCGTCCGAGGCGTAAAATGACCAGCGACCCCGGCGCGGCGTTCCGTCTCTTCGAAGCCCCATCGCCTCCAACTGCCGCGCCGCCTCCCTCGAGACCTCCACGGCCGAGTCGACGAGCCGGACGCCGGGCCCCATCACGCGGCCGATCACTCCTTTCAAAAGCGGATAATGCGTGCACCCAAGGATCAGGGTGTCGACCCCGAAGCGTTTGATCGGAGAGAGATAACGCCGGGCCGTTTCCAAGGCCACCGGGCCGCCCCACCAGCCCTCCTCAACCAAGGGAACGAAAAGCGGGCACGCGGCGGCCTTGACCTTGGCGCCCGGGAGAGCGATTCGAAGCGCCGCCGGATAGGCGCCCGACAAAACGGTGGCTTCCGTCCCGATCACGCCGACCCTTCCCCCGCGGCTCGCCGAGGCCGCGGCCCGCGCCCCAGGCTCGATGACGCCGATCACGGGGACGGGAAGCTCCCGGCGCAGCCTGGGAAGCGCCAGGGCCGATGACGTGTTGCAGGCGACGACCAGGGCCTTGACTCGCTTCCCCATCAGAAACCGCGCCGCGGCCAGGGAGCAGCGCTCGACCTCCTCGGCCGATTTGGATCCGTAGGGGACATGAGCCGTGTCGCCGAAATAAACGAGGTCCTCCCCGGGAAGGCGACGGGACAGCGCCTTGAAGACGGTCAGCCCCCCCAAGCCGGAGTCGAAGACCCCGATCGGCCGAGAGATACCCGCCCGCCTCATCGCGTCCCCGCCGTTGAGGACCCCTGCCGCATCTGCTCGACGAACTCCTTGCTGCGAACGTATTCCACGATTCCCGAAGCCAGGGCCTTCGCGATCTTGTTCCTAAAGCCGGAGGATCGGAGACGCGCGGCGTCCCGGCGGTTCGAGATGAATCCCATCTCGACCAAGACCGCGGGCGAGTCCGTCCAATGAAGGACATAGAGGCTCGCCTGCTTGACGCCGCGGCTCGACAAGGACGTCTTTTTTTTCAGGGCCAGAGCCAAGGTCGCCGCGAGCTTCGAGCTTCGGTTCAAATTCTCCGTCCTCGCCATCACGCCCAGGATCGATTGGGCGACCTCGCCGTCCCGCGAGGGGTCCGGGGGACCGGCGTCGGCGGCGTTCTCCACCTCCGCCAAGCGGGCCGCCTCGGGGTCCGAGGCATGGTCGGAGAGAAAATAGACCTCCGAGCCCTTTTCACGGCGGTCATGCGCGTAATTGGCGTGGACCGAGACGAAGAGATCCGCCTTCCACTCGTTCGCCAGCCGGCAGCGATCCGGAAGCGTCACGAAGACGTCCTTCGAGCGCGTGAGCCTCACGTCGAAGAGGCCCGTCTCCCGCAGGCGCTTGGCGAGGTCGAGAGCGGTTCTCAGGTTCACGTCCTTTTCCTTCGTCCGCTTCCAGCCGATGGCGCCGGCGTCTTTCCCCCCGTGCCCGGGGTCGACGAGGACGCGGATCTTGCGCGGGGGATCGGCCGCCCCGAACGCGGCGACAAGGAGCGCCGCCCAGGCGGCCGCCTGGAGCCTCGGTCCGATCCTCGAAGCGGAGGGGCTTCTCATTCGAGTACGATTCTGTAATCCTCCCATAGAAGCTGCGGGGTGGGATCGATCTTAACCGAACGGTGCACGTTCTTTTCGATCGTCCCGAGCCTGGCGCGGAATTGCTCGGCGAGCCCCGGATGAAGCTGAAGGCGCACCTGGCCCCCGGGCCGCCCTCCGGTCATCTCCATGATCTCGCGCTGGATGCGGATGCGCAAGGTCTCCCCCGAGAGGACCCGGCCGGAGCCCTTGCATTGCGGGCACTCCTCGGTCATGAAGGAAACCGTCGACTCCCGCTTGCGCTCCCGGGTCAGCTCGATTAAGCCCAGGCGGGTGATCGGCAGGATGCGGACCTTGGCCCGGTCGTTCTTGAGCGCGTGGGAAAAGGCCTCCATCACCTTGTTGCGGTTCGAGGCCTTCTTCATGTCGATGAAGTCCACGACGATGATGCCGCCGATGTTGCGCAGCCTCAGCTGGTGCGCGATCTCCTGGGCGGCCTCGACATTCGTCTGGGTGACCGTCTCCTCCTGCGAGCGCGAGCCCGTGAATCGGCCCGTGTTGACGTCGACCGCGCAGAGGGATTCCGCCTCTTGGATGATGATGGACCCTCCGCTCGTAAGCTCGACCTTGATCTGCCGGAGCTTCTCGATTTCCTCCTCGATGCGGTAGGCCTTGAAGATGGGTGTTTTCCCCTCGTAGAGGCGCACCCGGCTTTTGAGCTCGGGAGATGTCCGCTCCAGGAAGTCGAGCACGTTGAGGTAGCTGGCCTTGTCGTCGAGGAGGTAGACGAGGATGTCGTCCGACAGGACGTCCCGCGCGATCTGGTCGGCGAGGTCGAGATCCTTGTAGAGGAGAGACGGAGCCTGCGAGGACTCGAACTTTTCCTCGATCGTCTTCCACAGGGACAGCAGATATTGGAGCTCCCGTTCGAGCTCCGAAGGCTGGGCCCCCTCGGCCTCGGTGCGGATGATGAGGCCGCGTCCCGCCAAGTCCTTCGTCGCGAGACCCTGGGCAATCGCCCCCAGGCGCTCGCGCTGGGCGGGATCCTCGATCGAACGCGAAACGCCGACGAAATCGCTGAAGGGGGTCAGGATGAGGTATTTGCCCGGCAAGGCCACGTCCATGCTCACCTTCATTCCCTTCGTTCCGATCGCCTCCTTGGCCACCTGCACCATGATGTGCCGGCCGCGCTTCAAGCGGGCGTCGATGGGGGCGCTTCGTTCGCCGATGACGTCCGAGATGTAAAGATAGGCGTTCTTCTCATAGCCGATGTTCACGAAAGCCGAGGAGATGCCCGGCAGAACGTTCTCGACCGTCCCTTTGTAGATGTTGCCGACGATGGATTCCTCGCTCTTTCGCTCCCAGAAAAGCTCCGCGAGCCTCCCGTCCTCGACGAGGGCGACGCGCGTCTCCTCGAAGTTCGTGGCGGCTAGGATTTCGCGCTTGGCGGGCTTGCCGCCTCGGCGCGGCGCTTGGGCGGGAGCCTGCGCGTGCCGATGTTGGGCATGGTCCTGCGGGCGGTCCGGCGCGTGGGCATGGGGCCGAGCGTGACCGTGGTCCCCGTCCCCGTGGCCTCCGCCTCCCCCTCCCCCGCGTCCGCGGCGCCCCCGCCGCGAGCGGAAGCCCCGCGCGTGCCTCTCCCGACGGGCCTTGCCCTCCGGGGCGGGCCCGCCGCCGGATGGATTTGACGGCGTCGGCGTGGACGCCTCCTGCGGCTTTGGCGGCTGATCCGGGCCGCCCTGCGCCTGGGATGGTTCGCCGTGTTTTTCCTGTTCTGACATCGTTCCCCCTTTCAAGCCTTAAAATTCCATTCTCAGTCTTCGGGAATAAACGTTGGCCACGATCCCAAGCGCCCAAAAGGTCGCCAAGAGGCTCGACCCGCCGTAGGACACCAGCGGCAGCGGAAGCCCCGCGACGGGATTCAGGCCGACGCACATTCCCGCGTTCACCAAAAATTCGAAGCCCATCATCGCCGCGATCCCGCTGCAAACGAGCGAACCGAAGCGATCCGGCGCCGCCTTCGCGGCGGCGAGGATCCGGCGGATGAGCAGAAGATAGAGGGCCAAAAGGCCCATGGAGCCGACAAAGCCGGTCTCCTCGCCAATGACCGCGTAGATGAAATCCGTGTGGCGCTCGGGCAAAAAGCCGAGCCGCGACTGCGTGCCGCTGAAAAAGCCCTTCCCGACAAAACCCCCCGACCCGACGGCGATCTTCGACTGCTGGGCGTGATAGGCGGCCCCGGATGCATGGGAGTGGGGCGACAGATAGGCCAGGAACCGCCGTCTTTGGTAGTCCTTGAGGGCGTGGACCGCCGCGACCGCGCAGAGAAACCCGAACGCCGCGATCGCGGCCCAGCGCAGGGCCCTCGCCAGGGGAAGCCTCGCCCCCAGGAATTGCGCGAGCCGTCTCCAGAGGACCGCGGCCGCGAAGGGCAGGGCGAGAAAGGCGAGGAAGGCAACGACGCGATGGAACGCCTCCAGGAAGAAAACGAGCGCGGGGGAGGCGTCCTCGCCGCCCGGGTAGCGAGCCTCATAGAAGAGATCCGCGAGGACCAAGCCTCCGGCGACCGCTCCCCACAAGAGAAACCCCACGAGATGCTCGAGTTTAGCCCCCGCGCAGAAGAGCATGGCCAGGATGATCGGCACGAAGGTCAGGGCGGAGGAGACGTCCGGCTCCTTGAGGATGAGGAGAAGGACGGGAAGCGCGAGCAGGATCGCCCCTCCCACCACTTCCGGGCGGCTGATGGTCTTCTCCCGCCGCGATAGGTAATCGGCCAAGATGATGATGAAGCCCACGCGCGCCAACTCCGATGGCTGAAGGGTGACGTGAAACAACTCGATCCAGGAGCGATGGCCTTTGTGCGAGGCCCCCACGAGCAAGACGAGGACGAGCAGCGCCAACGACGCCGCGTAGATCGCCTTCGCTTGCCCCTGATAGACGGGATAGGGCCAGCGCCACGCCAACCCGAAGACGAGGAACCCGACGCCCAAGGCCTTGAATTGACGGCTGAGAATCCGGCCGTAGTGCGGCAGAGGGCTCGCCGCGGACGCGACGGCGGCGACGCCGAACGCCACGAGCAAGATAAGGCTGCCCCAAAAGACCCAATCGATGTCGCGTCTCATGACGATTTCGCCGGCGCCCGGAAGGCGGCCTTGAACATTTCCCTGGCGATGGGAGCCGCCACGCTCCCGCCGTGCCCGCCGTTTTCGACGAGAACGGCGACCGCGATTCGCGCTGGTTTTCCCGGGCGCGACGCGTAGCCGACGAACCAGGCGTGGTCGCGGCCATGAGGATTCTGCGCGGTCCCGGTCTTGCCCCGCACGTCGAGTCCGGGAACCGCCGCCGCGAGCGCCGTGCCCGACGACACCACCAGGGCGAGCGCCGTCTCCAAATCGGCCCACACTTGCGGCTTGAGCTCGATTGTTCCCAAGCGGTGGGGCTTCTGGCGGTAAGTGCCCAGCTCTCCCGCGTAAACGATCCGGTCCGTGTAGTAGGGCCTCCAACGCTCTCCCCGCCTTGAGACGGCGGCGACCATATCCGCCAGCTGCAGAGGCGTCGCCAGGAGCCCCCCTTGGCCGATCGAAAGATTGACGGTGTCCCCCTGCCGCCAACGCCCGCGCCCCCGCGGCGACACGTCCGGCCCGGCGAGCTTCCCCGCGGCCTCTCCGGGAAGCGACACTCCCGTCTTGCTCCCGAAACCGAACCGTCGCTCATAGTCCTCGATGATGTCGGCTCCCGTTCGAAGGCCCATCTCATAGAAATAAACGTCGCAGGACTGGGCGACGGCCCGAAACCAGGAAATGAGGCCGTGGCCCGTGTGTTTCCAGCACAGGAAGATCTTGTCGCCGAGCTCGAAGGACCCTTTGCAGAG
This sequence comes from Elusimicrobiota bacterium, assembly GCA_027327915.1. Classification (GTDB taxonomy): domain Bacteria; phylum Elusimicrobiota; class Elusimicrobia; order UBA1565; family UBA9628; genus JAJZAK01. Next base: position 9,083 of record DAHVWT010000020.1, read on the forward strand.
GACTTTGTCCGTGGTGTTGAACTTATTCTCGTTGAGCCCCGCGGCGCCGACCACGATCTTGAACGTCGAGCCCGGAGGATAGGTCCCGCTGATGGCCCGGTCGAACTCCGAGACTTTCCCCGGCGCCGCCTCCTTGGCGAGAAAATCCCCGGGATCGAACTCCGGCGCCGAGACGAGGGCCAGGAGGGCGCCGGTGCCGGGGTCGATCGCCACCGCGGCGCCGCGGCGCGTGGGGGTCGCCGCCAAGCCCTCGGAGGCCGCCCGCTCGACCGCGGCGTCGATCGTCAGATAGACGTCGTTGCCGGGCGCTCCTTCGCGGCGACCTAGAATCCTCTGCAGCCGGCCCCTGGCGTCCACCTCGAGATCGATGCCGCCGTCTTGCCCGCGAAGGACGTCCTCGAAGACTTTCTCCAATCCGAAGCGCCCCACCCTGGAGTCGATGCGGTATCCCAGCCTCTTGAACTGCCTCCAAGCCTTCGGCTCCATTTTTCCCAAATAGCCGAGAAGATGGCCCGCAAGGCTCCCGTCCGGGTAGTCGCGCTGGGCCTCGTGGACGAGATAGAGGCCCGGGTACCTTACTTTAAGCTCCGAAAGGCGGAACATTTCCCGCAACGGGATATCTTCGGCCAGGCGGATCGTCGTCGCCTCCTTCTGCGCCTCCTTGAGCTTGTCGAGAATGTCGCCGGGCTTCACCCTCAACTCGCGAGCCAGCGCTCGGGATAGAGAGGCGAGCTCCGTCTCGGCCGCTTTTTCCCTAGGAAAATAGACCAGCGCGAAAGAAAGGCGGTTCGACGCCAGCAAAACGCCGTTTCGGTCGAAGAATCGTCCGCGGGGGGCGGTCTCGTAGATCACCTGGACGCGGTTGCGTTCCGCGGCGCCCCAATAGGCGGCATGCTCCATGACTTGCAGGTCAAAGAGCTTGATCGCGACGATCGCGGCGCCCAAGCCGATGATGCTCCATAATGTCTCGATGCGGTCGGCCGCTTTCATCGCAGACCCCGGCGCCCCTCGACCCGCTCGAGGATCTCGAATAAAATCGCGGCGGCGAGGGCGTTATAAAACGGAACCACGAAGCAGCCGGCCCAGCCGGGCCATTGGGGAGCTCCGGCGAAGGCCAAGCCCGCGACGATAGCGAGGGCGGCGTAAGCCCACGACATGAAGATGGTCAAGGCGCATTGCGGCATGAGGCGGGAGGTGTCCACGTTCTTTGAAAGAGCCCAGACACCGTAAGCGATCCACACGAAGGCCAGGGCGTCGATGCCGAAGAGCCGGCGGCTGCCCACGTTGCCGAGGAGGCCCCCCACGAAGCCCGCCGACATGGCCGCCAAGGCGCCGCGGCGCGCCGCCAGCGCCACCGTGGCGACGAGCAGCAGCTGCGGGGAATATCCGAAAAAAGGGAATTCCGAGGCCCACACCCATTGCCCCACGAGCGCCGCGGCGAAAACGGCGACCCAGCCCAGAGGACCCATCAACTTTTCCCCGGACGGCCGGCGTATGGGAGAAGAACCAGGACCTCGGAAAAGCCCTGCGGCGCCGCCGCGGGAACGACTTCCGCGCTCAAGAAACCGTAGAGCATGTCCGGCGCTCCCACTCTCGCGACCGTCCCGATGAGCATATGGGCGGGAAAGGTCGGGCTTACGGCCGATGTGTAGACCGGCTGGCCCACGGCCGGAGTCGATCCCGGCGGCAGGTAGAGCATCTTGAGAATGGCGCCTCCCTGCCCGAGCACGAGTCCGCTCGCCGTCTCCGAGGAGATGTAAGCGGCCACGGAGGACATGGGATTGGTGACGAGAAGGACGTCGGAGGTCTCGGGGCGGACTTCGATGACTTGCCCGACGACCGCGAGCCCCTGGGAGCTCGGCGCGAAAACCGGGGCGTTGCGCTTCACGCCCCGAGTCTCCCCCGCGTCGATCACGACGTCCTGATACCAGCGGAGAGGCTCCTTTTCGAGGACATGCGCCCAGAGCCCGCGCTCCGCTGCCGGGAGCTTGAGCTTGAGCTCCTCCCGGAGCCTCGTGTTCTCCTTTTCCAGTCCCTGCAATCGGATGCTCATCAAATCCATCTCCGCGAGTCGTCGGCGCAGGATCCCATTGTCCTTCGAGGCGTCGACGAGGTTGATCAGGCGCCTGGAGACGCCCGTCAGCTCGGAAACGCCCGCGAAGCCGGAATAGGCCATCGGATCAACCGCGTAGTGAAGCGCCGCGCGCAAGGCCCGCACCGGCGCCGCAAGCGGCAAGGACAGGATCACGATCGATGCCGCGGTCAAAACGGCAAGGGTGTAGTGGATCAGCCGAGTCTGTCGAAATTGGGACAGCAATGACGTTGTTCTTCCTAGGCGGATACCCGATCCGCCGCAAACCCTGCCTGCCGACGGCAGGCGCGCCCTTCAATGATTCGGGAGCGGCGCGCCGGCTAACGCCGACCGCGGTAGGAGCCGACGGGGATGGAGCCGCCGTTTCTAATGCGGTCGAGTTCCTCCAAGAACTTCCCCGTTCCTATCGCAACGCAGCTCAAGGGATCCGCCGCCCGATGCACGGGCAGATCCGTCTCCTGCCTGAGCAACTCCGGCAGGCCCCTCAAAAGGGAGCCCCCTCCCGCCAGCATGATTCCCCGGTCCACCAAGTCGGCGGCAAGCTCCGGCGGCGTCTCCTCCAGCGTGCTTTTGACCGCGTCGATGATCAAATGGACCGGCTCCATCAGAGCCTGGCGCACCTCTTCCGAGGTGATCAAAACCGTCTTAGGAAGCCCCGTGGCCTGATCACGGCCCTTGACCTCCATGGCCTTCTCCTCCTTCAAGGGAAAAACGGAGCCGATCTGGATCTTGACTTCCTCGGCGCTCGTCTCGCCTATGACCAGGTTGTACTTCCGGCGGAAATGCTGGACGATGGACTCGTCCATCTCGTCGCCGGCAACCGGCAGGGATTTCGAGACAACCATGTCCCCCAAGGAGACGACCGCGGCCTCCGTCGTCCCGCCCCCGATGTCGACAATGAGATTCCCGTGCGGCTCCTCGACCGGGAGATCCGCCCCGATCGCCGCCGCCATCGGCTCCTCGATCAAAACCACGTCGCGGGCGCCGGCTTGCTCGGCGGATTCCTGGACCGCGCGCCGCTCGACCTCCGTGATGCCCGAGGGGATGCCGATGACGATCCGCGGGTGCAGGAGGGCCCGCCTGTTGTGGACCTTGCGGATGAAATACTTGATCATCTCCTGCGTCGCCTCGAAGTCCGCGATCACGCCGTTGCGCAGGGGCCGCACCGCGATGATCGAGGAGGGCGTTCGCCCCAGCATGCGCTTGGCGTCGGCGCCGATCGCCAGGACCTCGCGGGTCTCCCTCTGGATGGCGACGACCGAGGGCTCCCGAAGGACAATCCCCTGGTTCTTGACGTAGACCAGGGTGTTGGCGGTCCCCAAGTCGATCCCCATGTCGTTGGAGAAGAGGCTGAAAAGCGCGTCAAACATCTAATTTATCTTCTTAGCTTATCAATTCAACGCGGCCAACGGGGGCATTGTCGCCCTGGCGCGGACTCAGGCGCAGGATGCGCATGTAGCCGCCAGGCCGCTCCTTGTAACGGACGGCCAGGACGTCAAAAAGCTTGCGGCGCACGATCCGGTCCTGGATGTCCCGGTAGACTCCGGCGCGGGAGCCGGACTTCGCGAGCGTGATGATCCGCTCGGCGAAGGGCCGGAGTTCCTTGGCCTTGGCGACGGTGGTCGTGATCCTCTCATGATGGAACAGGCTCGTCGCCATGTTCCGAAGAAGCGCCCGGCGATGGGAGGAGACCACCCCGAGCTTGCGTCCGCCCATCTGCTTGGTCATGGAGGCCCTCCCTTACGCCGCCCGCATCCCGAGCGACAGTCCCATGTCCTTTAAGCGGTCCTTGATCTCCTCGAGGGACTTCTGCCCGAAATTCTTGACGCCGAGGAGCTCCTCCTCGTTCTTCGTCACGAGCTCGCCGATCGTGCGGATCTTGGCGACCTTGAGGCAATTCGAGGCGCGCACCGAGAGTTCAATGGCGTCAATCGAGCGCCCGAGCAATTCCTGAAGCTTGCCGTCGCCCGCGCCCGCGGGCACGGCGACCGCCTCCGCGGCCTCCTCCGCCTGAACCTCTTCCTCGGGAAGGAAGATGTTGAGGGCCTCCCGCATGAGCTTGGCCGACTGGAGCAAGGCCTCCACGGGATTGATCGAGCCGTCCGTCCAAATCTCGAGGATGAGACGGTCATAGTCCGTCACCTGGCCCACCCGCGCGTTCTCGACGTCGTAGTGGACCTTCACGATGGGCGAGAACAGGGCGTCCACGGGAAGGAAGCCGCTCGGCCATTCCTGGCGGGCCCGGATCTCCTCCGCTGAAGCATAGCCGCGGCCCTTGGAGATCTCGATTTCCATGTCCAGCTTCCCGCCCGGCTCCAAATGCGCCAGCACGAGGTCGGGGTTGACGACCTCGATGTTGGAATTGCCCTGGATCATGCCGGCCGTCACGGGGCCGGGCTTGGAGGCCGCCAGGTAGATCATCTCGGGGCCGTTGGTGAACATCTTAAAACGCGCCTTCTTCAAGTTGAGGAGGATGTTCATGACGTCCTCTCGCACCCCCGGGAGGGCCGCGTATTCATGCGAGGCCTTCGCGACCCGCACCGCGGAGACCGCGGCGCCATCGAGACTGGAGAGAAGGATGCGCCGGAGGGCGTTGCCGATCGTTTGCCCGTAACCGCGCTCATAAGGCTCGGCCACGAACTTCGCGTAGGACGCCGACAGCGTCTTCTCCTCGACGTTGAGCTTCTGCGGCAGAATCAGTTCTTTATACGCCATGCTGTCCTCCTCGATGAATTAACGGGAATAGTACTCCACGATGAGTTGATCATTGACCAGCCAAGACATCTCCGAGCGTTCCGGCGCCCTCAGAACCTTGACCGAAAGCTTTTCCTCGTCGAACTCAAGGAAGCCCGGCCGGTTGGCGAGGCGCTTGGCCGTCTCCAGGCTCAGCTTCACGCCGACGTTATCCTTGAGCGCGGGGGCGCAGCTGACCACGTCTCCGGGCTTAAGGACGTAGGACGGGATGTTGACCCGCCGACCGCCGACCAGGACGTGCCTGTGCAGCACGAACTGCCGCGCGCCCTTGAGGGACGCCGCGATGCCGGAGCGCTTGACCACGTTGTCGAGCCGGAGTTCGAGGCTGCGCAGAAGCTGCTCGCCGGTCGCTTCGGGTTTTTTCGAGGCGGCTTCCATGAGGCGCCGCAGCGGCCTTTCCGTGACGCCCGCCATGCGCCGCAGCTTCTGCTTCTCGCGCAGACGGATCGCATACGAGGACGGCTTGCCCCGAGCGGGCTTCGCCTGCCCCGGAGGCGTCGGCCGACGGTCTAGGACGCATTTGGTGTAGCACTTTTCGCCCTTCAGAAAGAGCTTCGTCTGCTCTCTCCGGCACTGCCTGCAAACGGGCCCCGAATAACGAGCCATAAATCCTTAAACCCTCCTGGCCTTGGGCGGCCTGCAGCCGTTGTGCGGCAGCGGGGTGATATCCTTGATGCTCACGATCAGGAGCCCCGCGGTGCCCAGGGAGCGCACCGCCGTCTCCCGGCCCGGACCGGGCCCCTTCATGAACACCGCCGCCTGCTTGACGCCCATCTCGAGCGCGCGCTTGGCGACCTTGGCCGCGGTGACGCCCGCCGCGTAGGGGGTCCCCTTCTTCGTGCCCTTGAAGCCGCAGCTGCCGGCGGAGGCCCAGTAGAGGACCTCGCCGCGGTCGTCCGTCATTGAAATGATCGTGTTATTGAAGGAGCACTGGATGTGCATGCGCGCGAAGGCGATCGACCTCCAATTCTTTTTCTTGCCTTGGCGCGGCTGGGGCCGCGCGGGCGCCGTCGGAGTGGGACTTGGCATGGCTGTTTACGCTCCTCCCTGGGGTTTGGGCGCGGGCTTGGCCTGGGCCACGGGCCGGGCTCCCGAACCGATGGTCTTTCGGCGGCCGCGGCGAGTACGGGCGTTAGTGCGCGTCCTCTGGCCGCGGACCGGCAAGTTGCGGCGGTGCCGGAAACCGCGAAAACAGTTGATGTCGTAGAGCCTCTGGATGTCCGCCTGGAAGGCGCGGCGCAGATCTCCCTCGACCTTGTACTCCTTGGCGAGGAGGCTGTTCAAGAGGCCCACCTGGCTTTCGCTCAAATCCTTGACCCGGACGTCGGGAGAAATGGCCCCGTTGAGCTTCCCTAGAATCTCCCGGGAAGTCGTCGGCCCCACGCCGTTTAAGTAGCGGAGGGCGATCTCGATCCTCTTGTTCTTCGGCAAATCCACTCCCGCGACGCGCGCCATGACGGTCCTCCTTATCCTTGCCTTTGCTTGTGCTTGGGATTGGCGCAGATGACGCGCACGACGCCTTGGCGCTTGATCACCTTGCACTTTTGGCAGATGGGTTTGATGCTCGCTCTGACTTTCATCGTTGATAGAACCTCTAAATCCTGTAGGTAATCCGTCCTCGGGTCAAATCGTATGGGGAGAGCTCGAGCTTCACGCGGTCTCCGGGAAGAATCTTGATGTAGTGCATGCGCATCTTGCCGGAAATATGCGCCAGAACGACGCGGCCCGGCTGAATCTCGACTCTAAACATGGCATTGGGCAGGGCCTCAAGGATGGCGCCTTCGACCTCGATTTTGTCCTCTTTGGCCATTCTAAGAGAGCGGTCCCGATAGGGTCAAAATCTCGGCGCCCTTGTCCGTCATGGCGACGGTGTGCTCGAAATGGGCGGCAAGGCCGCCGTCGCGGGTCACGGCCGTCCACCCGTCCGCCAGCACCTCGACGTCGCCCGATCCCGCGGCCACCATGGGCTCTATCGCCAAGACCATCCCCGTCTCGATGCGAGGCCCCGTCCCGCTTTTGCCGAAATTGGGGACCTGGGGCTCCTCGTGCAGCGCCCGGCCAATCCCATGCCCGACAAAGTCACGCACCACGGAAAAACCATTGGACTCGACGTCCTCCTGGACCGCATTCGATATATCGCCGACGCGCCCGCCAAGCCGCATGGCCGCGATCCCGGCATCAAGAGATCGCCGCGCGGTCTCAATGAGGCGAGAGGCCTCCCGGGACACGGGGGCGACTCCCACCGTCAGCGCTGCATCTCCATAAAATCCGTTCCATACGCACCCGAAGTCGAGGCTCACCACGTCCCCGCTTTTAACGAGGCGTGAGGGCCGCGGTATGCCATGCACCACTTCCGAATTGATCGAAACGCACAAGGTTTTCGGGAAACCGCGGTAACCCAAAAAGGCGGGCCTGGCTTCATAAGATTTGAGCATTTCCAAGGCCGCATCGTCAAGATCGCTGGTCCGGATGCCTGGTTTGACCAGGGCGGCGAGCTTCTCGAGGATATTGGCGACGATCTTGCCCGCATGGCGCATGGAGGCGATCTCGGCGGGGCTCTTCAGCTCGATCGACACGCGAGAGGCCCTCACTTTCCTCCGTTCCCATCGCCATCGCGATGGTCCCAGAAATCGGCCAGCGCGGCCTCCAGGGCCCGGGAAATCTGGGTCGGCTCGCCCGCGGCGTCGATCTCGCGCAGGATTCCGCGACGCCGGTAATGATCCAAAAGAGGCGTCGTTTCCTTCTCGTACACCGCGATGCGTTGGATCGCCGTCTCCTGGGCGTCGTCGACCCGGGCGACCACGGCGCCGCCGCAGACGTCGCAAACGCCCGGTTTCCGCGTGGGCTTCGTGATGGCGTTATAGACGGCGCCGCATTTCGCGCAGATTTGCCTCGCCGAGAGCCTTTTGAGGGCCTCGGAGGCGGGGAGGCTCAAAAAGAGCGCCGTGTCCACGCGCCCGCCCCAGCGCTTCAAAAGCTTGTCGAGCTCCTCCGCCTGGCGCAAATTTCGGGGGAAGCCGTCGAGAAAATAGTCGTCTTTCGGGGCCTGCTCGATGCGGGCGGCAAGCATGGCGGTGACGAGTTCGTCGGGCACGAGCCGCCCCTTCTTGACATAGCCCTCGGCCTGGCGCCCCAAGGCCGTTCCCATCGCGATCTCCGAGCGCAGGATGTCTCCCGTGGCGACATGGGAAAGTCGGTGCTTCTCGCTTAGAAGCCGGGACTGCGTTCCCTTGCCGGAGCCCGGCGCCCCCAGGACGACCGCGATCATTCCCGCACCGGCTCAAGGGAGAACGTCACGACGCCGAGCCCACGTTGAACCATCGCTGGCGGATGCGGCCGCGCTTCAAGAAGCCTTCGTAATGGCGCATGATGAGCTGGGCCTCGAGCTGGCCCATGGTGTCGAGGGCGACGCCGACCACGATGAGGAGAGCCGTGCCGCCGAAGAAGAAAGGGACGTTGAACTGGCGGCGCATCACGTCCGGAAGGACCGCGATCGCGGCCACGAAGAGCGCCCCGCCAAGCGTGATCCTCTCCAGCACCCATTCGATATACTTGGCGGTCGCCTCGCCGGGCCGGTAGCCCGGGATGAACCCCCCCGATTTCTTCATATTATCGGCCAAGTCGTCGGGATTGATGGAGACGGAGTTGTAGAAATAGCAGAAGAAGATGATCAGGGCCGCGTAGACGGTTTGGTAAATCCAGCCGCCCAGGTTGAAATACTGGTTGAGCTTTTGAGCCCAGGCCGACTGGGGGAAGAAATTCGCCACCGTGACGGGGACGGTCAACAGCGAGATCGCGAAGATAACCGCGATCACGCCCGACTGGTCGACCTTGAGCGGGAGGTAGCTCTGCGCCCCGCCGTAAAGACGCCGTCCCACGACCCGCTTGGCGTACTGGACCGGGATCTTGCGCTGGGCGGTTTCAAGCCACACGACGAGGAGCGTCACGAAAAGGATTCCGGCCGCGATGAGAAGCGCCTTGATGATGCCGATTTCCTCGGCATGAATAAGGGCGACCATCCCCATGATGGCGCTCGGGAGCCTTTGGACGATCCCCGCGAAAATGATCAGGGAGACCCCGTTGCCGATGCCGTACTCCGTCATCTGCTCGCCGAGCCACATGACGAAGAGCGTTCCGGTGGTCAGCGTCAGCGTCGTCACCGCGTAAAAGCCCGCCGTGGGATGCGGCACGATGGGCGGCGAACCCGGGACGGAGCGCATGGAGGTGATCGACCATGTGAGGCCCGCGGACTGGATGGCGCCCAGCCCCAAGGTCAAATAGCGGGTCCAGGAGTTGAGCTTGCGGCGGCCGAGCTCGCCCTCCTTGGCCAGGCGGTCGAAATAGGGGATCATGTGCGCGCCCTGGATCAGGCTCACGATGATCGAGGCGTTGATATAAGGCATCACTCCGAGGGAGAAGATGGAGAAACGCCCAAGAGCGCCTCCCGAGAAGATGTTGAGAAATCCCAGGAAACCGTTGCGCTGGGCCTCGAACAGCGCCCTCAGGGCTTCCCCATTGATCCCCGGGATCGGGATCGCGGCCCCCAGACGGAAGATCGCCAGGGAACCGAGAGTGAAGATAATCTTCCTCCGCAGGTCGGCGGATTCGAGTATGTCGCCGAACTTCTGGATCACGAGGCGGCGGCTGTCCCGATCACGACGGGCTCTCCGCCGGCCTTCTTGATGGCATCCGCCGCGCTCGCGGAGAAGGCGTGGGCGAAAATCTTGTAAGCCTTGGCGAGCCGCCCGGGGCCCAGGATCTTGACGGGCCTGGCCCCCTTGGCGAGGCCATGGATGCGCAGGGCGTCGAGGGTCACCTCCCGCTGGCTCTCGAAAACGCGGGACACCGCGGCGAGGGAGACCGTCTGATACTCCTTGCGGAAGGCGGCGTTCGAAAAGCCGCGCTTGGGGACCCTTCTCAGGATGGGGGTCTGGCCGCCCTCGAACCCCACGAGCTTGCCGTCGCCGGAGCGGGAGCGCTGCCCCTTCTGGCCGCGCGTCGAGGTTTGACCGTGTCCCGACCCTTCCCCGAGGCCGAGTCTTCTCTTGCGGCGCCTGGCTCCGGGGGCCGGCGTGAGCGATGCCAGCGTCGTCATCGCCCGCGCAGCCTCTTGATATCCTCGCGCGTCCTAAGAGTCTTCAAGCATTCCATCGTGGCTCCGATCACGTTATAAGAATTTGAGCTCCCCAAGACCTTGGAAAGGACGTCCTTGATCCCGCCCGCCTCGAGAATAGCGCGGACGCCTCCCCCGGCGATAACCCCCGTTCCAGGGGCCGCGGGCTTCATCCACACCTTCGTCGAGCGGAACTTCGCGATCGCCTCGTGCGGGATGGTCCCTTTCTGGAGGGGGAAGCGGATTAAATTTTTAACGGCGGAGGCATGCCCCTTGCGGATGGACGACTGGACATCGCGGGCCTTGCCCAGCCCCCACCCGACCTTGCCGGCGCCGTCGCCGACCACGACGAGCGCCGCGAAGGAAAATCTCTTGCCTCCCTTGACGACCTTGGCGACGCGATTGATCGCAACGACGGTTTCCCGGAAGCCGTCCCCGGGCCCCGTGTCTCTTCCCCCTCCAAAACCCCTCGAAAAGCCCCGTCCGGGACCCATGGGACGCCCTCCCGAATGGGGGGCGGCGGGCGCGGCCTGAGGCGTTTGGCTCGTCATCGGCTGGGCCATGTCAAAACTCCAGCCCGCTAGCGCGGGCGGCATCGGCCAAGGCCTTGATGCGCCCGTGGTAGCGCTGGGCGCCGCGATCAAACACCACCGCCTTCACTCCGGCGCCGACGGCCTTCTTGGCGATCGACTCCCCCACCTTTGTGGCGGAAGCGACGTTCTTGCCGCCGGTCTTGACGCCCTCGGCCAATGACGAAGCGCTGGCAAGAGTCCGGCCCGTCGAATCGTCGATCACCTGGGCATAGAGATGACGCAGGCTCCTAAAAACGCTGAGCCGCGGCCTCCCATTGGTCCGCGCGGCTAATTGGCGCCGAACGCGGCCCTGCCGGTACGATGCCCGCTGGTGTTTGTCTTTCATATGGCCCTTTCCCCCAGGATCATTTCTTCGCCCCTCCCGCTCCTCCCGCGGCGGCGCCCGCGGCGCCCGCGGCGGCCTTGCCGGCCTTTTTACGGACATGCTCGCCTTGATAGCGGATGCCGGTTCCCTTGTAGGGTTCGGGCTTCTTGAGGGCGCGGAGCTTCGCCGCCGTCTGGCCCACGAGTTCCTTCGACGCCCCTGAAAGCGTGATCAGCGTCTTTTTCGCGTCCACGGCCACGACAACGCCGGCAGGCGCCTCGAAAACGACGGGATGCGAATGGCCCAAGCTCAACGTCAACTTCTGTCCCGCGACTTCCGCGCGGTAGCCCAGCCCGACGATCTCGAGGCCCTTTGAAAAGCCGCGCGCGACGCCCTGGACCATGTTATTGAGCCGGGCGCGAACGGTGCCGTAGAGCGCCTTGGCCTTGCGCGAGGAGGCGAGATCGGCGGTCAGAAGAAGCTGCCCGTCCTTGAGGGCGGCCTGAATGAAGGGCGGGATGCGCTCCTCAAGGGAGCCCTTGGGCCCCTTGGCCGAGATCAGAGCCGGCTGGAGGCGCAACTCGACCCCGGAGGGCACGACGATGGGCATGCGGCCGACGCGCGACATTACCAGACCCTGAAAAGCACTTCGCCGCCGACCTTTTTCTCCTTGGCCTGCGCTCCCGTGAGGAGGCCCTTGGAGGTGGAGAGAACCGTCACGACGTATCCCTGCCGCGCGCGGGGAATGTCGTCGTAGGAGCGGTAAACCCTCATGCCGGGTTTCGAGACCCGCTGGATCCCCCGGATCACGGGCTCCTTCTCGGGGGAGTATTTCAGGAAAATGCGTATCGTGCCGCGCTTGGCGGCGTCGTAGAGGGACTTGAAATTGGCGATGAAGCCCTCCTGCTTGAGGATCCTGATGATTTCGAGCTTCATCTTCGAGAGCGGCACGTCCACGCGGTCGTGCGCCCTCCCGCTCGCGTTGCGGATGCGCGTCAAAAGATCGGCTATCGTATCCATCGTTCTCCTTATCTCTACCAGGAAGACTTTCTGATGCCCGGGATATGCCCGTTCTGGGCCATATTCCTAAAACAGATCCGACAAAGGCCAAAATCACGGTAGTACGCCCGCGGCCTTCCGCAGATCTGGCAACGATTTCGGTAGCGCGTCGAGAATTTCGGCGGACGTCTGAGTTTCGCCATCCATGCCGTCGTTGCCATCGATTAACCCTCCACCCCGGCGGCCGCCGCGGTCGCGGCGGCCGAATCTTTGCTCGGTCCCGCCTGCCTGCCGACGGGCAGGCGTCGGAAGGGAAACCCCATGGCCTCCAGAAGATCCCGGCCTCCATCGTCTTGGCCGGCGCTCGTCACCACGGAGATATTCATCCCGCGCTGCTTCACCACTTTTTCGGCGTCGATCTCGGGGAAAATCATCTGCTCGCGAAGGCCGATGTTGTAATTGCCGCGGCCGTCGAAGCCGTTGGGATCGAGCCCGCGGAAGTCCCTCATCCGCGGGACGGCGGTCGAGATGAAGCGGTCGAGGAACTCATACATCCGGTCGCCACGGAGCGTCACCCGCAGTCCGATCGGCATGCCCTCGCGCAGCTTGAAGTTGGAAATGGATTTCTTGGCCCGGCGCAACTGCGGCCATTGCCCCGTGACGAGGGCCAACTCCTCGCGCGCCGCCTCCAGCATCTGGATATTCTCCTTGCCCTCCGAGACGCCGATGTTGATCACGATCTTGCGAAGCTTGGGCACTTGGAGGGGATTGGTCAGGCCGCGCCTTTTCATGAGGGCGGGGACGACCTTCTCGGCGTAATAGGCCTTGAGTCGCGGCGCGGGATGCGGGGCGCTGCGGCCGTCGGAAAGGGCGAACGCAGGGCCGCTCTTGGAGGCGGCCGCGCTCCCTCCCTTCTTACCCGGGGCTCCGGGGGCTTTGACCGGCTTTTTCTCGTCGGCCATCAGAGGATCACCTCCCCGCAGCGCCGGCAGGCGCGCGAGAGCTTCCCATCGGGAAGGCGCTCCAGGCGAATCCGGGCCGGCTTCTCGCATTTGGGGCACATGAGCATCACCTTCGAGGCCGCGATGGGAGCTTCCATATGCTGGATGCCGCCGGGCTCCGAGCCGCGGGGCTTGCGGTGCTTGGCGATCACATTGACCTTCGCGACAACGACGCGCCCGTCGGCGGGAATCACCTTCAAGATCTCTCCGGTCTTCCCCTTGTCCCTGCCGGACATCACCATCACGTTGTCTTTCTTCCTGATTTTAAGCTTCGTCGCGGCCATCAAAGCACCTCGGGAGCCAAGGAAATGATCTTGAGGTAGTCCTTCTCCCGCAGTTCCCGGGCGACAGGCCCGAAAACGCGGGTGCCGCGGGGCTCTCCCTTGTCGTCGATGAGGCACGCCGCGTTGTCGTCGAAGGAAATATAGGAGCCGTCCACGCGACGCACTTGGCGCACCGTGCGCACGACAACGGCCTTGACCACCTCCCCTTTCTTGATCGCGCCCTGGGGCAGGGCGTCTCGCACGCTGCAGACGATGACATCCCCGACCGTGGCGTAGCGGCGATAGCTGCCGCCCGACACATGGAAGCACTGGAGCTTTCGGGCCCCGGAATTGTCCGCGACGTTGATGATGGATCGAAGCTGGATCATGAAGAAGCCTTCTCCTTCGCCGTCCGGGCCGCCGAACGCTCCGGCGACTGCCTCACGATGCGCAGAAGCCTCCACCGCTTCGTCCTCGACATGGGCCTCGTGCTCATGATCTCGACCCAGTCGCCGGCGACGGACTCGTTTTTCTCGTCGTGCACGCTGAATTTCTTGCGCTTGCCGATGGTCTTTTCGTAAAGGGGATGCCGCACCGTCCTTTCGACGAGCACGATGCGCGTCTTATCCATCTTGTCGGACACGACGATCCCGGAAAGGACCTTGCGCTGCGTTTCCCGCTCGGAGGCGGCCTGGGTCGGCGTCATCGGGTGCCTCCCTTCCCGCCGAGTTCCTTCTGCCTCAGCCACGTAAGCAGCCGCGCCGAGTGGCGCCTGAGGCGGCGCAGCTCAAGCGGATCCTGGATGGAGCCGGTGGAGCGCTTCAACCTCAAATCAAATCGCTTCTGCTGCGTCTGGCGCAACTCCGAGAGGAGTTCCGCCGCGGAAAGAGCCTTTTTCGCGTCGCGATCAGCGGCTTTCATCAAAATTCCTCCCGGGCCACGATCTGGGTTTTAATAGGAAGCTTGTAGGAAGCGTTAACGAAAGCCCCTCGGGCGACATCGCCGCCCACCCCGCCGATCTCAAAAAGAATCCTCCCCGGCTTCACCACGCACACCCAGTGATCCGGAGCGCCCTTGCCTTTTCCCATGCGCGTCTCGGCCGGGTGCTTGGTCACCGCCTTGTCCGGGAAAATGCGGATCCAGAGCTTGCCTCCCTTCTTAAGATGGCGGCCAATGGTGACGCGGCAGGCCTCGATCTGCCTCGCCGTGACCCATTTCGGCTCCAAGGCCTTGAGGGCGAATTCGCCGAAAGAGATGGTCGTGCCTTTCTTCGCCATTCCCTTGATGCGGGGGTGGGAATGGGGCTTCCTGTATTTGACCCGCTTAGGCATTAACATCGTCGCCCTCCGCCATGCCGTCAATCGGGGTTTCGGCGGGCACCCCCCCGTCCGCCGCCTCGGCATTCCGAGTCACCGCGGCGACTGGCGCCGCGACCGGCGCGAGCGCCGGCGCCCCCTCGGCTCCCTCGATCTCCTTTTGCTCCTTGGCCTGCGCCAGGAGCTCCTTGGGGAGCTTCACGAAATGCTGTTTCCTGAAAATCCAAACCTTGACGCCGATGAGGCCCGCCGTGGTCCGCGCCTCGGCGGTTCCGTAGTCGACTTCCGCGCTGTAGGTATGCAGCGGGACCCGGCCCTCGCGCATCCACTCCACGCGCGCGATTTCGGAGCCGTTCAAGCGGCCGCCCACTCGGATCTTGACTCCCAGCGCCCCCGCTTCGAGCGTCCGCTCCATGGCGCGGCGCATCGCGCGGCGATAGGCGATGCGCTTCTCGATCTGGGAAGCGATGGCCTGGGCCACGAGCCTCGGGTCAAGCTCGGGTTCCTTGATCTCCACGACGTTGATGAAGGTTTTGCGGGAGGTGAGGCGCTCGATGCGGTCCTTGATGGACTCGATGTCAACGCCCTTCTTCCCGATGACCACGCCGGGACGCGCCGTGTGGATATTCACCCGGAGGTAGGAGCCGGCCCGGTCAATGCCGACCCAACTGATGGCTCCTTGCCGGAACGTGTCGCGGATGAGCCCGCGGATTTTAAAGTCCTCGCCGATGAGCTCCGGCATCTCGCGCGGAGAGAACCAGCGGGACTCCCAATCCGCGATATAGCCGAGACGGACCGACCTAGGATGAACTTTCTGTCCCATCTTATCCCTCCGCGCCGTCCGCCACGACGATCGTCACGTGGCAGACCTTGCGCTTAAAAACGTTCGCCCGACCCATGGGGGCCGGCATCGTGCGCTTCATCTGTAGCATCGGCCCCTGGCCCGCCCAGCAGGACTTGACGAAAAGCCGCGCGGGTTCGAGCTTGCGCCCCGAACGGGCGGCCTTGATCGCGAAGTTCGACGCGGCGGACTTCAAAGTCTTGGCCACCATGCCGGCGCAGGCCCTCGGGAAGGAGGGCAGCATCTCCTCCGCCTCGAGGACGCGACGCCCCCGGATCTGGGCAAGCACCTGGGAAACCTTCCTGGTCCCATATCTCTGGAATCGAGAGTGCGCCGTGGCTTCCATTACGTTAGCTCCTTGGATTCTCTATGGACGCCGCCATGAGACCTGAAAAAGCGCGTGAAGGAGAACTCCCCCAGCTTGTGCCCCACCATCTGCTCGGTCACGTATACCGGCAGGAATTTGCGCCCGTTGTGGACCGCGAAGGTATGCCCCACGAATTCCGGGACAATCGTGCAGTCCCGCGCCCACGTCTTGATGGAGCGCTTCTCGTTGGCTTGGTTCATGCGCTGGACCTTCTTGAGAAGCTTCGCGTCGATGTACGGCCCCTTGATGGTCGACCGACTCATGACGTCACCGTGGCGCGCCGCCGATCGGCGACGATGCGCCATCCCCAAATCTTGCGCTTGCGCCGGGTCTTGTAACCCTTGGACAGCTGGTTCCAGGGCGAACGCGGATGGTTGCCGCCCTTGGACTTGCCGCGGCCGCCGCCCAACGGATGGTCGACGGCGTTCATGGCGCCGCCGCGCACCGTGGGTCGAATCCCCAGATGCCTGGAACGACCGGCCTTCCCCAGCGTGATCGTGTTGTGCTCGGCGTTGGAAACCTGGCCCAACGTCGCCAGGCACTGGTCCGGGACAAGGCGCACCTCGCCGGACCCCATTTTGATTTGCGCGTAGCCGCCTTCTTTGGCCATGAGCTGCGCCTGGCCGCCCGCCGCCCGCACGAGCTGCCCTCCGCGGCCGGGGGTCAGCTCGATATTGTGAACGAAGGAGCCCTCGGGGATGTTTTTGAGGGGAAGGGCGTTGCCCGTCCGGATCTCCGCGCGGGGGCCGCTCATGACGGCGTCGCCCACGGCCAAGCCCGCGGCGTGGATGATATAGCGCTTCTCGCCATCGGCGTAATGGATGAGGCTGATGCGGGCGGAGCGGTTCGGGTCGTACTCGATCGAAACCACCTTGCCCGGAACCCCGAACTTGTCCCGCTTGAAATCAACGACACGGTAGGCACGCTTATGCCCGCCGCCCTGGTGCCGGACCATGATCGTCCCCGTGTTGTTACGGCCGCCTTTTTTGAGGAGACGGCGCACCAGGCTCTTCTCCGGGTACGACCGCGTCAGCTCCGAAAAATCCGGCCCGCTCATCCCGCGTCGGGACGGCGTGTACGGCTTATAATTCTTGATTCCCATGATGGTTAGGCCGCCTTCTCCCCGAAATCGATCTTTTGCCCGGCCTTGACGGTCACGATCGCCTTTTTCCAGTCCGAGCGCCAGTCCCCAAAACGGCCCTGGCGGCGGAATTTTCCCGGCACGATCATCGTCCGAACATTCTCGACCTGGACCTTGAATTGCTCCTCGACCGCCTTTTTGATCTCGCGCTTGTCGGCGCGCGGACGCACCTCGAAGAAATATTGGTTGTGGCTGTCCCGCAGGAGCGTGCTTCTCTCCGTCAGGATCGGCCGGACGATCGTCCGGAACACCGCGTTATCGCTCATGTCAATTCCACCTAGTTCCCAGGCTTTCCAAGGCCGGCTTGGTCATCAGGAGCTTGCGGCTCCTCAGAACCGAATACGCGTTAAGGTCTCGCGCGCAGACCATCTCGAAGCCCGGCAGATTGCGTCCGGCGCGGGCGAGGGCCGCGTCCGGCTTGTCAAGCACGAGCAGGGTCCCGCGGCTGGAGAGCCCCAGGCTCTTGAGGGCGCCGGCCAGGATCTTCGTCTTGGGCTCCGCGAGGCCCAATGCCTCGACAAAGACCACGCCGCCCTCCTGGAAACGGGCCGTCAGGGCTTGCGCGAGGGCCTTCTTCGCCTTGCGCCGGGGGAACTCAAGCCGCAACTCCTTGGCGTGCGGTCCGAAAATCGTCCCGCCGTGCCGCCATAGAGGCGAGCGGATGGAGCCCGCCCTCGCGCGGCCGGTGTGCTTCTGTTTCCAGGGCTTGCGGCCGCCTCCGGAGACTTCGGCGCGAGTCTTGGTGCTGGCCGAGTAGCGGCGCTGGTTGGCCAGAAAGACCGTCACGAACTCGTGGAGAAAAGCCTTCGAGGGCTGCGCGGCGAAAATCTCGTCACGCAACGGCAGCTTTCCCACTTCCCGGCCTTGAACGTCGAGGAGCTTGGCTTCCATGATTTTATTTCTTGGGCGGCGTCGGCTTCTTCGCCGGCTGAATGATGTTGCCCATCTTGTCCTTGCGCACCGCGGGCTTCTGCGGCTCGCGCCGGAACTTGCGGGACTTAACCGTCTCGCGGATCACGACCAAATTGCCGGCAGGTCCCGGGACGGGACCGTCCAAATAGACGAGCCCCTGCTCCGGCTCGACCTTGATGACCTCGATCTTGGGCGACGTCACGGCGACGGCGCCCATATGGCCGGCCATCCTCTGCCCGGGCAACACGCGGCCGAGCGCGCGCCGCGATGTCAGGGAGCCGGGCGAGCGCTGCTTGTCGGAGGCTCCGTGCGAGGCGGGAAGGCCTCGAAAGCCGTGTCTCTTCATGACGCCCGCGAAACCCTTGCCCTTCGAGCGGCCCGAGACGTCCACGTAGTCGCCCGTCTTGAAAATCTTCTCCGCCGCGACGATCTGGCCCGCCCCGAGGCCGTCGACCTTCGCGACGCGGACCTCGCGGACGATCCGCGCCGGCGGAAGGCCCGCTTTCTCGAAAACAGCGCGTTGCGGCCGGGCCAAGTCGGACGCGTCGCAAGCCCCATAGGAAAGCTGCACGGCGGCGTAGCCGTCGGGGCCCTCGGCAGTCTTGACCCGGACCACGCGGCACGGCGACGTCTTCACGATCGTGACGCCGCAGAGCGCCTTGGTCTTCGGGTGAAACATCTGGGTCATGCCCACTTTCTCGCCGAGGATCGCCCGGAAGGTTTCCGGCGCCTGGGCCGCTGACGGCCGAGCGGCCGCGGGCGCGGCCTGGGTCGTTTCCTCGGCCATTAGAGCTTGATCTCCACATCGACGCCCGCGGGCAAATCGAGCTCCATGAGCTCGTCGACCGTCTTGGGCGTCGTGTTATTGAGTTCGATAAGGCGCTTGTGGATTCTCATCTCGAATTGGTCTCGGGACTTTTTGTCCACGTGCGGCGAGCGCAAAACGGTGTATTTCTTGATGTGAGTCGGCAGGAGAATCGGCCCCGAGACAACCGCGCCGGTACGCTTGGCCGTCCCCACGATCTTGGCGACGCTCGCGTCGAGGATCCGGTGGTCATAGGACCGCAGGCGGATGCGGATCCGCTGCGCCTGCTGGGTCGCCGTTTCGGCCATGGTTTCTAATCCTCCCCTTTCCTCAAGCCGTGATCTCGGTGACGACGCCGGCGCCCACCGTGTGCCCGCCTTCCCGCACCGCGAAGCGCAATCCCTTCTCCATCGCGATCGGGCAGATCAGCTCCACGTCCACGTCCACGTTGTCCCCCGGCATCACCATCT
>DAHVWT010000021.1:0-10472 GCA_027327915.1 Elusimicrobiota bacterium
GGCCTACCAGAAAAGGGGCTATCTCGATACCTTGGTCGAGCATTCGATCGATGCCAACCTTAAAATGCACACCGTGAAGGTCACCTTTATCATCAAGGAGGGGGTCAAATCGGTCGTCTCCGAGTTGAAGATCATGGGGACGAAGGCCTATTCGGAGAAGACGATCCTGGGGCTCATGAAAACCAAGGTCGGCAAGCCCTTCAACGCCGACCAATTCAAACAGGACCTCCAGATGATCGCCGCCTACTACCTCGAGCACGGGTATATCCAGTTCCAGATGGCTCAGCCCATGGTGACCGCCAACCAGGAGGGGACGAAGGTCTATATTCTCATCGAGATCTCCGAGGGCCAGCAGCGCCGCTTCGGCCACACGCGGTTCTCCGGCAACCGGGTGGTGGACACGACGGATCTTCGCAAGGTGCTCGCCTATAACACGGGGGAGATATTCAAGAAGTCGCTCCTGGACGCCACGATCCAGGCCATGCAGAAGCTCTACGCCGACAAGGGCCACCTCTTCGTCCAGATCCAGCCGGGGATGAGCATCAGCCCCGCCACGGGGCTCGTGGACATCACCTTCATGATCTCCGAGGGGCCGCTTCTTTACGTCGGGGCGGTCAACATCAAGGGGAACCACGCGACGAAGACCTATGTCTTGAAGCGCGAATCTCTCCTGAAGCCCGGCGACGTCTTCAACGAGAGCCTGGCGGAGCGCTCGAAGACCGACATGATGAACCTGGGCTACCTCGACGGCGTGACCATCCAGACGACTCCGAGCAAGACCGACCCCGACATGATCGACCTCACCTACGTCGTCCAGGAGGGCAAGCCCGGCTCCCTGACGGCGGGGGCGGCCTACTCCTCGCTCCAGGGTCTTTACGGGACGCTCGGCATCACGGACATGAACTTCCTCGGCCGGGCCCAGAAGCTTTCCGCCAATTTCTCCTACGGCGCGCGCGTGCTTAATTACTCGTTATCTTGGTCGGAGCCGTGGATCGACAACCGCTGGCCCGCGACCCTGGGGGTCACCGCCTACGATACCCTCAACATCAGCCCCTTTGGGACCGCCGGGGCCTCCTCGATCAACGCCTATTACCTGCACTCCACGGGAGGCTCCATCTCCGTGACGCCGCGCTTTTTCGACAACGTCTATTCGGCGAACTTCACCTACAGTTTTTCGCGCATGAACATATCGAACGTCCAGAGCCCCTTCACCAGCGAGCTGACTCCGGGAACGAGCGACTACTCCACGTTCGGCATCACCTTGGCGCGCGATACGCGCGACTACATCTACTACCCCACGAAAGGGTCGCTCAACTCCTACGGCATCACCGTGGCGGGAGGCCCCTTCGGCGGCGACATCAACTACGTGGAGCAGAGATTCCACGACTCCTTCGACTATACCTTGGCGACGATCTATCACCGGGACCTCGTCTTGACCACGGCCAACCGGTTCAAATTCATGGCCCAGTTCGGCACGACGACCTCAATCCCGGTCTACAACAGGTATTTTCTCGGCACCGACCAGGACATGCGCGGCTACCAAGTCGACCAAGTGGGCGCCCCGAACGGCGGCATCGTCGAGGAGGTTTTCACGGAACAGCTCAATTTCCCGATCGCGATGAGCGGGCAGCGTCCGCTTGTCGCGGGACATGTCTTCTATGACATGGGCAGCGCTTGGAGCGCTTTCAACCAGGTGAACCTCAACACCGGCACGCAACCCACCGATCTCATGACCGACGTCGGCGTCGGCCTCAAGTTCACCTCGCCCTCTTTCCCAATCCAGATCGACTGGGGCTACGGCTTCGACCATACCCCCGGCGTGAAGGCTTACCAGGTCAACTTCGGCATGGGGAATCTTTTCTGAGAATGGCTACAGAGGGCCACGGAGGGCTACGGAGGGCCACGGAGGGTCACGGAAGGCGGCTTTCCGTTGCCTTCCATGGCCTTCTGTTGCCTTCCATGGCCTTCTGTGGCCTTCTGCTGCTCCTGCCCGCCCGGAGAGCTGGCGGGATCGAGATCTCCCTCGAGGAGAACAAGGCGGGCCAGGGGAAGCTGGGGTATGTCGACATGCGGCGCGTCTTCAACGCCTTCCCTGAGACGATGCACGCCAAGGAGTCCTTCGACGAGATCGTGGAGGCGACCGAGGAAAAGATCAACGTCAAACGCGCGGAAATCCTGCGCATGAGAAACTCGATCGATGAGCTGCGCATCGAGCGAGACTTCATCGTCAAGAAAATGCCGTTGCGGGCGGGGGGGCGGCGAGCGCCGGCGCCGCTCGCCAGAACCACGCCGGCCGTTTCAACGGAAACCGCGAAAGCTCCGGCCCCACTCGTCGGGGGGAGGGGGCCTTCCGGATCGAGCCTTCCGGGCCTCGGGGTCTCCTCGGCGGCCGTGCGCGCGGCCGGTGTTCCCGTCGTATCCGGTTCCTCGGCGGCCGTTCAGGCGCCGCCCTCGGCGGTGCCCGTCGCGGTTTCATCGGCATCCGGCCATTGGCCGCCTCCGCCGGCCCCCGTCGCCGTTTCGTCGCCTTCGGCGGGAGTCGTGAGGGGACCGGCTCCCGTCGGCGCGACTCCGGAAGATCCGGCCCTGGCCAAGATCGACCAGGAGCTTCAGGCCAAGACCCTGGATCTCGCCCGGATGGAGGCGGATTTCAAGGAAACCGAGTCGAAGGCCGAGGAAAACCTTCTTAAGCTCGAGAAACGCAAGACGGAGATCATTTTAGGCAACATCTACAAGATTCTGCGCGAGGTCGCGCGCGAAAACGGCGTCACCGTCGTCGTGGACAGCAAACAAATCCTCTATGGCTACAAGGGGGTCGACTTGACCGACAAGCTCATCCAAAGGCTCAGGAAGAAAAAATGACCACACCGCGGCTGCCGTTCAAAAAAACCGTGTCGGAGCTCGCCGGCATCGTCGGCGGGCGGGCCGAGGGCGATCCCTCCTACCTTCTGACGGGCGTCGCGGGGCTCCATGAGGCGGGCGCGCAAGACGTTTCCTTTTTCGGAAACCCCAGATACTCGGAGGCGGCCGTCAATTCCGGGGCGGGCTGCCTCCTCCTGCCGGAGAACGGCCGCGCCCTCAAGTTCCGTTCTCCCAATCGTATCTTCGTGGACGACCCCCAGCGGGCCTTCGGCCGGATCTTGGATCTTATCGACGAAGCGAGGCCCAAGCCCGCCGCGGGGGTGAGCCCCCGGGCTTGGGTCCACCCTCAAGCGCGCGTCGCCGCCGCCGCCTCGGTGGGGGACTTCGCGGTCGTCGAGGAGGGGGCCTCGGTCGAGGAGGGGGCCTCGGTGGGGGCGCAATGCTACGTCGGACGCAACGCGCGCGTGGGAAAGGACAGCCGTCTCTACCCCGGCGTTGTCTTGCGCGAGGACTGCCTCGTTGGAGAGCGCGCGATCGTTCACTCCGGGACCGTGATCGGCGCCGACGGCTTCGGTTTCTCCACGGACAAGAAAACCGGCCGCCACCGCAAGATCCCCCAGCTTGGCAACGTCGTCGTGGAGGACGACGTCGAAATCGGGGCGAACGTGACGATCGACCGCGCGACGATCGGTTCGACGGTGATCGGCGCCGGCACCAAGATAGACAACCTGGTCCAAATCGGGCACAATGTGAAGACGGGCCGCGACTGCCTTTTGGTCGCCCAATCGGGCGTTTCCGGATCGAGCCATTTGGGTTCGCGCGTGATTCTGGCGGGGCAGGCCGGGATCGCCGGACACCTCAAGCTCGGCGACGGAGTCATCGTCATGGCCCAGTCGGGCGTCATGAGCGATGTGGAGAAAGGAAACGCCGTTTTCGGCTCCCCCGCGAGGCCGCGCATGGAGGCCATGAAGCTTCAGGCCCTCTACGGGCGGCTCCCGGAGCTTTTCGACGCGCTCAAGGCGCTCAAGGAAAAATTAGGATTTTCCAGATAATAAAATGAGGCCCGAAGCGCAAAGCACCGTCAAGACCGAAGTGGTCCTGGAGGGAGTGGGCCTTCACACGGGCTGCGCCTCGAAGATCAGCTTCCGGTCGGCGCCTCCCAACGCGGGCTTGCGGTTCTTTCGCGCGGATCTCCCGGGCTCCCACTCGGTGCCGGCACGGCTCCCTTTCGTCGTCGCGACGGTGCGCGGGACGAATCTCGGCTTGGGGGAGGCCAAGGTCCACACCGTCGAGCATGTGCTCTCGGCTCTGACGGGCGCCGGGGTCGACAACGCCGACATCCTCGTGTGGGGGCCCGAGCCCCCGATCATGGACGGTTCCGCGATGCCCTTCGTCCGGGCCTTGCTGCGAGCTGGCATCGAGCGCTTTCCGGACGAACCCAAGCGTCAGCTCAGGCTCCCGCGGGAGATCCATTATGAGGACGGCATCGCCAAGTACCGCGCCGTCCCCGACGACCGGTTCGTCGTGCGCGCGACGCTCCGGCACGACCATCCGATGCTCCGGCGCCAGTCCTACGAGCTCGAGATCGACCATGATTCCTACATGGCCGAGATCGCCCAGGCCCGGACCTTTTGCTTCGAGCACGAGATCGACTTCCTCAAGTCCCAGGGTCTCGCCCAGGGGGGTTCCCTCGACAACGCCATCGTGATCGCGAAAGACCGTTATCTCACGGGGGAGGGAGGGCTGCGCTACCCCGACGAGTTCGTCCGCCATAAGATCCTCGACCTGATCGGCGATCTGACGCTCATCGGGCGTCCCCTGATCAAGATGCGCGTGGAGGCCGAGTGCCTGGGCCACGCCCATAATATCGAGTTCGCCAAGCGCCTCAACGAGGCGGCCAAGGCATTGCGCAAGAACGTGGAGGAGGAGGTATCATGAACGAAACACAGTCCGCCGCTCCTAAGACAAGCGCCCCCGCGCGCACGCTTGGGATCAAGGAGATCCGCCAGTCGATTCCCCACCGATTTCCTTTCCTGCTCGTCGACAAGGTGGAGATCGTCGAGGAGGACAAGAAGGCCGTCGGGACCAAATGCGTGACGATCAACGAGCCCTTCTTCAGCGGCCATTTTCCCGAGCATCCGGTGATGCCCGGAGTGCTCATCCTGGAGGCCTTGGCGCAGACGGCCGCGACCATGCTTCTCTCCAAGCCCGAATACGCGGGCAAGATCGCCTACTTCATGGGGATCGACGCCGCCAAGTTCCGCAGCCCCGTCTTTCCCGGCTCGGTTCTCAAGCTCGAGGTCGAGGTGCTGCGGCTCGGGCGGGCCGGGAAGTTCCGGGGCCGCGCCTTCGCCGACGGGACGCTCGCGGCGGAGGGCGAGATGACCTTCGCCGTGGTGGAGGCCTGAGTGAACGTCGGCTCCAAAGTCGCCGTTCGGGCGCCGGAGCGCCCTTCGATCCATCCCACGGCCGTCGTCGACCCGACGGCCTCCATCCATCCCTCGGCCGCGATCGGCCCTTATGCCGTGATCGGCCCCGAGACGACGATCGGCCCCGAGACGACGATCGGCGCGCACGCGGTGATTGAATTCGCGACGCTGGGCCGCGCCAACCAAATCTTTTCCGGGGCCTTCGTGGGAGGGGCTCCCCAGGACTTGAAGTACAAGGGAGAGAGGACCCGGCTCGTGATGGGAGACGGCAATATGGTGCGGGAGGCCGCGACCTTGAACCGCGGCAGCCACGCGACCGGAGAAACGCGCATCGGGAGCGGCTGCCTTTTCATGGCCTACTCCCACGTGGCCCATGACTGCCGCGTCGGCGACCGCGTGATCCTCGCCAACGGGACCGCTCTCGCGGGGCACGTGGAGGTCGGGGAGGGGGCGGTCATCTCGGGCATGGTGGGCATCCACCAGTTCACGCGGATCGGCTCCTTCGCCATGGTCGGCGGCGGCTCCATGATCGGCCAGGACGTTCCTCCCTACTGCATCTGCCAGGGCGACCGGGCGACCTTGCGCGGGGTCAATCTCACGGGCCTGCGCCGCGGGGGATTTTCCAGGGAGGAGACGCTCGATGTCCGCCGCGCCTACCGGACGCTTTTCCTTTCGGGCCTTCCCTTGAAGGAGGCCTTGGCGGAGCTTCGCCGAGGGGAGCCCGGCCCCCGCATTCTTCGCTTCATCGAATTCGTCGAGGCGTCCAAGCGCGGCGTGATGCGCCCGGCTCCCCGCCCCGGTTCCCCTCTTATCGACGACGAGCAGGGCGAGGAGTAGTCCCCGGCGTGCCTGAGAAAGTCGGGCTGATCGCGGGCTCGGGGCGCTTCCCGATCCTGGTCGCGCGCGAGGCCCGGCGCCTGGGCGTCGGGATCGTGCCCATGGGCCTCCAGGGGATCACCGACCCGTCCCTCGAGACGGTCGCGGGGCCGGTCCGCTACTTCAAGCTGGGCGAGATCGCCAAGCCCATCCAGTTCCTCAAGGATTCCGGCGCCTCGAAGGCCGTGATGGCCGGGAAAGTCGAGCACGCCTCTCTTTTCGGAGGGGTGCTCCCGGATTGGAGGGCGGTCAAGCTCCTGGCTTCGCTTCCCGACCGGAGGACCGACACGATTTTGAGAGCCGTCGCGGAGGAATTCGCCAAGGAGGGCATCGAGCTTCTCTCCTCGGCCGCCTGGCTGGGGCATCTGCTGGCCCCCGAGGGAGTCATGAGCCGCCGCAAGCCTTCCTCGCGGGAGGAAAAGGACCTCCAGCTTGGCTGGCGCGCGGCGAAGGCGCTCTCCGGCCTCGACATCGGCCAGGCGGTCGTCGTCCAGGAGGGCTCCGTCGTCGCGGTCGAGGCCGTCGAGGGGACCGACGCCGCGATTCGCCGCGCGTCTCGGATCGTCCGGGATCGCGGGGGGGAGACGCGGCTCTGCGTCGTCAAGGTCGCCAAGCCGCGCCAGGATTTCCGCTTCGACCTGCCGGTCGTGGGGCTCGACTCCTTGAAGGTCTTCGCCGAGTGCGGCGTGGCCGCTCTCGCCGTGGAGGCGGGCGCGACGCTTCTTTTCGACCGGGAGGAATTCCTCAAAGAGGCCGACCGGCTCAAGATCGCCATACGAGGAGCAAAAGATATCGCATGAGCGCCAAAATCAAGGTGGGAGTGATCGGCGTCGGCAGCATGGGGCTCCATCACGCGAGAGTCCTCGGCCAAATTCCGGAGGTGGATCTGGTCGGCGTCTCCGACCTCAAGTACTGGCGGGCGAAGGCCGCCTCCTGGCGCTATGGAGGGAAGGCCTTCCGGGACTACCGCGATCTTCTCTCCCATGTCCAAGCGGCCGTGATCGCGGTCCCGACGGCCGGCCATTTTCCGATCGGGCGGGAGGCCTTGGAGCGCGGAGTCCATTGTCTCATCGAAAAGCCCATCGCCGGCAGCGTCGAGGAGGCCCGGGAACTCATGCGGCTCTCGGAGGCCAAGGGGCTCGTGCTGCAGGTCGGCCATGTCGAGCGCTTCAACCCCGCGGTGCTCGCCGCGACCGCCCACATCCGCCAGCCGAAATTCATCACGGTCGAGCGTTTGGGGCCCTACAACCCGCGCATGGCCAACATCGGGGTCGTGATGGACCTTATGATCCACGATCTCGATATCCTTCTGACCTTGATCGGGCGTCCGGTCGAGTCGATCGAGGCCCTCGGAGCGAAGCTCCTCACCGAGCACGAGGACATCGCGAACGTCCGACTGCGCTTCGCGGGCGGCGCCGTCGCGGACGTGACCGCGAGCCGGGTCTCCCTCCAAAAATCCCGCAAGATGCGCATTTTCCAGGAGGACAGCTACATCTCGCTCGATTACGCCAACACCGCTCTCAAGATCTACCGCAAGAAATCCCCCGTCGTCAAGAGCCTCTCCGACATCGAGTCCGTCCGTCCGGAGTTCTCGAGGACGGAGCCTCTTAAAAGCGAGCATCTCCATTGGCTCGACTGCATCCGCCACTCGAAAAAGCCATGGGCGAGCGCCGAGCACGGCATGGAGGCCCTCAAGCTCGCGGTCAAGATCCTCGATGAGATCCGCCGCTTCGATGCGGCGGGGGCCGGCGACCCCTGAACTCTGACCCTTTCCCGATGACGTTTTTGGTCGTCGCCGGAGATCCCTCCGGGGACATGCGCGCCGCGGAGCTCGCGGCCGCCCTCAAGGCTCAAAGGCCCGGCCTCAAGATCGTCGCCGTCGGGGGCGCGTGCCTCAAGGAGGTCGCGGACGAGTTCCTGGAGGATCTCGCCGGGCGCGGGGTCGTCGGCTTCTGGGAGCCGTTGAGGCATCTCCCCTTCCTGCGGGGTCTTCTCAAGCGGCTCGACGCCCGACTGGCCGCCTCCGCCGTCGACGGCGTGGTCGTCGTCGATTACTACGGCTTCAACCGACGCGTGCTTGAGCTCGCCAGCCGGCGCGGGGTCCCGGCCTATTACTACGTCTGCCCCCAGGTCTGGGCGAGCCGGGCCGGGCGCCTCTTGGTCTTAAAGAGGCTCGTGCGCAAGGCGCTCGTGCTTTTTCCCTTCGAAGAAAAGCTCTACCGGGAGGCGGGGCTTCCCGCCGCGTTCGTGGGGCATCCTTTGGCCGAATCCCTTCCCGCGCCGCATCGGGCGGGACGCGGCGCGGCGCTCCGCGTGGGGCTCCTGCCGGGAAGCCGCGGCGCCGAACTCCGCCGGCACTTGCCCCTTTTTCTCGATGCCTTCCGGATCCTCCGCAAGGAGTTCCCGGAGGCCCGGGGGATCGTGATCGCCTCCAGCCACCTTCCGCCCGACGCCTACGCCGCGGCCCAAGGCCTGGCGGGGGTGTCCGTGGAGCAGGATCCCGACTACGGCGTCAGATCCGGACTCGACGCGGCGATCACGGCCTCCGGGACGGCGACCCTCGAAAACGCGCTCCTGGGACTGCCCATGGTGGTCGTCTACCGGATGTCCTGGCCCACCTACTGGGCGGCGAGAATGCTCATCCGCGTCCCCTACATCGCGATGGCGAACATCCTCGCCGGGCGCCGGCTCGTGCCGGAGCTCATCCAGTCCGACGCGACGCCGGGGAGGATCGCGGCGGAGGCGGCGGTCTTTTTGAGGGATCGCACGGGCAACGCCGCGCTGCGGGGCGCCCTCGCCGCTCTGCGCTCCCAGTTGGGCGGGCCCGGCGCCGCCGCTCGCGCCGCCGCCGAAATTTTGGGAGACTATCGATAGCATGACGACCTTATGGACGCTTGCCTGGGCCTCGGCCGCGGCGGCCTACGCGGGCGGCCTGTACCTCCTTATGGGACGGGAGTTGAGCCGCGAACGTATGGAAAACATCGCGCTTTTCCGCGCGGGCATCCTCATCGCCGTCTCCTTCACGGAGGTCTTTCCCGAGGCCTGGAGTTCCGGGCCCCTGTTGGCGGGCTGGGGGGCTCTCGGGGCGTTCATCATCCTTTTTATCGCGAGCCGGATGACGTTGTGGGATATCTGCCCCGAGTATCTCGATCATTGCGGGACCCATCACGTCGGCCCTGTCATGGTCGCGGCGCTCACCGCCCACTCCGTCATCGACGGGATCAATCTCGCGGCGGCCTTCGCGGCGGGAACCAAGGCTGGGCTCGCGGTAGGGGCGGCCGTCATCTTGCACAAGTTCGCGGACGGTTTCGCGCTCGCTAGCGTCCTCATCACGAGCGGGTGGGAACGCGGGCGGCGCTCGGCCCTCGCGTTGATGGCGCTGGGGACCCCGCTCGGCGTTTTCGCGGGACGGCTCGGGATCCTGCGCGGAGGGGCCGTCGAGGCTCTGATCTTGGGCTTCGCCGCCGGCTCCTTCGTCTATCTCGCGGCGAGCGATCTGGTGCCCTATGTCCACCGGCGCGAGCCCCGCTCGGGCCTCCTCTATTTTGGCCTGGGCCTGGGAGTGATGCTTGCCTTCGGCGCACTTCATTAAAGACGATGATGAGCAAGGAGGACCTCCTCAAGGCGTTCGCGGGCTACGCGCCTCACGCGGACTCGGCCTTTCTGGCGAAAGCCTACGAATTCGCGGTCCAGGCCCACGGCAACCAATCCCGCGCGTCGGGGGAGCATTATTTCGGCCACTGCGAGGCGGTGGCGGAGATGCTGCTCGAGTGGAAAATGGACCTGCCGACGGTCGCCGCCGGCCTCCTCCACGACGTGCTCGAGGACACTCCGGTGACGCCGGAGGAGCTCTCGGCCCAGTTCGGCCCCGAGGTGACCCGGCTCGTCCAGGGCGTCACCAAGATCGCGACCCTCAAGTTTCCCTCCCGCGTCGATGCCCAGGCGGAGAACTGGAGGCGGATGCTGCTGGCGACCGCGGAGGACATCCGCGTCATCCTCATCAAGCTCGCCGACCGCCTCCATAACATGCGCACGATCAACTTTCTCGACTATGAGCGGCAACGGCGCATCGCGGAGGAGACGATGTATCTCTACGCGCCCTTGGCGCACCGGCTCGGGATGTTCGAGATCAAGGGACAGCTGGAGGACCTCGCCTTCGAGGTGATCGATAACAGGTCCTACCGCCAGATCTCGGGGGAAATGCAGAGCCGCATGGCGGCGCGCGAAGAGCTCCTGAAGAGTTTTCAGGCGAAAATCGAGGAGGTCTTGAAGCCCAGCGGCCTTCCCTGCCGTCTCCTCTCGCGC
>DAHVWT010000021.1:10482-27948 GCA_027327915.1 Elusimicrobiota bacterium
CGAAGAGCCTCTATTCCATCTTCCAGAAAATGCACCGGCAGGGAAAGCCCCTCTCCGAGATCCAGGACGCCCTCGGCGTGCGCCTCATCACGGACTCCGTCGCCAACTGCTACGCCCTTTTGGGCCTCGTCCACGCGCATTTCAAGCCCGCGGCGGGCACCTTCACCGATTACATCTCCCTTCCCAAGGTGAACCTCTATCAGAGCCTCCACACGACGGTCGTCGGGCCCGGGGGAGAGCCTATCGAGATCCAAATTCGCACCGAGGAGATGCACCGCACGGCGGAATACGGCATCGCCGCGCATTGGCGCTACAAGGGGGGCGGCGGCGCCAACGACCCCCATCTCGAGGAAAAGCTTAATTGGCTGAGGCAATGGATCGAGTGGCTCCAGGACTTGAAGAACCCGCGCGAGTTTCTCGAGAGCTTGAAGACGGACCTCGACTTCAACCAGGTTTTCGTCTTCACCCCCCAGGGAGAGGTGAAGGTTCTCCCGGCGGGGGCGACGCCTCTCGATTTCGCCTTCGCGGTCCACTCCGAGATCGGCTCCGCCTGCGTGGGGGCCTTGGTCAACAACAAGATGGTCAAGCTGGACTATGAGTTCAAGTCGGGAGACATCTGCCACATTCTCACGAAGAGCGGCTCCGTCCCCAAGAAGGACTGGCTCTCGCACGTCAAGACCGCGCGCGCCCGCTCGAAGATACGCCGCTATTTCAGGGAGAAGGGAATCGCGCTGTAGGCTCGGGCGAGTTCCGCCGCGTGGCGCGCCCGGTCGTTTTCCGGCTCGCGGTACTCGTGCCGGCGCAGCCAGTCTCGGGGCGCCGCGCCGCGAAGGACGAAGACCAGGGCCTTCGAGTCCCAGTAGACGAGCGCCCAATCCTTTCGCGGCATGAAGGCCCGGTAGAAAGGCTTGCCGCCGTAAGCGAGCGGCAGGTTCGGCAAAAGGGCGAGATGGGGACGCCATCGTTCCAGAAAAAGCGCCCATGACTGGGGGTTTCGAGCCGCTTGGGAGGTCTCGCTATTGAGCTTATGGAAGATATAGCGCCCGTCGGCGAATATTTTGAATCCGGGAAGCCGCCAGCCCAAGTAACCGCCCCAGCCCCATAAATGGAAGGCCCGCAGCCCTCCGAGCGTGCGATTGTTTTGGCCGAGCCACTCGGCCGCCCGTCGGCAAACGAAGGGAGAATCGAAGGGCTTGAGGGATCGTCCGGAAAGCCAGGGGGCGCGCGTCGTGGCCAGGATGAAGGCCATGAAACCCGCGAGGAGCGCCGGGAAGACGAGGGGGCGACGGGCCCGGGAAAGCGCGGGCTCGTCATCGGCCAACCAGGCGCCGACGACCGGGAGCGCCGAGACCGCGAAATAAGGCTCCAGCCTCCGGCTCCCCGCCGCGAGGAGGCCCACGAGGGCCATGAGGGACAGGTCGGCCCAATCCCGGGCGCCGCCGCCTTGCCTTTTGATCAAAAACCGCCTCGTGGCGACGAGCGCCGACAGGGCCGCGAGGAGCCAGACGGCGCGAGCGAGGGGAGGAGATTGCCACTCCAGGACGTTTTGGCGCAGATCAACGGAGTCGGACAAGTGCTTCATGATCACGCGCCAGAGCGCGAGACCGTAAGGGTTGAAGATGCTTCCGAGCGCCGAGGCGGCGAGGCGGATTCCCGAGAGCAGGGCCGCCGCCTTGTCCTTGAAGACAAGGCGCCAGAAAAAATGAAGACCCAGCGCGGCGAGCCCGATCGCGAATCCGGCGTGACAGTCGGCCCACAGGGAGTAAAAGGCGGCGAAGCCGATGAATTCGGCGGGAATGGGGGCGCCATGGGCGGGGGGCGCTTTCCTACCCACCGACCCCAGATAGGCCAACTGGGCCGTGAAGGCGAGCAGGGAGAAGGCGTCCGGCCTGAGGTCGGACTGGTGGGAGACGGCGGCGGCCCATAGAAGATAAGCGCCGGCCCACAAGGCCTTCGGAACTCCCCGACGTTCAAGGAGCTTAAGGAAAACGAGCCCCGAGACCGCGAGGATCCCCGCCTTGAGAAGCCAAAGACCGGTCATCCCCCATCGAAGAAAGACCGCGCGGTAGAGCAACTGGGGCAGCCACTCGAAATCGACCCAGGGCCGTCCCGGCAGCGTCCAGGACATCCAGTCCGCGCGGGGAAGAGCCTGATGGCGCATCATCCAGGCTCCGGCGGATAGATGCCAGAAAAGATCCGGATTTTGGATCGGAATCAGGAGGACGGGAACCGCGGCCGCGATGGCGACCGCCAAGCCGCGGGGCCAGCGTGATGAAGGTGGAGAGTGATTCGCTTCCGTCTTAACGAGGAGGTCTCTGGGCGCGGCCGGAACGGATGCACGCCGAGCAGACGTAGGCGCTCTGAGGACGTCCCTCCAGAAGGAGCGACATTTTCTGGAGGTTAGGCCGGAACACCCGCTTCGTCGCGCGGTTGGAGTGGCTGTAGCTGAAGCCGGACTTCGGTCCCTTGCCGCAGAGAGTGCACTTGAAAGCCATAGCGAAGGAAGTTTACTAAACTGTATCTTGCTAATGATAGGGGTCGACCGCGAGCTGCGGCTTGAGGACTTGGACGGCGTCGGCCCCCGGCGCCTGGAGGAGTTCGAGCGGCTGGGCATCCGCGCCGCGTCCGATCTTCCGCTCTATCTTCCGCGCGACTGGCAGGACCGCCGTCCCGTCGAGAGCTTCGATTCCCCGCTTTCCCCGGGGCCGGCCACGGTGAGGGCTCGCGTGGTCCACGCTCGGGCGTTCGCGCCGCGTCCGGGGTTCGGGTTTTTCAAGGCGAGCCTCGAGACGGGCTTTGGGCGCGTCGAGGCCGTGTGGTTTAAGCGCTCAAGCCGGGCCTACGACGTCTTCGCTCGGCTTAAGAAAGAGATCGTCCCCGGCGCCGACATTTGGGTGGTCGGGCGCTCCGAGGGAGGGCTGCTCGGGACCGGGGAGCTCCGCGTCGAGGAGCATTATCTCGCCGACGATCCCAAGGCGGGTCTCCACGTGGGGAGGCTCGTGCCGATCTATCCCTTGACGGAAGGACTGACCCAGCGCTTCATGCGCGAGGCCGTCTTCGAGGCGCTTTCGCGCGAGGCCTTGCCGGCCTCCGAGTCCCTCCCGGCCCCCCTGCTGGAAAAGCGCGGGCTCTTGGCGGCGTCGCAGGCGCTGCGCGGCGTCCATTTTCCCGGAAGCGCCGAGGAGCTCCGGGCCGCCCGGGAGCGGCTTTCCTACGAGGAGCTTCTCTCCCTCGAGCTCGCCTGGATCTTGAAGCGCCGCCAGGCGAAGGGGGTCGCGAAGGGCTTCGCCTATGAGGTCAAGAAGAGCCTGCTGACCCCCTTCCGCGAGCGGTTGGGCTTCGAGCTCACGCATGCGCAGAAAAGGGTCATCAACGAGATCTTCGACGACATGCGGGCGACCGCTCCCATGACGAGGCTCCTCCAGGGCGACGTCGGGTCGGGAAAGACCGTGGTCGCTCTCTCCGCGCTTCTTCTCGCGGTCGAAAACGGCTTTCAGGGCGCCTTCATGGCGCCGACGGAAATCCTCGCGGAGCAGCATCTGGAGACTCTCCGGCGATTCCTGGTCGGCCTCCCCGTGCGCTTCGAGGCCTTGACCTCGCGCGCGACGGCGGCCCGCCGCCGCCAAATCCTCGGCCTCCTCGAACGCGGCGAGATCGATATCCTGGTGGGAACCCACGCGCTTCTCGAGGGCGGCGTGCGCTTCAAGAATTTGCGCCTGGCGGTGGTGGACGAGCAGCACCGCTTCGGCGTCCGCCAGCGCGCGAGCCTCAGGCAAAAGGGGGAGACGATCGACCTCCTCATCATGACCGCGACGCCCATTCCGCGGACGCTCGCGCTGTCCCTTTACGGGGACTTGGACGTTTCGACCTTGGATGAAATGCCGCCGGGGCGGGTTCCCGCGGAGACCTTCCGGTGCTCCGAGGAGAAGGCTTTGGAGATCCTGCGCGAGGAGACGCGGCGCGGAAGGCAGGGCTATGTCGTCTTTCCCGTCATCGAGGACTCGCCCCGGCGGGAATGGCGCTCCGCCAAGGCGGAGTTCGTCCGGCTCGCCGCCGGTCCCTTGAAGGATCTTCGCCTGGGGCTTCTTCACGGCGCCTTGCCCGGCATCGAGAAAGCGCGGGTGATGAGGGAGTTCTCCGAGGGCGGCTACGACGTCCTCGTCGCGACCTCGGTCGTCGAGGTGGGAGTCGACGCCCCCAAGGCCACGGTGATGGTGATCGAAAACGCCGAGCGCTTCGGCCTCGCGAGCCTCCACCAGCTCCGGGGACGCGTCGGACGGAGAGGCCAATCCTCGCGCTGTCTTCTCATCGGCGATCCCAAAAGCGAGGAGGCGGCGAGGAGGCTCGAGGCGATGGAGAGGATCAAGGACGGCTTCCGCATCGCCGAGGAGGACTTGAAGCTGCGCGGTCCGGGAGAGCTCCTGGGGATCGCCCAGCACGGGGACGTGACGCTGCGCGCGGCCGACATCGTCAGGGACGCGGGGCTCGTCGCCTGGGCCCGAGAGGACGCCGAGGAAATCCTGTCCCGGGATCCGCGCCTTGGCGATCCCGCGAACGCCGGTCTCAGGGCGGCGCTGCTCAAGCGCTATCAAGGCCGATGGAATTGGTTCGATTTGGCGTGAAGAGAACCGCGGCGGCGAAAGCCGCGCTTGCCGCCGTGTCCACTTTAGCCGCCTTGGCCGCCGCGGCGGCTTTGCCAACGACGGCGCATGCCGCCCGCGAGGATCTCCGCGTCGTCGGCTGGGGTGAGGGCTGCCGGGTCGCGGTGGGGATCTACGACTGGGGAAGGTTCGGCGATTCGGAGTCCCCGACTCCCGCCGCGGGCCGCGTCGGGGTGTTGTCTCTCAAACCCGGCGCCAAGAAGGCCGCCGCCCAGTGGATGCTGCGCTGGAAGGACGGCGGGCTTTCGGATTGGAAAGCCGCTCTCGAATCCGAGGATCGGCTGAGAAAGGAGGGCTACGGCGCACCGGGCTTTGAAGAGCCTGTGGCCACCGGCCCGTATGCCGCCGGCTTTGCCGAGCTTCTTTCGTCCTCCGCCCTCTCGGCCCTGGGGATGCCGCGCCCGCCGAAGGGGTATCGTCTCGCGCGGGCCGATTACCCGCCGGGATCCGCCGCCTGCGCCCTTCTGATCCTGGCACCTCTCCCCGGGAACGGCGATGCGTTGAAGCTGAGGCTCGCGCCGACGGCGTCTCCTTCGCCTCGATTCCAACGCTCCCAAGCGCACGTTCTCAACGCCCAGGCGCTATTTAAGGAAGGAAAGGTGAGGGAAGCCTTGAAGGAATCGGCCGCCGCGGCGTCCGCGGCGCCGGATGACGCCCAGGCGCTCTACGCCCACGCGGCTTTTCTGTGCCTCAACGGCGACATCGAGGCCGCCCTCGCGGAGCTGAAGAGGACCTTCGCCCTCGACCCGTCCCTGCGCCCCAAAGCCTGGGCCGACCTTGATTTCGACATCCTCCGTGAGGACCCGCGATTCGAGCGACTGACGGGGAAGGGAGCATGAGAGGGCTTTTCGAGGGCTTCTCGGATCGCGGCCGGGAAGACGAGCTTCGCGACACCCTGGGCCGGCGCCTGCTCGTTCTGGACGGGGCCATGGGAACAAGGCTCCAGGCCCGCAACCCCGCGGCGGCCGATTTCGGAGGTGCCCATCTCGAGGGATGCAACGAAAACCTCGTCCTGACGAGACCGGAATGGATCGCCGCGATCCATCGGGAGTATTTGGAGGCGGGAGCCGACATCGTCGAGACGAACAGCTTCGGCGCGGTCCGTCACGTTCTCGCGGAGTACGGCCTTCAAGACAAGGCCCGCGCGCTCGCCTTTAAGGCCGCGCGGATCGCCCGCGCCGAGGCGGACAGGTTCTCCACGGCCCCTAAGCCACGCTTCGTCGCGGGGGCTCTGGGACCCGGCACGAAAAGCATCCTTATTTCCCGCGGAATCGCCTTCGACGAGGTGCGCGAGGCCTACGCCGAGGCGGCGCGGGGTCTCGTCGAGGGGGGGGCGGACTTCCTGCTTCTCGAAACTCAGCAGGACGTCCTCAACGTCAAGTCCTCGCTTTTGGGCTTCGACGACGCCTTCCGATCGTTGGGCCGCTCGGTGCCGGTTGCCGTTTCCATCTCGATCGAGGCCATGGGGACGATGCTCTGCGGCCAGACGGCGGAGGCTCTGGCGGACGCCCTTTCCCACGCGAGGCTCCTCGCCCTCGGACTAAACTGCGCGACGGGACCCGGCTTCATGACGGACCACCTGCGCACGATCGCGGAGCTTTCGACCGCCTTCACCATCTGCTACCCGAACGCGGGCCTTCCCGACGAGCGAGGCCTCTACCACGAGACCCCTGCGGGCGTCGCGAAGGCCCTGGAGCGCTTCGCGGAGGAGGGGTGGCTCAACATCGTCGGCGGCTGCTGCGGGACGACCCCGGAGCATACGCGGCTCATCGCCCACATGGCGGCGGGACACTTCCCGCGCAAGCTTCCCGCGGCCTCTCGCCCCGCCGTTTCGGGGCTTGAGTCCCTGCCGCTCGATCAGGAGCGTCCGCCCATCCTGGTCGGCGAGAGGACGAACGTCATCGGCTCCAGGCTCTTCAAGGAGCGCGTCGCCGCGGGCGACTTCGATGGCGCCTCGGAGATCGGACGGCGGCAGCTTCGCGCGGGGGCCCATGTCCTCGACGTCTGCCTCGCCGACCCGGACCGCGGGGAGAGCGCGGACATGGCGGCGCTCCTTGAGTCCCTCGTTCGCAAGATCAAAGCCCCCCTGATGGTCGACTCGACCGACGCGCGAGTGATCGAGGAGGCCCTGAAGCGGACGCCTGGGAAGTCGATCGTCAACTCGGTGAACCTCGAGGACGGCGAGGAGCGCTTCGAGAGCGTGATCCCGCTTTTGCGCCTCTACGGCGGCGCGGTCGTCGTGGGGACGATCGACGAGGACAAGGCGGCGGGGATGGCGCTTACCCGCGAGCGCAAGCTCGCCATCGCCCGGCGCAGCTTCGATCTTTTGACCCGGAAGTACGGCATCCCGCCGGGCGACATCATTTTCGACCCGCTCGTCTTTCCCGCGGCGACGGGGGATAAAAACTACTGGGGCTCGGCGGTCGAGACGGTGGAGGGCGTGAGGCTTATCAAGAGGGAGCTCGCGGGGACGAAGACGATCCTGGGCATCTCGAACGTCTCCTTTGGGCTTCCCCCGGCCGGGCGCGAGGTTCTTAACTCCGTCTTCCTGCGTCTGTGCGTCGAGGCGGGGCTCGACCTCGCCATCGTGAACACGGAGAGGCTCGCTCCCTATTCGCGCATCCCGCCGCGGGACGTGGCGTTGAGCCTCGACCTTTTGCGTTGGAAGGGCCCCGGCGACCCCGATTTCCCGGCGGGCTTCGACCCGGTCCAGGCCTTCTCGGAGCGTTTCCGCGGCGCGAAGCCCGCGGCGAAAACCACCGACGAGCGCGCGAAGCTGCCCGTCGAGGAAAGGCTTTCCCGCGCGGTCGTCGAGGGCTCCCGCGACGGCCTGACGGAGGATCTGGCCGAGATCTCCAGGCGGCTGGCCCCGCTCGAGATCATCAACGGGCCTCTGATGAAGGGGATGGACGAGGTGGGGAGGCTCTTCGCGGAGAACCGGATGATCGTGGCGGAGGTCCTCCAGTCGGCCGAGGTGATGAAGGCCGCGGTCGCGTGGCTCGAGCCCCGGATGGCGGGCTCGGAGCGCCGGGCCCGCGGGAAAGTCGTCCTCGCGACGGTCAAGGGGGACGTCCACGACATCGGCAAGAACTTGGTCCACATCATCCTGAAAAACAACGGCTACGAGGTGACGGATCTCGGGATCAAGGCGGCCCCCGAGGCCGTGATCGAGGCCGCGCGCCGGGTCCGGGCGGATCTCATCGGGCTCTCGGGGCTTCTCGTCAAGTCGACCCAGCAGATGGTCGTGACGGCCGAGGACCTGGAGGCGGCGGGGATCGACGTTCCTCTCCTGGTGGGCGGGGCCGCGCTCTCCTCTAAATTCGCCGCCTCCCGCATCGCTCCCGCCTACGACGGACCGGTCCTCTACGCGAAGGACGCGATGACGGGCCTCGATCTCGCCAACCGCCTGCAGGACCCCGGGAGGCGACGGGAGCTTCTGGCTAAAAACCGCGAGCTCCAGGAGCTTTTGAGCGTGCAGACCGTCCCTCAGCCCTCCGCGGCGGCGCCCGCCGCACCGGCGTTGATTCGGCACGACTTTCCCTTAGCCGAGCCTCCCGATTTGAAGCCGCATGTCGTGGACGACGTCTCCGTGGATGAAATTTTCCGCTATATCAACCCCATCATGCTCTATGGCCGGCACCTGGGGCTCAAGGGGAATCTCGAAGCCATGATCGCCGAGAAAAACGCGAAGGCGCTCGATCTCGTCCGGCGCGTCTCGGAGCTCGAAGCGGAGATCGCGTCGGGCGGGCTCCTGCGCCCGCGGGCCGTCTATCGTTTTTTCGCGGCGGCTTCCCGGGGAGACGATCTCATGCTTTGCGAGTCGCCGGGGGATCGCAAGCCGGCCGAGACCTTCCGCTTCCCTCGCCAGATCGGGGGGGAGGGGCTCTGCCTCTCGGATTTCGTGAGACCCGCCGCCAGGGACGGCGCCCGGGATTTCGTCGCCCTCTTCGTCGTCACCTGCGGTTCGGGCGTTCTTGAGCGGTCGCGGGCCCTGCGCGAGGAGGGGGAGTATTTCAAGTCGCACGCGCTTCAGGCGATCGCGATCGAGAGCGCGGAGGCCTTCGCGGAGCTCCTCCATGAGAGGCTGCGGCGCATGTGGGGCTTCCCCGATCCCGCCTCGATGACGCTCAAGGAAAAGTTCCAGGCGCGATACCGGGGCCTGCGGGTGAGCTTCGGGTATCCGGCCTGCCCGGACCTGTCGGACCAGAAAAAGCTCTTCCGCCTGCTCGACGCCGAGCGCCGCGCGGGGGTGGCGCTGACCGAGGGCTTCATGATGGACCCCGAGGCGAGCGTTTCGGCCCTGGTCCTCCAGCACCCGCAGGCGCGGTATTTCTCGGCGGCCGCTCCCGCCGCATGATCCGGCCGCCGCTCCTGCTTTTCTTCCTGCTCGCCGCGCCGTGTTCGCGCCCCGTCGCCGCGGAAAGCGAGGCCGCGGCGGCCCGGTCGGTCCAAGAGGCGTTCGGCAAGATATCCGCCATCGTGGCGAGGGAGGGCCGGGGGGACTTGGACTCGGGCCAAATACGGGATTTGGATCGGCGGGCGCAAAAGCTTCTGGAAGAGACGCTTGTCCGGACCGGGAGCGCCGCGGCGCCCTCCCTGGCCGGGATCGCCCTCGACGAGGACCGGGGGATCAAGGCTCGGGTGTGGGCCGTCAACGGGCTCCAGCTCGCCGGGAGCAGCGACTCTCTCAAGGTCTTGGGCGGAATCTTGTCTGATAAGGATGAGCCCGATATCCTGCGAGTCGAAGCCGCCTCCGCCGTCGGGGATTTCCCGGGTTCCCCCGCGCCTCGCGCCCGCATCCTCTGCGGCTTCATCGCGGACGAGTCATCGCCTTCCAAAGCGCTGCGGCAAGCCCTGAGGGAGGTTTCCCTGCTGGGCTGTCCGGACCCGTCCGTTTTGGATTCCCTGCTTCGCCGATGGGGACCCAGACCCTCCGCCGGGATCGCCCAAACGGAGCTGCCGCTCGCCTTCGAGGCGCTCTCGCATTCCCCGCCGGTTGAAACGGCGCGGGTTCTTCTAGCTCTCATCGGTTATTATCGCCGGGGGTCTCCGGAGCGGCTGGGGGTGATTGGGATTCTCGATAAGCTCGCCGGGGAACTGGCCCGCTTTCCGCGGGAGGCCCGGGGCGCGCTCTCGGCCGCTTTGCTCGAGGAAAGCGGGGATTCCTCGACAGAAACTCGTCTCCTCGGGATGTTCGCGCGGGTCGAGGACAAAAGCTCGATCCCGATGCTCGAGCGCTTCCTCGATCATCCAAGCCCTGAAGTGGCGGCCGCGGCCTGCCGCGACCTCGCGCCATTGAGATCGGACAAAGCCGCGGGCCGGGCCATTGAAGGCTTTTTAAGGCGCCTTCCCGAGGATCCGCGCTTCGGCGGGGCCCCGGGGCGCCCCGCTCCGGACAGCGCCTACCGATCTATCCGCGCAGCCTGCGCCGGCGCTCAGCATATCGATTCGGGGATTAAGTAAAATTACTAGAAATATGGAGGCGGGCAAGAGGGAAGCGTCGGCCGCCTGCGCCGGGGATATGATCCGATCGCGATGGGGCCTGGAGTTCGTGTGGGATTTGTGGCACGGATGCAATTACCGTTGTTCCTATTGCTGGTTCGACGGACAGTGGGAGGCATTGGCCAAGAAGCATCTCATTATTCCGCCCGAGGATTGGATCGCCTGTTGGGACCGGATTTTCGAGCGTTATGGCAGCGCCCGACTGCATGTTTTGGGCGGGGAACCGCTTTCTTACCCGGGCTCCCTGGAGCTTTTCGCCGGGCTTGCGCGGCGGCATCGCCTTGAAATCCACAGCAATCTCTCGGCTCCCTTGGATTATTTTCGGAGGCTGGCAAGAACCGTCCAGCCAGGCCGCGTCAACTTGACGGGGAGCTTCCATCCACAGTTCGCCTCCCTGGAACATTTTATCGCGGCCATCGACTTATTGCGGGATGGCGGCTATCGGCCGAGCGTCTGCATGGTGGCCTACCCGCCTTTCCTGGAAGTCGTCCGGGAAAAACGGAAGTTTTTCATGGAGCAGGGGCTCGCGGTGCAGGTCGTGCCGTTCACCGGCCGCTGGGAGGGCCGGGGCTATCCCGAGGCCTACACGAGCGCCGAGCGCGCGGCCCTGGGGGGGATCTTGGCGACGCCTGGCGGCGGCCGCCAGTTCGAGTTGAACGACGACAGAACTTTCGGAAAGCTCTGCGCCACGGGCTATATCCGCGCCGGGGTCAAATCGAACGGCGACGTCTACCGCTGCAGCCGCGATTACGAGCATATCCTCGGGAATATCTTCGATCCGGGAGTGAAGCTCTTCGATGCCCCGCGGCCCTGCCCTGCTGAGCGTTGCAATAATTCTTGCGGGGAGCGCGGGTTTTTATGGGAAAATTGGTCGATGTCCTTGATGGAGACGATCCTGCCCGTTAGGGGGGGCGCCTAATTCATGCGCATCGCGGTCTACCCGGGGAGCTTCGATCCTCTGACCTATGGGCACCTGGACATCATCCGGAGGGCCGCGCGGCTCTTTGACCGGCTGATCGTCTCCGTGGCGGACAACGCCGCCAAGAAGCCGCTCTTCACCGCCGAGGAGCGCGTCGCGATGATCCGCGAGGCCATCCGCGGCATCCCGGGGACGAGCGCCGACTCCTTCTCGGGGCTGCTCGTCGAGCATCTGCGCCGCAACAAGGCGACCATCCTCATCCGAGGCCTGCGCGTCGTCTCGGACATGGACTACGAGTTCCAGCTGGCCTCCTTCAACCGCAAGCTCTGCCGGGAGGCGGAGACTGTTTTTCTCATGCCGGACGACAGCCATATGTACACCGCCTCCTCGATGGTCAAGGAGCTGGCGCGCCTGGGGGCCTCGGTCAAGGACTTCGTGCCTCCGGGCGTATGGAGGCGGCTGCGGCTTAAGTGATCCTTCGCCGGACTCTTTCCTTTCTGGCTTTCCTGGCCGCGGCCGCCTTCTCGGCCCTGGCCCTTAAAACCCTCTACGACATCAAGACGGGGAAAGTCGTCATCGGCGCCGCTCCCGGGCCGGGGGCGGGTCCCGCCGGGGCCCGCCCCAGCGGCAAGGATGTCCCGACGGCCTTGGGTTCGCCCCTCTCGGGTCCGGGGAGGCCCTCCAGCGGCTACACGAACGAGACGCTGCATGACTTCGTCGAGAAGGACATGAAGCGGATGGGGATCTCGAAGGTCCTGCCCCGGGGCTCCATGGATTCCGGCTTCGGGGGCTACTTGGCCGAGCATGCCCAGGGTCCGCTGACCCGGGAGGAGGCTCGAACCCTGTGGGTCCGTTATCAAAATGAGCTGAGCGGGGGGCCCGTCCCCAAGGGCGTCGTGCCGGTAGGGGGCCGGACGGTTTCATTGATCCCGGGGCGCGAGGAAGGGGGGGGCGGCCGGATGCCGCCAGCGCGATTCCAGGAAGGAGATTCCTGGAGCGGCCTGTACGCGACCGGCCTGAAGCCTGGAGGACGGACCATCCAAAACGCGAAAGACTGGGCCGCTCTCTGGGCGCATCTGTCGTCTCGCCCCGCCCCGGAGGTGGACTTCAGCCGTCTGGAGGCCGTCTGCTATTTCGCGGGGCTCCGCCCTCGGGGCGCTCCAGCGCTCCGGATCGCTTCGGTTTCAGAAAGCCCGGAGGCTCTCGTCGTGCGCTACGAGTTCGTATCGCGGAGTTCAGGCGCTGATTCCGCGGAAGCCGCATCCCCTTTCGCGCTAAAAATTATCGCGAAAAGCTCGCTTCCGGCGCGGTTTGAGAGAGTTTACGCCGGCCTCTGAGATTCGGCGGTCAGCCTTGGCTGGGGACGGCCTTCCAGGCCTTAAGAACCTTGGGAGGCAGGGCGTCCATGTGCTTGAGAAAAAGGGCGACCTTCCAGATGTCCTTGTCGGAGAGAACCTTGCCGAAGCTGGGCATTCCCGTCATCCGGATTCCATGGTTGATTTTCCAGTGGGTCATCCACCCCGGATCGTCCTCGACGCCGTGCTTGGCGAGCTCCGGCGGCTTTTGATAGAGCCCCCTGGCATCGGGAGCGGATTTCCCGTCGGCGGCCCCGTGGCAAAAAGCGCAGCGCATGGCATAGATCTTGAGTCCTGCCAGAAGGTTCGCGTCGTTAAGCTCCACGGGATTGGCGGTCTTGTGGGCGAGGCGGTCGATCGTCGCGCGCAGAGCGTGGTGGGCGATCCAGGTCTCAAGCCGGCTTGGCGGCGTGTCGGCATTGGCGGGGAAATACCCCAAGCTCATGGCGGCGTAGCCGACGACGAGCCCGGCGAGGAGGGTGCTGACGATCCCGGCGATAAAAGCTTTCATGGTCCCGCCATCGTACCAAGGATGCGCATGGTCCTGCAACGCAAGCCGCGGCGGCGACAGCAGCCGCGGGCGACGAATCTTATCGTGGCCGCCCTAGCCGCCGTGGCCGGAATAACAATCCCGGCGCCCGCCCAAGAGATCTCATCGGCGCCCCTAGTGGGGGGCTCAAAAACCGGAATTTACCAGAGCTTCCTGCCGCGCGCCGGCAACAGGATTTTCATCGAGCCCCTCGTCGGCAAGGACGCGGATATCGATAACCAGGTCAACTTCGTCCCCTACTACCAGTGGGTTGGAAAAGGACGTGACGAGGCCGTGCCCCTCTCCATTGAAAAAAGGATCACCTCGCGATTCAGCGTGGAAGCCGCGACCCAGCTCGACGGTCCGCCGGCCGAGAGCGCCGGCGCCTGGACCGACACGGGTTGGGGACTACAGGGCAAATACCTCTTCGGCCTGAGCGCCAAGCGCGAAATCATGGCGTCAGCCATCGTCAAGGGAGACGCCCCGGCGGGGCCGCCGCTGTCCTCTCAAAACCCCTGGGCCCTCAATGAATATCTGGTCTTCAACAAAGGATTCGGAGATC
Source organism: Elusimicrobiota bacterium (assembly GCA_027327915.1). GTDB lineage: Bacteria > Elusimicrobiota > Elusimicrobia > UBA1565 > UBA9628 > JAJZAK01. Next base: position 24,011 of record DAHVWT010000021.1, read on the forward strand.
TGCCTCAAGAATGGCTGCGGCCCTTGGCGCTTCAAAGCGACATCGGGACGGAGTCTCCCTTCGCCGACGCGCCCGACGGGCGTTTTCTCCGTACGGACTTGGTCTTGGAGTACAGCCTAGCCTACCTCAACGACATCGTGGGAGCTCCCGTTCCTCCGGAATGGAGACAAATGACCCCGGCCGTCGAATGGAGGAACCGCGACGACTGGGCGCAAGAGGGGGATGGAGGTTTTTTGAGCTGGGAGCTCAATTGGCAGGCGAAGACATGGCAGCTGAGCCTCGCCTACCAGAACCCTTACGGCGCGGCCGTCTCGGGATTCGCCGGAACCCAGGTGCAGCTTTATCTGACCTTGTATTATGACAACCTTCTGCAGAAGCTAGGCTTTAATCCGACGCCGTATTAGGCGTTGGCCGGGGGATGGGCTGAGGGGCGCGTCGAGAAGGCGACCTGCCAGTCCTCGCGGCTTTCTCCGTCGATGGTCAGCTTCCACACGTAGCGTTTCCCGGGCTCGAGGGGGATCGGCCCGATGTTGAAGGCGAGGGGCACGTCGATGGGCGTTCCCGGCAGAAGCCCGACGGGGCGTCCGACCTCGAAATCGCCGCCGATCACGACGGAAGCCGGGCCGGCGGGAGTGGGAGCGTGAACGGGGTGGAAATCGGGATCCAAGAGAGCGATTTGCAGCCGATGCTTGCGGTTCGTCTCGTTCCAGGGGACCTCGAGCTTGAGCGCGATCGCGAAGGGGGTGGGCATCGGGCCCGTGACCGACCAGCCGCCTCCCATGACGTAGAGCTTGCCGTTGATCGCCTCGGCGAAATCCGCGAGCAGCATGGTGACTTTCACGGATAGAAGGAACCGTTTTCAAAGTGGGAAGTCAAGGGCGGGGCGGCGATTTAGCATCTTTGGCGGCATGGCAGACGCAAAATTTATCAAGTAATATAAGCCGAACGCCCCCATAGCTCAATGGAGAGAGCAACCGCCTTCTAAGCGGTCGATGGAAGTTCGATTCTTCCTGGGGGCAATTACTGTCCAGGGATCGGCTGCTGGCCGCTCATTTGGTCCATCTCCTGGAAACTCGATTCCATTCCCGAGGGCGGCGCCGCCTGGTGGGCCTGGGGGAGCCTCCGCCGGATCTCGGAGCGCATCTGGTTTCCCATCCGGTTCATCCGAGCGATCTCGAACTTGATCAGGTTTTGGATCCGGTAGGGCCGTCGCGGCGTGATGATGCGCGGAGCCGGCGCCGGTTGGGGCGCGGGCATCAGGGGATGCGTCTGGATCCGGGGAGCGGCGGGCTGGGCGTCCGACGCGACAGTCGCGGCGGGAGATTCGTCCGGCGCCGACGGCGCCGGAGAGGGACGGGTCTGGTCCGCAGCGCCGGCGGCAGCCGTAGGCGAGCCCGAGTCATCGACGTAGGCGAGCGCGGGGGCGGCCGAGGCGAGCCAACGCTTGACGACCGAGGACTTGATCGAGAAGTTGACGCTCGTGATCGCGAGCCCGTCGGGGGCCTTGCGGGCCATCGCGGTGTTGATGCCGATCATCGCGCCGTCTCGGTCGATCAAGGGGCCGCCGGAGTTGCCGCGGTTGATCGAGGCGTCGGTCTGGAAAACGTTTTTGCCCGGCACTCCATCCAAGTTGGCGAGGACGGTGCTCACCACCCCGGTCGTCAGCGTCCAAAGCCCGCCTTCCTCGGGGTGCCCGATCGCGGCGACATGGTCTCCCAGGCTGATCCGGGAGGAGTCCCCGAACGGCATCACGGGAAGGTCCGGCGGAGGATTCTGCATCTGGAGCAGCGCCAAGTCGATCTCGCGGTTGTACTGGACGATCGACGCGGGATAGGGATGGCGCAAGTCCTTGTTCCGGTTCCCCGTGAGCTTGGCGGGCTTCAGATAAACGTTGATCGTGGGAAACGGCATCCCCGCGTCCTTGTTGAAGATGACATGGGCGTTCGTGATGACGCTCCCGTCGGCGTTGACGATGCTGCCGGTCCCCAGTTCGCCCGAGCCGCTGGCGTCGAGGGCCATGATCAGGACGACCGCCGGGGCGTCCTTCTTGTAAATCCAGCGCGGCGACCATCGGCTCGGGACGCCAGGTCCGGGCTTTTGATAGACGGGGCCGGCGAGGGCTTGAAAGCCGAGGGCCGAAAGAGCCAGGACGGCGAGTAAAAGTTTCGTTGTCGCTTTTCTCACGAGCAACCTCCTATTTTTTAAGACCCGGGTGATGAAGAAATTGAACGAGGACCCCGGCCGGGTCCTCCATATAAAAGGAGCGCGAGCCGTCGCGATGGGTCCGAGGCTGCTTTTTCAAGGAGAATCCCCGGCTCTTGAGGAAATCGGCCCAGCGATCGACTTCGGAGGCCGAGCCAAGGACGATTCCGATGTGGTCGAGCGCGGGCTTCAAGGCCGAGCTGTCGCGATGAAGGGCGATATTATCCGTTCCGGAGCTCAGGTAGATATTGTCCGGATCCGGCTTCCAATCGACTTTGTAGCCAAGAACGCCCGTGTAAAAAGCAGCGGCCTCGTCGAGATCCCGGACCTTGAGCGCGACGTGCCTCAAACCGAGGGAGGGGGTCGGAGTCGCGGTCGGCGTCATGATGATTTATTGTATCAACGATCCGGCTGGGGGGGCTTGCGAAGAAGCACGTAGAGCTTGCCATGGCTCCACTGGTTGTGGGCGATCATCCGCGCGCGCTTGCCGTGGCCCACGTAGATGTCGATGCGCCCCGGCCCCTTGATGGCGCCTCCGGTGTCGAGCGCGGTCGCGAAGCGCGAGGTCGGGTACTGTCCCAGAAGCGAGCCGGACTCGTCGACGCGCGGGGACGGCGCGGAGAAATAAAGGAGGGCGCCCAGGGGGATGACGCTCGGGTCAACCGCCACCGACCGCCCCGGCACCAGCATCTCGCCCGCCGTGCCGTGAGCCTCGCCTCCCTTGGGGAGCGGGGTCATGTTGAAGAAGACGTAGCGCGGGTTCTGCTCCAGGATCCAGTCCGCCGCCTCGGGATGCGTCCGGAGGTAATCCTTCACCTTGTCGGCTGAAATCTCGTCTTTCGAGAAGGCCCCGGTCTTGACGAGCATGAGACCGATCGAATGATAGGGGAGGTCGTTGGTGCCGCCGTAGTTGACGAGCTTCTCGCGCCCGCTTGGGAATTTGAGAATCCCCGAGCCCTCGACGTGGAGGTCCAGGATATCGAAGCGGTCCTTGAGCCAGGCGATCTCGAGGCCCTTGCCGGCGAGCGCCTTGTGGATGTCGATCTCCCGGCGCGAGAAATACGGAACGAAGCGGCCCTTTCGGATTCGTCCGACGAGGGTCGTGCCGGACCATTTCTTGTCGAAGAGGCCCAGGTCCGCCTCGACGAGGTCGCGCGGCTTGCGATAGATGGGCCAACGATAATGGGGAGATTTCTTGAGGCTCGCCTCGAGCTCGGGCTCATAGTAGGCTGAGAAGATGACGTCCCCGTGCCCGTCCAATCCCGGGGAGGCATAGACGTCGAAGTCCCGCTTGACGGCGGCCGCGAAAGACTTGGAGTCCGGCGAGGATTTAAGGAGCCGCAGCAGATGTTCGGCCGAGGAAATCAAAAGCCCCGGCGTGACGTCGCGGCCCGCGAAGGGAATTGAGCGCGGCTGGGGGGAACGCTTGAGGTAGTCGACCGCGCGCCGCAGGGCGACGGCCATCGGCTTTTTCGAGGAGAGCGAATCCGAGAAATCGGGGAGATCGGCCGGGGCGACGAGGGAGAAGGCCGGGGCGGTCGAGGCCTGGGGGGACGTCGGGGTCGCGGCGAAGGCGCGGGCCGAAAGAGAGACAGCAAACCATAGGGCCGCCGCGATGGCCGTTCGAGCCATGATTTCAAGGATATCATATACTTCTTTCATGGCAGAGACCGACGCCCGGGAGACCCAGCCGCCCGTCGAACTGCCTCTCGCGGCCATCCACGATCGGTTCATCG
>DAHVWT010000022.1 GCA_027327915.1 Elusimicrobiota bacterium
GGCGGCAGCAAATACGCCGTCTCTCGGTCCACGGGCTTGAAGTTGTAACCCATTTCTCGCTTCCTCCCTACGCGCGCGCGTAGGAAGATTATCTTAAATCATGAGGAGTTTATGCGACGGGCTCTTGGGAGCTAAAAATAAGATGCCGTTCAAGGCGACCACGACACGCCCGCCCCGGGCGAACCTTAGACATGGCCCTGTCCTTTATGTTTGAATGTGACTCTATGATGAATCGATTTTCTTCTCTATCCGCCATTCTTTTGTTCGCCTTGGCGTCCCTGGCGCGGGCGGCGGACCAGCGACCCGCCGGCGAAGCCGCCAGCCTGCTCGACCGCATCGCCGCCTATTTGAATTCCGCGACGATCCAGGGTTCCCCGAACGCCGCGGCGGTCGCCGCGGTGCGGGCGGGCAATCCGACGGACAAGGGTGTCGATCTGGACCAGAGGCTTCTCAATCAAGCGGCTCTGCTGCGGTCTTTGCTTCTGGGTCCAGCCCCCGCGAAAGCGGATCGAAGGGCTCTCCGGACCGTTGACTCGGCCCTTGGCGTTTCTCAATGGGTCCAATCAGCCGAGGCGGCGCCTGCCTCGGCGGCCGGGAAAGAAGCTTTGACGCGGCTTCAACAGTGGGCCGCCGCCGGCCATCCAGCATTGACGAAACAAACGCGGGATTACCTGTCCGGCGCGGGGCGCTTGCCTGGCGGCAATCAGGGCTTGACGGTCAAAGGGCTCGTGGCCGCGGGCTGGGGAGACTATTGCAGAACCATCACGCCGGCGTTGTCCCGGCAGGCGCCCCCTGCCGTCGAGGATCGCTCCTTCGACCCCCAAACCGCCAAACTCGAGGAGGCCCTCCGCGGGCTCGAGAGGGCTTGGACCAATAAGAAGCTTTCCCCCGCCGAGTTAGCTCGAGCCCATCTGCTGGCCGGAGACGCCTACGCGTCATTGTCGAGGGCGCCCTTAAAGGCCGTAGCGGCCGCGCAGTCGCGCCTGGCGAAATTCAACGAGCGCGTCCCCGCGCGAGCCGCCGCGCCGGGCGCCCGGGATCAAGGCGCCCCGCCGCCTTTTATCGCTCGAAATATTTATATGGAGGCCGCCCCTTCCGTGGTCTTCATCCTCTGTTCGGGCAACGGCGGCTCTGCGGAGATCGGCAGCGGCAGCATCATCGATTCCCGGCATATCTTGACGAACGCGCATGTGGTCATCCGGGGGGCGACGGGGGAGCCCTGGCCCGCCGTGCGCGTCTACTACAAGCCCGCCCGGATGACGGGAGATCCCGGCAGGGATCTGCGCAATCCCTCGATCGCGAGAGTCGTCTCTTATGACCGCACTCTTGACTTGGCGATTCTCGAGCCCCAAGGGATCCCGTCGGATCGTGCTCCTCTGGGCCTTGGAGACCCGTCCCAAGTGCAGATCGGAGAGCGCGTGGCGGCGATCGGCCAGCCGGAGCAGGGGGGCCTTTGGACTTTGACGACGGGAATCGTGAGCACCGTGATCGCCGACTTGGGCGGCGTTCACGGCAAGGCGGCCTTCCAGACCGACGCCTCGATCAATCGCGGCAACTCCGGGGGTCCCTTGCTCGACGCTTCGGCCCATATCATCGGCGTCAACACCGCCATGGCGCGCGAGGGAGCGGGAGGCTTGGCGATCACCGCGGTCAACTTCGCGATTCGATCGGATGTGGTCCAGCGCTGGCTGGCCGACCAGGGCCTCCAAATCGCCTATTCCAATCCTTCCTCCGCGGCGCCGGCGGCGTCGGCGGCGCCCGAGAATCTCGTCGTCGCCAAGGCTCCGCCCTCGGCCTCTCCCTCCCCGGCGGCCCCAGTCCCCGGCGCTCCTCTCCATGCGGTTTCGGCGCCCCGGGAGATGGTGACGCAGAGTCGGCCCTACGACCCCCAAGCCGTCATCCGCCAGCAGATCGCGGCGATGGAACGGATGGGAGACGAAATGCGGCGGGAGATCGAACAAAGGCTCGGCCAGTAGTGCAGGATCCCAAGAATCTCATCTGGCTCGATCTCGAGATGACGGGGCTCGACCCCGAAAGGGACACGATCCTTGAAATCGGGACTCTCGTGACGGACGGCGAGCTCCACGTTCTCGCCGAAGGCCCCTGCCTCGCCATCCGGCAGCCGGAGGAAGTCTTGGCGCGCATGGACCCGTGGTGCGTCAAGCAGCACGGCCAATCGGGGCTGACCCGGCGCTCGCTGGAATCGACGATCAGCATGGCCGAGGCCCAGGCCATGACGCTTGAGTTCGTGGCGAAGCACTGCCCGGAACGCAAAGTGCCCCTTTGCGGCAATACGATCGGCCAGGACCGCCGCTTCCTTATTAAATACATGCCCCGGCTCCATGACTACTTCCATTACCGTTCCATCGACGTCAGCACGGTCAAGGAATTGGTTCAGCGTTGGTATCCTGGTTCCGCCTACAAGTACGACAAGGCCAAAGAGCACGAGGCGATGAACGACATCAGGGAATCGGTCGCCGAGCTCGCCTTCTACCGGGAAAACTTCTTCCGCAAGCCGTAGGACAGCAACCGCGGCCCAGGCGGCTGCAGCGGCCGTTGTTTTTCGTGCTGGGACCTTCGGCCCCTTGAATTCTGCCCTTTCGCCTCATGCGAGGAACGGGCTGTCCTATTAAAATATTTTGGTTGCTCTTAGGCACTTGGAGTGCCGGATCCGTCTAAGAGCTGAATAAAAGAGGAGGCAGTGTATCGATGAAGAAACCGTTGCTTGCAGTCATGGCGGCCCTTTTAGTGGCCGCGAGCCGTGTCGTCGCGGGCAATCCCGCGGACGCTGAGAAATCCTCGGCCAAGGCCGCCCAGTCGTTCAACATGTTGGTTCAGTCGGCCGCTCGGGTCGCCCCGCCGCCGCCGATCATCCCGCCGCATCCTGTCGTTCCCCCACATCCGATTGTCCCCCCGCATCCGGCGCCCGCTCCGCATCCAGCGCCGCATCCGACCCCGGCGCCTCAGCCGCATCCGGAACCGCATCCGATTGTCCCGCCGCATCCCTGGCCTTGGCCGCCCTTTTTCCCGCCGCACAACGACTGCCGGGAGAGCGGGCAATCCTGCTCGGCCGGGAGTGAGTGCTGTTCGGGGCAGTGCGGCTCCGGCCTGTGCCAGTAAAAAACCTCGTTTAGCGCCTTAGAGCGGTTGCCAAGCCGCCAAAGCATGACGCCGGTCATGGATTATCCGTGGCCGGCGTGGTTGCTTTATGTAGCGCCTTTGTGCTAGTGTAACGTCGTTCGATGAGCTACGCCTTCAACTGGGGATTGCCTCCGGCGGCGGCCAGCTTCGCTCCTGAGATCGACAGCGGGATTGCCCTGATCCACTGGGCGATGTTGATTATTTTCGTTCTCTGGGGCGCGTTTTTCACCTACCTTTTGATTCGCTACCGCCACCGCGCGGATGTTGGCGTCTCGCTCGATGACACGACGCACAGCTTGAAAAGCCTCGTCCCGGATGTCATCGTCATGATCTTCGAGATCGGCCTCATCATTTTTTACGCCATCCCCGTGTGGGCCCATATCAAGATGAAATTCCCCGGCGGCAACGAGGATCCGGTGGAGCTCAACGTCATCGCCCAGCAGTTCGCTTGGAACGTCCAATACCCGGGGCCGGACGGCAAATTCGGCCGCCGAAAGCCCGAGCTCATCAACTTCTACAACCCGATCGGGCTCGACCTGACCGATCCCGCGGCCCAGGACGACGTCGTGCTCGCCAACGAAATCCATCTCCCCGCCGGGGCCAAGGCCTTGATTCACCTGAGCACGCTCGATGTCATCCACAGCTTCGGCGTTCCCGAGTTCCGCCTCAAGCAGGACGCGGTCCCGGGGATGGAGATCCCCGTATGGGTCAAGCCGACCCAGGCGGGGACCTACGAGCTTGCCTGCGCCCAGCTCTGCGGCTTCGCGCATAGCCTCATGACCGGCGTCGTCGTCGTGCAGTCGCCCGATCAATACCAGGCCTGGCTTAAGAGCCGGGCGCCGGCGAAGCCCCAGCAGGCCGCCGCTCCCGGAGCCAATTTTTAAAGGAGGCAACGCATGTCAGACGACCAGCACGGACACGCCCCGCGGAGCTTCTGGAGGCGATACGTGTTCGCGACGGACCACAAGGTGATCGGGCTCCAGTACTTTTTCACCTCCTGGGTTTTTCTCCTCATCGGCTTTACCATGGTGCTCCTGATGCGCTGGGAGCTCGCTTATCCCGGGACCCCGATCCCCTTCGTTGGTCGGCTCATCTCGCCCCTCTTGGCTCCCGGCGGCATCATGACGGGGGAACTCTATAACTCCCTCGGCGCGATGCACGGCACCTTGATGATCTTCCTGGGCATCGTGCCGCTCGGATTCGCCGCGTTCGGAAACTACATTCTTCCCCTTCAGATCGGCGCGGATGACATGGCTTTCCCGCGCATCAACATGGCCTCCTACTGGCTTTATTTCGTGGGCGGCGTCCTGATGCTCTCTTCCTTTATCCTTCCGGGAGGCGCCGCCCAGAGCGGATGGACCTCCTACGCGCCTTTGGCGGAGTTCAACCCGGGGCAAACGACCTGGCTCGTCTCGATGGTGCTCATCATCACCTCCTCCCTATTGGGAGCGATCAACTTCTTGACGACCGGCATCAATATGCGGGCGCCGGGCCTTTCTCTCTTCAGGCTTCCCGTTTTCGTTTGGGCCCAGCTCGTGACCTCGGTCCTGCTTCTGCTCGCCTTTCCTCCGCTTGAAGCCGCGGCGGTTCTTCAGCTCATGGACCGCGTGCTTCATACGAGCTTTTTCATCCCGGCCGGGCTCGTCGTGCTGGGGACGAAGGTGGCGGCCTCGGGAGGCGGAAGCCCGCTTCTCTGGGAGCATCTCTTTTGGTTCCTCGGGCATCCCGAAGTCTATGTCCTTCTTCTCCCGGCGATGGGGATCGTCTGCGAGATCATCGCGGCCAACACGCGCAAGCCGCTTCACGGCTACAAGATCATCGTCTACTCCATGCTCGCGATCGGCGTCCTCTCCTTCGTCGTATGGGCCCATCATATGTTCGTGAGCGGCATGTCCCCCATGCTGGGCAACTTCTTCCTGGTCACGACGATGATCATATCGGTCCCGTCCGTCGCGATCTTGACCTCGATGATCTACAGCCTTCAAGGCGGTTCGATCCGGTTCTCGGTCCCGATGCTCTTCGCGCTCGCCTTCATGCCCCTCTTCGGCATCGGGGGCCTCACGGGCCTGCCGTTGGGGCTGACGGTCACCGACATTTATCTCCACGACACCTACTACATCATCGGCCATTTCCACTACGTGGTCGTGACCGGGTCGATCATCGCCCTCATGGGAGGCGTCTATCACTGGTTCCCCAAGTGGTTCGGCCGCAAGATGAACGATTTCTGGGGCAAGGTCCATTTCTGGGGCAGCGTCGCGGCGATGAACGGGGTCTTCTTCCCGATGTTCATCATCGGCCTGCACGGCGAGTCCCGGCGCCTCTACGACCCGACCGCCCAGATTCACAACCTTCCGGCCCATTATTGGCACATCGTCTCGACCGTCTCCGCGGGACTGCTGATGCTCTTCCAGTTGCCCTTCATCATCAACGTGATACACGGCATTTTCTGGGGAGAGAAGACGCAGGAGAACCCCTGGAAGGCGACGACGCTCGAGTGGGCCTGCCCTTCGCCGCCGCCGCACGGCAATTTCGAGAAGCCTCCGCGCGTCTATCACGATCCCTACGGCTACTCGGTCCCCGGCTATCGCGAGGATTGGCTGCCCCAGAACGTCGAATGGGAGGGCGCATGACGACCGCCGCCGCCGTGGCCGCTCCCCCGTCCGAGTTCCGGACAGGCCTGACCAACGCCAAGCTGGGCGTGTGGCTCTTCCTCGCCTCCGAGGTGATGCTTTTCGCGACGCTCTTTACCACCTACATCGTGCTGCGATTGGGCGCTTCCGAGTGGCCTCGCGGTTGGGAGGTGCTCAACGTTCCGCTGGGCTTCACGAACACCTTGGTCCTCATCGTCTCGAGCGTCACGATGGTCATGGCCTATGCCAAGTGCTGGGACCGCGACTATAAGGGCTTCCGGATCTATCTGGGCGTCACGATCGCCCTGGGCTTCGTCTTTCTGGGGATCAAGTCGTTTGAGTGGGCGGCGAAATTCCGCGTCCATCATTTCCCCTCGACGAGCATCTATTACGCGCTCTACTTCACGATGACGGGGCTGCACGGCCTGCATGTCATCTGCGGGATGATCGTCAACGGCGCCTTGTTCGTGCTCTCGAAAAAAGAGTGGGACCATCCTCTCTTCATGGGCCGCATCGAGGGATCGGGACTGTTCTGGCACTTCGTTGACATCGTCTGGATCTTCCTCTTCCCGACCTTCTATCTCCTATGAGCGATCACGCCGCCGTCGCCTCGATCGACCCCCGGGCGCATCACCCGCATCGCCCGGAGGTCAATATCTACGTCGCCGTCTTCGTCGCCTTGGCCGTCCTCACGGTGACGACGGTTCTTGTCTCCTATTGGCACCTGCCCATCCTGGCGGGAGTGGCCGTCGCCATGATGATCGCGACGGTCAAGGCCTCCCTGGTCGCGACCTTCTTCATGCATTTGAAGGGAGAGCGGGCCTTTATCTACGGCATCCTGGCGATGACGGTCTTCTTCGTCCTCTTCCTCTTCATCCTTCCCATTTCCGATCAGGACCTTCTCTCGGGCAGGATGACGCACACGAACGTCACGGCCGAAGCCGAGGCGCGGTGAGCGCGGCCGAGACCGGCATGATCAGCCTCAAGTCCTTCCATCTCTTTTTCATCTATCTAGCGCTGTCGCTGATGCTCTTCACGCTGGCCTGGACGGGCCGGCAGATGATGGCCGGGCGGCTCGACATGGGGCTGTTGGCCGCCGCCGGGGCGCTTTTTGTTCTCGGTCTGGGCTATCTCTTCTGGTTTAAGCGCCGCTATAAAGGATTGAGATGATCCTGGCGCGCCTGCTTTCCTTCCTGGGCGGATCGAACGCCCAGGCCTGCGCGGTTTGCTTTGGCCTCACGCACGGCAATCGCGGGCTCATCCTGGGGATCACCGTCGGAATTTTCACGCTGGCGGGGTCTGTCTTCGCCATGATCGCCTTTGTCGTGAGGCTTGTCCTCCAAGCGGAGCGCGAACGCGCCCTGAGGGGGGCGTGATCGTGGAGGCCGCCGCCGGCGAGGCCCGGTTCCACTCTTTCGCCGTGTTTGTCGCCGTCTGCGCCTTTATTCTCCTGGGGGCCGGAGGGCTCGTGACCTCGACGGGCTCCGGGCTTTCGGTCCCGGATTGGCCCCTCTCCTTCGGCGGATTTTTCCCACGAATGACGGGCGGAGTCTTTTTTGAGCATGGCCATCGCATGATCGCGGGGACGGTGGCGCTTTTGACCTTCGGCCTGGGACTGCGGGCGTGGATCGGACGGGAGCGCAGGCCTCTCCGGGTGACGGCCGCCTTCTGCGTCGGGGCGATCGTGCTCCAGGCGCTGCTCGGCGGCCTCACGGTGATTTTGAGGCTGCCGCCCGCCGTTTCCATCCTGCACGCGGGCCTGGCGCAGATCGTTTTTTGCCTCTTGGTGGCCTTGAGCGAGATGAGCTCCGGAGCCTACTCCTCTTTTTCCCCGACCTTCGCGGCGCCCGCGGCGCTCCGGAGCGCGCTGGCCGTGGTGGTCGTTTATGCCCAGATCATCCTTGGAGCCGTCGCGCGCCACACGGGGCTGTGGGTGAGCGTGCATGCGTTTTGGGCGGCGGCCGTTGTTCTTGCGGTCGCCTTGGCCGCTTCGTCGGCGCTCGGAACGGGCGCCGCCTCGCTGCGGGCTCCCGGAATCGCGGCCGCGGCCCTTCTTCCCCTCCAGATTTTTTTAGGAGTCGCGAGCTACTGGTGGCTTTACTCGGACACGGCGCCGCTGGGGTGGACTGGCGGCGTGGCCTTGCGCACGGCGCACGTGCTCGTGGGCGCTCTTTTGCTGGGCGCCTGCTTGATCTTGGCGCTGAGGGCTTCCTGCCTTGCCGAGAGGCCCGCGGCATGAGCGTCTACTGGGAGCTGTCGAAGCCGCGGATCGCTTTTTTCTCCATCGCGACCGGAATCCTGGGATTCGCCATCGCCGGCGGCCCGATCCGCCTTCTTTTTTGGGCGGCCGCCGGCCTCGCCCTCGTCGCGGGGGCCTGCGGCGCGCTGAATCAGGGTTTGGAGGGCGCCGAGGACGCCCGCATGCGCCGCACCGCCGCCAGGCCCGTGCCCTCGGGGCGCGTCTCCGCGCGATCGGCGATCCTGTTCGGGATCGTCTTGGCCGCCTTGGGGTTGGCCGTCATGGCGTTTGCGGTCAATCGTTGCGCCTTTTGGATCTCGGCTGCCGCGATCGCTTTTTATGCCGCGGGGTACACTCCTCTCAAAAAGCTGACGCCCCAGGCGACCTGGCTTGGTTGCGCGGCGGGCGCCGCTCCGCCGTTGATCGGCTGGGCTGCGGCCCGGGGAAGCCTGGCCTGGCCCGCGTGGGTTCTCTTTGGCGTGCAATTTCTCTGGCAGATCCCTCATTTTCTAGCCGTTTTCTGGATTCATCGCGAGGATTACGCCCGGGCCGGTTTTCGAATGATGCCGGCCGTCGACCCGTCGGGCCGCCTGACCGCGATCCAGATCGCGATACATTCCTTCGGCCTCCTTCCGTTGACGCTCATCCCTTTTTTCGGGGGCGCGGCCGGCATCGGCTACGCTCTGGCCGCCATGGCGCTGGGCCTTCTTTATCTGCCGCTCGGGCTTCGGACGAGCGTCACGATGAGCTTGCCGGATGCCCGAAGGCTTTTTCTCGCGTCCCTGGCGTATCTTCCCGCCGTTTACGGGCTATTCTGGTACGGGGTGAGGGCATGAACGATCGAAGATTATTCTTGTCGGCGCTGGCGGTCTTGGGGTTTTCGGCCTGCTCTCAGCAGGCCCCGGTTTCGCTCGCGGGCGACCCCGCCGCGCTCGCCAAGATGGGGGAGATTTATTTCAAGGGCTACGGTTGCGTCAAATGCCACGCGCTCGGCGGCGAGGGCGGGACCTACGCCCCCGACCTGACGATGGTGGGATTCAGGAAGAGCTCTCAATGGCTCGACCGCTGGCTCAAGAACCCGCACGCCTGGCGCGACAAGACCGTCATGCCGAACTTCCATCTCCCCGACAACGTGAGGCATGCCGTCGTCGCGTATCTGTCGGAGCAGAAGGGGCAGGCCTGGGGCAAGAATCGTCCTTGGAACGCGCCCCTGTTCATGAAGGACCCCATCGCGCGCGGCCACGAGATCTTCGACATGGCCGGCTGCGACACCTGCCATGGCAAGGGCGGCCAGGGCGGTTATCCCAACAACAACGTCGTCGGGGGGCTCATACCCTCCCTCACGATGGTCGCGGAGGGATACACGCGCAACGAGCTTCTCAGAAAAATCGAATTCGGGGTCGTTTCAACTCCCGCCGATCCGTCGAAGCCCGCGCCTCTCCTGCGGATGCCTCCGTGGGGCCAGGTACTCGACAAGAGCGAGATCGAGGCCGTCGCGTCCTATGTCTTGTCCCTCGACAAGAACGCCGCCAAGCAGTCGGACAGCAACTTTTAGCGGCTCTATTCCGCGCTGGGCGCGGTCCCCATCCCGTAGCGGTAGACGAGTTCGCCTCCGTGGTAGGCGGCATAGATCAGGGCGCTGAGGCCTAGAAGAAGCCAAGCCGCGAGAAAAAGACCGGCTTTCGGCCTGGAAAAGAATCGCCAAGCGGACAGCAGGGAGAATAAAAAGCAGGCGATGTAGCCGGCGTTGCGGTGTGCGATCAGGGTATCCCAGGCCTCCGGCACATGAGGCGCGGTCTTGGCGGCCAGAAGCCCAAGCCCCAGCGTGACAAGGGCCGCGAGTGTCCCCAGCCATAAAAGCCAGGAAGCCGCGTCTTGAAGCCACGGAAGACGAGGGGCGGCGTCCTGGTTGCTATTCTGTTTTTTAAACCACGTCCCCGCGGCCTCGGCAAGGAAACCCGTCGTTAAAAGCGCGATCGGGAAATGCACCGCCATCGGGTGCAACAAATACCACTTCATGGGGACTCAGGACCGTGGGGCGGGGGTTCGGGGAGACTTGTGCTTCGTCCTATCCCCTAACCCCTGACCCCGATCCCCCGCCTTAGGCTTTCGAAACGCTGTTGACGACGATCGCCTGGATGCCGCCCCGGGTCACGACGCTGCCCGTGACGGAGGCTTTCGATCCGGCGAGATCCTTGGCGGCATTGTAGGCTTTCTTCGCCTTCTTGTCGGCGTGGTTCTCGACGAGAAGGTAGACCGTTCCGCTCTCGGAGAGCAGGCCCATCGGCGCTCCGGCGGCGACGCAGCCCTTGGCGCAGCCCGCGTGCTTGGGACCCTTGGCGCCGTGGCCCATGTAGCAGGCCATGTCGAGGATTTCCCCCTTCATCGTCTGGGCGGCGGCCGCGGGATTGGCGGCGAAGCTCACGGGCGTCAAGGCAAGCGCCGCGGCGAGGATCAGCAGTTTCTTCATGGTCTCACTCCTTTGTTTAAATTCACTGGCTTGCAACGCTATTATACCATGAGCCCCCAATGGCGGCTGCACCGAAAAGGTTGTAAAATTTAATTATGGAATCCAGACATTCGAAGGAAAATCCTCTTAAGGGCTTGGCGCGCTTTGGGCAAAGCCCGTGGTACGACAACGTGAGCCGCGGACTGCTCCAATCGGGCGCTTTGCGCCGCATGATCGAGGAGGACGGGCTGCGAGGCATCACCTCGAACCCCACTATTTTCGAGAAGGCCATATCGAGCGGCGAGGGCTACGAGCGGGACCTTATCGAGTGCGCGCGCCGCGGCGATACCGCGCCCGCGAAAGTTTTCGAGAAGCTCGCGACGGACGACATCCGCCAGGCTTGCGATTTTTTAAGACCGGTTCACGAGGCCGCGAAGGGCGGGGACGGCTTCGTCTCGATCGAGGTCTCCCCGGATCTCGCCCGCGACACGGAGGCCAGCGTCGCCGAGGCTCGGCGGCTTTCGCGGACGATCGACCGTCCGAACCTCATGGTTAAAATCCCGGCGACGCGGGAAGGCCTTCCCGCGATCGAGCGCCTCATCGCGGACGGCATCAGCATCAACGTGACGCTCATCTTCTCGAACGAGAGATACGCGGAAGTCATGGAGGCCTACTTGGCCGGCCTTGAGAAGCGCGGCCGCGAGGGCTTGGATATCTCCCGAGTGAGCTCGGTCGCGAGCTTCTTCGTCAGCCGCATCGATACGGCCGTGGATAAAGAGATCGACGCCTTGATGAGCCGGAAGCCATCGGAGAACGGCGCCGAATTCCAGGGCTTGCTCGGCAAAACAGCCATCGCGAACGCGAAAATGGCGTATGAGCGATTTAAAGAAACCTTCCATGCGAAACGCTTCAAGGCCTTGGAAGTGAAGGGAGCCCGCGTCCAGAGGCCCCTCTGGGCCAGCACCGGGACGAAGAACCCGGCCTATGGAGACGTCTACTACGTCGAAGCCTTGATCGGCTCCCGCACCGTTAATACGATCCCCCCCGCCACCTGGGACGCGTTTCGGGACCATGGCCGCCTCGCCATGACGGTCGAGGAAGGCCTTGGAGCGGCCCGCGAGCATCTGGCGGGGCTCGAGAAGGCCGGGATCAGCCTGGCGAAGGTCACGAAGAAACTCGAGGAGGAAGGAGTGAAGTCCTTCAGCGACTCCTACCATTCCCTGCTGGCGACGATCGACGCCAGGCTCAAGGCCCTGGCGACCGCCTAAGGCCCGCCGATGCCCATCGTTCTCGCGGGCGACATCGGCGGGACGAAGACGAATCTCGGCCTCTTTCGCCGGAAGGGAGCGCGGGAGCTGGCCCCCCTGGCCGAGGAATCCTATTTCAGCGCGGACTTTCCCGGCGCCGGGGAGATGCTCGCGGAGTTCCTGAAAATGCATGGGAAGGGAGCCGCGCCGGCCGCGGCCGCCTTTGGAGCGCCCGGCCCCGTTCACGACGGACGGGTGCGCGGCGTGAATCTTCCTTGGCCGGTCGTCGCGAAATCCCTGGCCAAGGTCGCCGGGCTCCGAACCGTCGGCCTCATGAACGACTTGGTCGCCAACGCCCGCGGCCTGGACGCCTTAAAGCCGCGCGATTTTTCGATCCTCAACCGCGGGTATTGCGCTCCCGGAGGGACGCGGGCCCTCGTTTCCGCCGGAACCGGGCTTGGGGAGGCTTTCTCGTTCTGGGACGGAAGCCGCTATCGTCCTGTTCCCTCGGAGGGCGGTCACACGGATTTCGGCCCTCGAGACGGCTTTCAGATCAGGCTCCTCGAGCATATGATGAAGGAGTACGGGCACGTGAGTTTCGAGCGCGTCCTCTCCGGCCCCGGGCTCCACGCGATTTATTCATTCCTAAAAAAGCGGCGCTTCGCGCGGGAGCCGCGTTGGCTGGGAGAGGATCTCGAAAACGGGGATCCCTCGGCCGTCATCGCCGCGTCCGCGATCGCCAGGCGTTCGGCCCTTTGCGTGAGGGCCCTCGAGGTCTTCGTCCAGGTCTACGGCGCCGCGGCCGGCAACGCGGCGCTTGCCGGCTGGGCCACGGGCGGGGTTTTCCTGGGCGGCGGGATCGCGCCCAAGATCCTGCCGGCCTTGAAGCGCGGCGGCGTTTTCATGCGGGCTTTCCTGGACAAGGGACGGCACGCGGAAAGCCTCTCCCGCATGCCCGTCCACGTGATTCTCAACGACCGCGCCGCCCTCCTGGGGGCCGCCCTGGGAGCGCAGGAATAGCACGAAAAGCCGCTCCTCGCCCGATCGATCTATCGGGCGAGCGGTCCCGGCGTCGCGGCCGCTTGGCGCAGGCGAGCGATCACCTTCTCCCGGCCCAGCGCCGCCAGCATCTCGAAGAGGCTCGGCCCCTCCGTGCGGCCGGAGACCGCGGCGCGCAGCGGATGGAAGACCTGGGAGGTCTTGAGGGATCTCGCGGCGCAAAAGCCCCGGATCGCTTCCTCGAGGGGCTTCGCGGCGAAGGAAGGAAGCCTTGAGAGCTCGGCGGCGAGCTCCCCCAGGAGGGCCCGCGGTCCGTCGGCCGCCACGAGCTTCTGGGCCTTGTCGGTCCAGTCCAGCGAGTCCTTGAAAAAGAAGTCCAGCAGCTTCGGGACGTCCGAGAGGAGCTTGTATTTCTCCCGCTCGAGAGCCGCCACTTGCTCGAGCCCCGGTTTCCCCCACAGCCCCGCCTTCTCGAGGAAGGGCCGCGCGGCCGCGAGGAGCTCCGGCGCCGGGAGCTTGCGCAGGTATTCGCCGTCCATCCAGAGGAGTTTCGCCGGGTCGAAGCTCGCGGGGCTTTTCTGGCAGCCCTCGATCGAGAATTTGCGGAAGAGCTCTTCCTCCTCGAATAGTTCCTGCGACTCCGAGGTCGCCCAGCCGAGAAGCGCCAGATAGTTGCGCAGGGCCTTCGGATAGTACCCCTGGTCGCGGTATTCGAGAACCGAGGTCGCCCCGTGGCGCTTGGAGAGCTTGGCGCCGTCCGGCCCCAGGATCATCGAGAGATGCGCGAAGGCCGGGGGCTCAAAGCCCAGGGCGGCGTAGAGCTGGAGCTGGGAGGGCGTGTTCGAGAGATGCTCGTCGCCGCGGATGACGTGGCTGATCTCCATCGCGTGGTCGTCGATCACGCAGGCGAAGTTGTAGGTCGGCACCTCGGAGGCCTTCATGATGACGAAGTCCTGGAGGAGGGCGTTCTCGAATTGGACGTTGCCGCGGATGAGATCCGGCACCGCCGTCGTCCCCTCGTCGGGCATCCGGAAGCGCAGGACCGCTTTTTTCCCCGCGGCCTCGAACTCCCGGCGCTTCTCGTCGGTGAGATCGCGGCATCGCCCGTCGTAGCGGGGAGGCCTTTTCTCAAGCTGGGCGAGCCGACGCATCGCGTCCAGCTCTTCCTTCGTGCAGTAGCAGGGGTAGGCCCTGCCCTCTTGAAGGAGCTTCCGGGCGAAGGCGCGGTAGGAGTCGATTCGCTTCATCTGAAAGTAGGGGGCGTAGGGGCCGCGGTCTTTCTCCAGAGTCTCCGGACCCTCGTCCCAAGGGATCCCTAGCCAGCGCAAGGAATCCAAAATGGCGTCGACGGACTCGTGCGTGGAGCGGACCTCGTCGGTGTCCTCGATGCGCAGCACGAAGACGCCGCCGTGATGCCGGGCGAAGAGCCAGTTAAACAGCGCGGTCCGCGCGCCCCCGATGTGGAGGAAGCCGGTCGGGGACGGCGCGAAGCGCGTGCGAACCTTGGATGGCGTCGTCATGTCAGCAGCTCCTTGGCGTGGCGGCGGCCCGCCTCGCTTCGATCCTCGCCTCCCAGCATGACGGCGAGGGCCTTCACCCGCGCCTCCCCGTCGAGGCGCTCGACGGTGACGGCGGTCCTTGGGCCTTCTCGGACCTTGCGCACCGAAAAATGAGCCTCGGCCATGGAGGCGATATGGGGCAGATGGGTGACGCAGAGCACTTGCCGGCCCGAGGAGAGGGCGAGAAGCTTGCGGCCCACCGCGCGGGCGACGGCCCCTCCCACCCCGGCGTCCACCTCGTCGAAAACGAGGATGGGGACGCCGTCCGCCCCCGAAAGCGCGGTCTTGAGCGCGAGGGCGACGCGGGAAAGCTCCCCGCCGGAGGCGGTCTGGCGCAAGGGCCTCTCCGGCTCGCCTGGATTCGCGGCGATCATGAACTCGGCCGAGTCCGACCCCGTGGAGCCCAGATGCTCGGGGTCCATGGTGATCGCGACCGAAAAGCGCGACTCCGCCAGGCCCAGGCCCTGGAGCTCCCTTAAAACCTCCGCCTCGAGCTTGCGCGCGGCCTGGAGCCTTTTTTGATGCGTCTCCTCGGCGACGCGCTCGAGGCGCCGGCGGGACTCCGCCGCGCGGCGGTCGAGCTCCTCCTGGCGCGTGTCGCCGCATTCAAGCGCCGCGATCTCCTCCGCGATTTCCCCGGCGCGCTTGAGCGCTTCCTCGACGCCGCCGTATCTTTTGGCGGCGCGGGCGATCTGGTCGAGCCTGCCATAAAGGGCATCGAGCTTTCCTGGGTCCATGGAGAGGCGGTCCCGATGGCCGAGCAGGGTCCGGGAAGCCTCCTCGGCGGCGGCGCGGGCGGGTTCGAGCGCCGCGGCGAGGGCCTCGAAGCCCGGATCGATCCGGGCCAGCTCCGCGACGCTCTTGAGCGCGGCCGAGAGCCTCGAGGCCGCCGAACCCTCCTCCTCGCTCAAATGGGCGCGCGCGGCATCGATGAGGCCCGCGGCCTTCTCCGCGTGCTTAAGAAGCGGGATCGCGGCCTCGATCTCCCGCTCCTCCCCCGGACGCAGGCGGGCGGACTCGATCGCGGAGAGCTCCAGGCGCCGAAGCTCCAGGCGTCGCTCGCGTTCCTCGGCGGAGAGCCGGGCGCCGTCGCGCTCCGCCTCGAGCCGGCGGCATTCCTCATAGAGCCCGCGAATCTCCCGGCGGCGCTCCTCAAGGCCCGCGTAGCGGTCCAGGAGCTCCAATTGGAGCGCGGGCTTGAGCAGGGTCTGGTGCTCGTTTTGGCTTTGGAAATCGACAAGGCTCTCGCCGAGGGCGGCGAGCTCGGAGACGGGAAGGCGCCGGCCGTTCCATTCGGCGCGGGTGCGGCCTTGCCCGTCGAGCTCGCGCCGGACGACGAGCGACGGGGTTTTGAGCTCCAGGCGCCGACGCAGCTCCTCGGGGAAGGCGGCCGCGTCGAAGACCCCCTCGACCGAGAGGCCTTGGGCGCCGGTCCTCACGAGAGAGGCGCTCGATCGGCCGCCGAGCAAAAATCCGATGGCCTCGAGGAGAATCGATTTTCCCGCTCCCGTCTCGCCGGTGAGGACGTTGAAGCCCGGGGCGAATTCGATATCGACCGCGTTGACCAGGGCGAAGTTTTTGACCCGGAGAGTTTTAAGCATCAGGCGCCTCCCCAGCGCAGCTTCTGGCGGAGCACCTCGAAATAGGGGCGGCGCGGGTCGCCATAGAGATGGAGAGGCTTGGGATAGCGCCTGATGTGAACCTGGTCGTGGACCTTGAGCGCCGCCGTGATCTGGCCGTCGAGCGAGACGAAGACCTGCGGGGTGTCGGTCTCATGGCGGCGGCCGAGCGTGAGCGCCACGGCCCGCGACGTGGGCAGGACAAGGGGTCTTTGCGCCAACGTGTGCGGGCAGATGGGCGTCAGGACGAGAGCGCCCAGGCTCGGCTCCACGATCGGGCCTTGCGCCGCGAGGGCGTAGGCGGTGGAGCCGGTCGGCGTCGCGACGATGAGGCCGTCGCCGAAATAATCCGCGAGGTAAGACGTTCCCCAATGGGCCTTCACGAGGATCGCCCGCGCCTCTCGCCCCGCGCGGATGACGCAATCGTTGAGGGCCAAGGTGGGCCCCATCACGGTTCGTCCCGAGCGCTTGACGGTGACTTCGAGGAGCATCCTCGGCTCGACCTCGAAGCGGCCGTCCAAGAGGGCGACGGCGCCCTTTTTGAGGAATTCGTCGGACTCGACGGCCGTCAGGAATCCCAGGAAGCCGGATTTGACGCCCAGAAGCGCCAAGCCCAGGGGCGCCGCGACCCTGGCGGCCGCGAGCATGGTGCCGTCCCCGCCCACGGCGAGAGCCAGGTCGAAATGTCCCGCCGCGCGCGCCGACATCTTGCCCGACGCCATGACGACCTTGATGCCGAGCTTGACCAGCGCCTGGCGGACGGCCTCCGCGGCGCTGTATTCCTTCTCCTTGGCCGGATTATGGAAAAGGAGGATCGAACGCACCGGTTTGTGGGTTGTAACGCCGTATCGTGAGCTTCTCGCCATCGCTGGAGATGAGAGCCGCTCCCAGTCGGAGCCGAAGACGAATTATATCACATTGCCCCGAAGCGCTCCGGCGAAGCGCCGTGCGCTCCGGAAAGGGGAATTCCGTTTGGCCCAGGCGCAGGGGCCTCGGCATATTCGAGCGAATCAGGAAGAAGCGGCTGGGTTCCCCCCAGCCCAGGGCCTTGAGCGCGCGGCGGGCGGCCGCGGCGCCTTCCGGGAAGGCCAGCACCCAGGCGCCGGCGCCGTGGAACCTCAGAAGGGCCGCGTCGGAGCTTGGCACGCGGAGACGGCAGATTTGCAGGGGCGGCGCCAAGCATCTCCCGGCGGCCCAGGAAGCGGCCAGCCCGGCCATGACGGAGGCGATCGCGAGTGATCGGGCGCGCGGGTTCCGGGGAAGCAGGAGCAGGAGGACGACGAGATAGTACAGGGCGATCTCCCAAGGCGTCATGGCGGGCAGGTCCATGGCGGCGGCGGGCAAGCTCGCGAAGAGCGCGCAAAGCCGCCGAAAGCATGCCGCCAGGAGCTTCGTGGGGCAGGCGACGGCGCGAAAGATCGGCGTCAGGCCGAGCGCCCGGGCCAGGCAAAGCGCGAACCCGAGTCCCGCCAGCACGCAGGCGAGAGGGATCGCGAGCGGGTTGGCCAAGGCTCCCGCGAGAGGCCCCCGGTGGAAAAGCTTCGCGAAGAGAGGCCAAAGCATGAGTTCCACGACGATGGTTGCCCGGATTGATTCCCAGGCGCGGCGCCGGAGCCTGGCCGCCAGGCCCGCGTCGAGACGGCGCTCATGGCCGAGAGGATCCCTCGCGGCCATGAGCCCCAGCACCGCGAGATAGGTCATTTGAAATCCGGCGTCGAAGAGCGCCGCGGGATCGAGCATCAGGATCATGAGCGCCGAGACCGTCAGGGCCTGGAATCCCGCCCCCGCTCCCCGGCCGAAGAGCTTGGCGGCGTAGAGGGCGCTGATCGTAAGGAAGGCGCGCAGGTAGGGCGGCAGAGCGCCGACGACGAGGGTGTAGTAGCCGCCCGCGAGGATGCCCGCGAGGAAGCGCTGCCAGGGCCAGAGCCCGAGAGCGATTCCCGCGATTTCGGCTCCCGCCATGGCGAAAGCGATTTTCGTCCCGGAGGGGACGAGAAGGTGCATGACGCCCGCGTCTTGGGCGTCGCGGCGCACCTTGAGAGGCAGCCGGCTTTTTTCTCCCAGAAGAACCCCCTCGATCACGCCCCGCGTCTTGCGCGTCGCGAAGGCCTCTTCGATCGTCGCCAGGACAAAGCGGCGCGTTCTCTCCGCGGAGCGCGCGAGGGTCCATCGCCCGAGGCCTCCGTCCGCGATCCTCTCGAGGTCCCGGACGTCCATGACCGCCGCCACGCCGTGATCCGAAAGATAGCCGCGTTCGTCGAAATCCCCTGGATTGCGCGCGCGCCGCGGAAGGCGAAGCCGGCCGACGAGCCTCCACGACTCGCCGGGAAGCGGAAGGGCCGGCGCCGGGACATCGCCGGGAAGATAGGCGAGAAGGCGGGCCTCGATCGATTGGGCCGAGACCCGGCGCGCGCGCACGACGATTTTGCGTCCCCGCAGGTCCTCCCGGGCTGGAGAAAGAACAAGGGCCTCGACCGGAGTCTCCTCTTTTTCGAGCTGCGCCTTGAGCGCTGCGGCCCCCGCGGGCACGAAGCCCCCGCGGGCCCTGAGGATCGCCGCGACAACGATCCATCCCGCGAGGAGCCATGTCATCGGCCTGCCGAGCCAGGAGCTTATCATCCCTACTATAAAGACGGTTTGGGCCCTCAAAAGGTTCCCAAGGTGTTTTGCTACAATTCCGGCCACGCAAGGAGACAGATGAACCCAAAGCCCCAGGTCAGCGCGATCGTCCCGGCCTTTAACGAGGAGGCGGCGGTGGGCGAGGTGGTTTTGGGGCTCGAGAGGGCCTTCTCCAACGCCGGGCTCTCGCGAGGCGATTTCGAGGTCATCGTCGTCGACGACGGCTCGACCGACCAGACGGCCGTCGCGGCTTCCCGGGCCGGGGCGAAGGTGCTGGCCCATCCCGCGAACAAGGGGTACGGCCGGGCCTTGTGGACCGGCATCGAAGCCGCGCGCCATCCCTGGATTTTGACGATCGACGCCGACGGCTCCTACGCGCCCGACGACGTCGTGAGGCTTTTAGATCGCGTGCCGGCGTTCGATCTCGTCGTCGGTCGCCGTCAAGGGCGGCTCTTTTGGGGAAGCCCTTCCCAGGCCCTTCTCCGCTGGATCTATCTGGCGTTGGCGTCCTTCGTGGCGGGAGAGCCGATCCCGGACGCGAATTCCGGCCTGCGCGTCATGCGCAAGCAGGCGCTCCAAGAATCCCTTCCCATCCTCTGCCTGGGTTATTCCTTTTCCACGACGCTGACCCTCTCCTTCATCCAGGGCGGCCGGTTCGTCGCCTTCGTCCCCATCGAATATCGGGCCCGCAGCGGGAGATCGAAGGTCAAGCCCCTGCGCGACATCCTCAGGACGCTGCAGCTCATGACCCAGGTGATCCTCCACTACAATCCGATCAAGTTCGCCGTCTTCCTGGCGGCCATCCCCGCCGCGGTTTCCCTCGGCGCCGCGATCCTTCTCTGCCGCAGGCCTTCCTGGGCTTTGGGGTATTTCGCCTGGGCGAACGCCGCGGCTTCCTTGCTCGTCTTCCTCATGGGCTGCATCCTCGAGCGCATGCGCCCTCATCGGCCCACCCCCACGAATTAGGACGCAAGACCCAGCCGCTTGATCCCCGGAAGTCCCTGGGCGGCGCTCCTCATCTGGTTACGCTGGCCTCCAAGGAGGTCATCAACCATGACATACCCAATGAATCGGGCCGGGGCGATCCCGGCCCTTGTGCTGTTGGCGGGAGTGGCGCCGGCGTTCGCGTCGGCGCTTTCGGAATCAAGCGACAAGGCGTTTGAAGCGTCTCTGGCCCCCATCGGGCGCTTCGAGCTCGAAGCGCCGGTGATTCTCAAGAGGGCGAGCCGCCCGGACCTGGAGAGGGGAACGATCTCTCCCCTCCTCATGACGCGCGCGGATTCGGCTGGAAGCGGAGTGCTCAGCGTCCCCTGCCTGTTGGGCCGATCCTCGGGTCGTTGCCAATTGGACAGCGGCGCCGCGATGTCCCTCATCGAGGACAACGAGGAGTCCGAGGGCTATCCCGCCGTGGGCCAGGCCCGGTTCTCGGGCGCCTCCGGGGCGGCGACGACCGCCGAGGTCGTCAGGGTTCCGGATGTGAGGGCGGGCTCGATTGACTTGGGCGCCATGGAGATGGTGCGGGTCGGGATGGGCTTCGGCGTCCGCCAAGAGGATCCCGCCTTGATTGGGATCACGGCGTTCAAGCGCCTTGGGAGTTTGTGCTTCGACTTCGCGGCCAGGCAGCTGCGCGCCGGGGCGCCCTCCCAGGGCCCCGCCTACAAGCTCTATCGCTCCGCGCAGGGGCATCTCATCCTGCCCGTCGCGATCGACGGCGAGCGGGGACTGGGCCTTTGGGACACGGGCGCGAGCTTGACCGTGGTCGACCCGCGCTTTATCGCGGAGCATCCGGAGGGTTTCGAGCTTCTGGGGCGCACGGTCATCCGCGACATCGCCAATCAGCCCATGGAGGCCGGGCTCTACCGGGCCCGCTCCGTCAAGGTCGGCCTCTACGACTTCCAAGACGTGGTCGTGGCGGGCGTCGACTCGAGCGCCTTTTTCCCCGAGGTGCGCGCCAAGGGCCTCGTTCCCGCGATCCTGGGCTACAATCTCATCACGCGGGCGAACTGGACGATGGACATGAAACGCGGCCTTTGGGCCGCATCGCGGCCGATCGCCGAGGACTACCTTGTCTCGACGATCCGCCCGCGCTTGAAGGGAGGGCTTGCCTCGGTGGCCGGCCTTGCGGGGTTCGGCATCCCGGCCACGATCCGCCTTCGTCTGCCCCGGGGACGCATCACGGTCGCGGCGGAGTAGAGGGCGTCGCCAAGCTCCCTGGGGAGCCTACACCTTGATGAATATTCGCTTGCGGTAGAAGAAGTCCATCGCGAGCCAGCAAAGGAACAGATAAGCGAAGGCGTAGGCGAGCGCGGCTTGCGGCGCGGGGAGGCGGCCGAAGAGCTCGGCGCAAAGCCAGCTCTTGACGTTTCCGGGGCTCCCGTTCGGCATTCTCGCGGGGAGAAACTCCTGAAGCCCGTAGAACATCTCCGAGAGGAAGTAGGAGGCCAGGGGGTTTCGCCCGAAGACCAAGAGCGGCCTTGCGAGTTGGGCGCGGTGGAGAACCTCGTAGAGGGCGTGGAAAGCGCCGAAGGCCGCCAGTGAAATCCCGCCGGTGTAGAGGACGAAGGAGCTGGTCCAAAGATTCTTGTTGAGCGGAAGCCAGGGGTTCCAGAGCGCCCCGGCGAGAATCAGCGCGCCCCCCTCCGCCATGAAGCGCGAGGCCTTCGCTCGGGCCGGCCCACGGTCCACGAGCCGTTCCCCTGCCATGACCCCCAAGAGCGTCGTCGCGATGGCCGGCAGCGTGCTTAGCAAGCCCTCGGGGTCGTAGAGCGGGCGAAGCAAATGCCGTCCTAGGATCACGCGGTCGAGATAGGAGGCCCAGTTGAACTGGGGCGAAAAATCACCCGGGCCGTGATGCGGCAGGGGGAGCCACTTAAGGATGGCCCAGTAGATAAGGAGAATGGAGGCGAAGACCCATTTCTGGCCACGAATCGGGGTCTTCAGAAAGATGAACGCGGCGCCGAGGTAGCAGAGGGCGATTCTCTGGAAGACGCCCATCGGCCGGAAGGTCCCCGTGGCGCCCCATATGATGGCCGAGGAGAGAAGACCCACGCCAAAAATGACGGCGGAGCGCAGAAAAACATGGCGCAGGATGCTCCCGTGCGGCTCGCCCAGCCCCAGCCGCCGTCGAAAGGAGATGACGAAAGAGACGCCCATAATAAAGAGGAATGCCGGAAAAACCCAGTCCGCGATCGTGCATCCGTTCCAGGGCGCGTGCGCGATCCAGGAGTAGGGGCGGTCGTTGCCCGGGGAGTTGACGAGAATCATTCCCGCGACGGCGAGGCCTCGGAAGGCGTCAACCGAGGGGATGCGGTGGGACTCGGCGGCCTCGGCGGAGGGAGCGGTTGCGGCGGCGATCCGCATCGGCATGGTTTTTCTTACTCCCGCGAGGCGATCAGGGCGGCGAAGGCGGCGAGCGCCGCGCTCATGAGGGTCAAAATGGCGAGCGAGGCCCCGAGATGGGGAAGGCCGGCGATTCCCTGGGCGGGCGCCAGCGACTCTTGAATGGCCGCGATCCCGTAGCTGACGGGATTGATCCGCATGACGAGACGCAGCCAGGGCGGGGCTGTCTGGATCGGGAAAACCGCCCCTGAAAGCATCCAAAGCGGAAGAAGAAATAGGTTCATCACGGCGTGAAAGGCCTGCGTGGATGAGGATTTCCAGGCGATGGCAAAGCCAAGCGACGTGAGCCCCACGGACGACAGGAGCATCGCCAGCGCCGCCACGAGCCAGCCGGACAGGGAGGGCGAGAACCCCGCCTGGCGGACGAAGAGAAGAAAGGCCAAGCCCTGCAGGAAGCCCACGGCGCTTGCTCCCGCGACTTTTCCCAGGACCACCGCGAGCCTGGAGGAAGGGCTCACGAGCACGGCCTGGAGAAAGCCTTCCTTTCTGTCCTCGATGATGGAGATGGTCGCGAACACCGAGGTGAACAGCACGATGAGCATGAGAGTCCCCGCGAAGAAGAACTGGAGAAAGCCGACGGGGCCGGCCGTTCCCGGAAGACGGAAGGAGGAGCCCAGGCCGCTGCCGAGCAAAAGCCAGAACAGGACCGGCGGCAGGAAGGCTCCGATCACGCGGCCCCGGTCGCGGTAGAAGCGCAGGAGCTCCCGTTCGAAAAGCGTCGCGGCCGCGAGGATCATGGGCCCATCCCCTCTTTTTTCCCGATCTCGAAGCGCCGTCCTGTCTTGCCGAGGAAGACGTCCTCCAGGGATGGCTTCGAGAAATGGACCGCCTGGGCGAGCTCCGGGAAGGACTCGACGATCCGGGGGATGAGCAGGTGGGCTTGCGCCTGTTCGACGCGCAGGACGGCGTCGATGAGCCGGGACTTGATCCCGAGCTTATCGAGCATCAGGGCCTGGAGTTTTTGGGGCTCGGCGGACTCGACGGTCAGGACATCCCCCGACACGGTCGCCTTGAGCTCGGCGGGAGTGCCGAGGGCGAGCAGCCGGCCGCGATCGAGGATGGCGAGACGGTCCAAGGCCTCGGCCTCATCCATGAGATGCGTCGTCGTGAGGATCGTGAGGGATCTCTCGGAGCGCAAGTCTTGGAGGTGGCGCCAGAATTCGCGACGGGCGGCGGGATCGAGGCCGGTCGTGGGCTCGTCGAGAATGAGGATCTCGGGCCCATGCAGGAGGGCTTTGGCGAGTTCGACGCGCCGCCTCATGCCGCCGGACAAGGTCTCCGCGGCGGAGTTCGCGTGGGAGCCGAGGCCGAAACGCTCGACGGCGGCGTCGACGGCCCTCGAAAGCGCCGGGCCCGAGAGCCCGTAGAGCCTCCCTTGAAAGCGGATATTCTCGTTGACGGTGAGTTTGAGGTCGAGGCTTGGGTGCTGGAAGACGACGCCGAGCGATCGCCGGACGGCGGCGCGCTCGCGCACGATGTCATGCCCGAGGATGGAGATGGAGCCCGAGCCCGGATGCGCGGCGGTCGCGAGGATCTTAAAGAGCGTGCTTTTGCCGCTTCCGTTGGGACCCAGAAGGCCGAGAGATTTTCCCTTCTCGGCTTCGAAGGAGACGCCGGAGAGCGCCAAGAGGGCCGGCGACTTGCGGGCGGCGGGATACGTGAAGGAAAGGTCGCGTACGGAAACGGCCGCCGAGCCGCTCACTGGGGCGCCTCCCACTCCGTTTCCGCGGCGCCGCGCTGGGCGTTCGTCCAGCGGGCGGCCGTGAAAAGGTAGTCCGAGAGGCGGTTGAGGTAGACGATCGCGCGCGCTTCTCCCCCTCCGTCCTGGGCGAGCCGGCAGGCTTCCCGCTCGGCCCGGCGGGCCGCGCCCCGGGCGAGATGAAGGGCCGCGCCTGGGACGGCGCCGCCGGGAAGGATGAAGCGTTTGAGGGGCTTGAGCTCGGCCGTCATGCGGTCGATCGAGCGCTCAAGTTCCGTCGTTTTTTCCTCGCCGGGGCCCGCTCGCAAGGCGGCGGGCAGGGTCGAGCGTTTCTCCGGCGGGGATGCGAGGAAGGTCCCCAAGATGAAGAGGTCGCCCTGGATGCGACGAAGCTCCTCCATCAGCCCCTCAAGGCCTGGCTCTCCGGCCATGGAGGCCAAGGCGAACCCCACGGCGCAGTTAAGCTCGTCGATGGCGCCGTAGGCCTCGACCCGGGGATGGTGCTTGGAGACGCGCGAGCCGCCCCAGAGACCCGTTTCCCCTTTGTCTCCCGTCTTGGTGTAAATTTTTATCGTCATCCGGCGCCCAGGCCCAAAATCGCGCGCTTAAGCCATAATGCTCCCTGGCGCGCCTGAGGGGCGAAGATCCAAACCGTGATATCCGCCGCCGCGTAGGCCGCCGCCCAGGGAGCGAGTTTCCCGCCCCAGCGCCGCCAGGCGCCGCTCGCGCCCGCCGCCGCCGCGAGCAGCAGCGGCCCCGTGATCGCCTGTCGGAAGCGGGATTCCGGGCCGAAGAAGAGGTGGGCGGCGAGGTAGAGCCCTATCATCAGCCAGACCGGGCTCAGTTCCGGGAATTCCCGCCATCTCGCGAGGGCATACAGCCAGAGCGGGACGAAAAGCATGTAGGTCCAGTCGAATTGCGGCAGGAAAGGGTAGAACATCGCCACGTCGTTTAAAGCGTAGACGCGCAGGATTTTGGGAAAAGGGGTCGTGCGGAGAACGTTTTTGTATCGCTCCATGTAGATGGAAGAGATTTCCATCTCGCCATGCCCGGCGGGCCATGACTCGGGTGTCACGGGACGATCCTTCATATCCTGCAAAGGCAGGGTCAAGCCGCGATAGAGGGAAATCGGGCCATCAAGACAGCCGGGGACGAAGCGATGGAAGACGATGGCGTTGCGGACGATCCACG
This sequence comes from Elusimicrobiota bacterium, assembly GCA_027327915.1. GTDB lineage: Bacteria > Elusimicrobiota > Elusimicrobia > UBA1565 > UBA9628 > JAJZAK01. The sequence continues at coordinate 24,792 of DAHVWT010000022.1, forward strand.
GGCTCAAGGCGACGGCGAGGACGCCCAGGCCCACGGCGGCGTGACGGAGGCGCCAGGTCTGCCCTTTGACGAATCGCGGCGCGAGGAGGAAGAAGGCGGCGGCAAAGGGGCCGAATTCGGGCCGCGTGAGGACGAGGACGCCCAGCACGGCTCCCGACGCCGCCGCCCACAGGTAAGGACGGCGCGATGGGAGAAACCAAGCGGCGAAAAAGAAACAGACGAGCGGCGACGCCAGGGATTCGCTGAGAATGCGCCCCGAGGGCGCGATGAGGTCGTAGCTCAAGGCGGCCGCGGCGCCGCAGAGAGCGCCCCAGGGCGCCCCGTAAAGCTTGCGGGCGACGGCGTAGAGCGCGAGGCAGGCGAGGGCGCCTAGGAGGCTTTGGACGATCGCCACGGGCCAAAGGGAGGCGTGGCCGAAGGCAAGATAGAGGAGCGCGAGGAAGGCGGGGTAGCCCGGCATGCGGAGCGCCAAATGTCCCGCTCCGTCGACGAAGCGCCCTTGATCGGCCAGATGGACGGCGTAGTCGTGATAATCGAAGGGATCCGAACGCAAACTCGCCGGATCGAACGACCCGGCGGTGACGGCGACGAAGGCCAGGCGCGCGGCGAGCGCCAAGGCGAAAACGGACAGCGCCTCGATCCTCCAGCCTCGCCGCGCCCCGGCTAGATTCACGGCAGCCCCCACACGGGATGCCACTGGGGGATGAGCCGCGCGTCCCGAAGGCGCTCCCGCGCCATGGAGAGAAAGTGAAGGGCCGTTTCCGGGGGTATCCCCGCCGCGGCCGGCGTCGGCGTCACGGGCTGGAGGATGAGAGGCACGTCGGGCGAGACATCCGCGACGAGGTCCACGACCTTTCTCCATTCGGAGCCGCTCGACGACGCGGTCAGGATGACCTTGACGAATGTCTTTTCCGGCGCGACGCTCAGGAACTCCCGGTGGACGCTCCATAACTCCCGGCCGGTCGCGGAAGGCAGCTTGACGTCCATGGCGATCGTATCGCAATGGGTCGCCAGCTCCCGAAGGGCGGCGGGATGGGTCCCGTTCGTTTCCATGTAGTTGGATAACCCCGCCGCCCGCGCCCAGGGGAGCGCCGAACGCAGAAAGGACTTTTGGATCAGGGGCTCCCCTCCGGTCCAGGAGACCGAGGCGGCCCCGGAGTCGCGGACAAGAGCCTCGATCGATCGCTGGATGTCGCGCAGGCTTCGGAGCTCTCCGGAGCCCAGGGGGATCGTTTCGGGCTCATCGCAGTAGTCGCATTGGAGGTTGCAGCCGCCGAAGCGCACGAAAACCTGTTTTTCGCCGAGCCGCGTCCCTTCTCCCTGCAGGGACGCGAACACCTCGACGACGCGGACGGAAAGATCAGTGGACAAGAGGGTCCTTTTGAGCGGCCTCGTTGAAGCCCTTGGCCCGCAGCTTGCAGGAATCGCAGCGGCGGCAGGGTGTGTCTCCGCCCCTGTAGCACGACCAAGTTTTCTCGAGCGGCACCCCCAGGCGCGTCGCGAGCTTGACGATCCCTTTTTTATCGAGCCGCAGAAGCGGCGCGAGAATCCGGAACGGCCGCTGTTGGACGCCGGCGCGGCTCCCGAGGCGAGCCGCTTTCTCGAAAGCCCTGAGATAGGCAGGCCTGCAGTCGGGGTAGCCGCTCGAGTCGAGAGTATTCGCCCCGATGACGATCGCCTGGGCGTCCCGCGCGTCCGCGAAGGAGAGCGCGAGCGAGAGGAAGACGGTGTTGCGCCCGGGAACGTAGGTCGACGGGATGCCGTTTCGTCCGATGCGGCCGACGGGGATATCCGGAAGGGGTTTCGAGCCGCCCACGAGGCTCGTGGAATCGGGAAGCCACGGGAGGTCCAAAGAGAGCGTCGTCAGATCCGCGCCCGCAGCGCGGGCGAGGCGGCGGGCGCTTTCAAGCTCGCGGCGGTGGCGCTGGCCGTAATCGACGGTCAGCGCCGACGTCCGATACCCCCGCTTCCCGGCCCAGTAGAGGGCCGTGGCCGAATCAAGGCCGCCCGAAAGGAGGACGACCGCCCTTTTGGTCATTTTTAAAGTGGACCTTGCCCGCGCGCAACAGGAATCTCCCTTCCGAGTCAAGCCTCGCGGCCTCGCGCTCGTGGCAAAAGAAATCCAGGTCCCCGACGGTGCGGGGGAGTTCCTGGTAGTGGTCGAGCTGGGCCCAGAAGACGGAGGCGGCCGCCTCGGCGTCCGGGAGCGCCCGGTGGGCGACCGGCATGGGGCGGCCGCAATAGAAGCGATGGGCCGCGGCAAGATTGCGCGGCTCCATGCGGTGATAGATGACGAGGGAGTCCACGACGCGGCGGCTCTTGAGCATCAGGTCAAAACCCGCGCGGGCCAGCTCCGCCTCGAGAAGAGGGACGTCGAAGCGTATGATGCCGAAGCCGCAAAGATCGGCGTCGCCCAGGAACTGGACGATCCGAGGCGCCAGCTCCTTGAAGTCCGGTTCCCCCTCCACCGCCTCATCCGAGATGTGATGGACGGCCTGGGAATCCGGCGGGATGGGCATGCCGGGGTTGACCAGGGCGGTCAGCGAGCTCTCGGAGCCGTCGGGAGAGCGCTTCAAGAGGGCGATCTCGACGATCCGCGCCTCCTTGGGGTTGAGGCCCGTGGCCTCGAGGTCGATGAAGACAATAGGACGGTCTAGGCGCATGTCAGGGGATTCCGCGTTTATTTTAACAAAATAAGCATCTATAACAATCCCCTTCACCCCGCTACAGCTTCAAC